>NZ_JAVDXN010000004.1:0-531715 GCF_031457955.1 Mixta sp. BE291 | reverse complement strand
GCCCACACAGATTGTCTGATAAATTGTTAAAGAGCGGTGCGACCGGCGTTTGTTGCCGTTGCCGCGAGGTGGCGTATATTACGCTACTCTCTTTCAGAGTCAACCTCTTTTTCAGAAGTTTTTCTCCGGCGATTCACCTCAGTGAACCGCTCAACACCGCGTGGCGTAAGCCGTTGTGCCGTGTCGATGGAGGCGCATTATAGGGATCCGAATTTATTGCACAAGCCTTTTTTCGATCTTTTTTACCGGTTGCTGACTTTTCATTCTTTTCGCTGCGATCTTATGCGATCGGCTTAAAATTGCCGCACAATATCAACGATACTTTCATCAGTTATTCGTTACGCTGCAAGCCTTCACCTTAAAGGAGCAAGATCATGGCTACTGCTTTACGTTCTTATAAGCAATTTTTCCCTCGTACAGGCGAGCGTGTGATGGTTGATGCCACCAGCGTAGTCGTTGGCGATGTTACTCTGGAAGATGATGTCAGTATCTGGCCCTTAGTGGCGATACGGGGGGATGTGAATAAAGTGGTGATCGGTAAGCGCAGCAATATTCAGGATGGCAGCGTTTTGCACGTAACGCATAAATCAGCCGCACGGCCTGAAGGCTTCCCTCTGATTATTGGCGAGGAGGTAACGGTTGGTCATAAAGCGATGTTGCATGGCTGTACTATTGGCAACCGGGTGCTGGTTGGTATGGGTTCGATTCTTTTAGACGGCGTAATAGTAGAAGATGACGTTATGATTGGCGCAGGTAGCCTGGTGCCGCCCGGAAAGCGACTCGAAAAAGGCTACCTCTATCTTGGCAGCCCGGTTAAGCAAATCCGTCCGCTAAATGAAAAAGAAATTGAAGGGTTACGCTATTCTGCAAACAACTATGTGACCTGGAAAGATGACTACCTGGATCAGGAAAGCCAGACCCAACCCTGATCGTCTTCTTTATGGGCTTCTATTAGCGCTTGCGCCAGATCTTCCAGATCCCAGCGGTTAGCGCGGAATACCGTCAGCGGTTCCCCTTCACCGAACCGCTGGCAAAGCGCGTTTTTGGTAATAGCGCAGGTTAATTGAAAACCGCTAACCATTACGGGAAAACAGACCGCCTGGCGCGTTTCATCCCAGTTCTCTCTGTCGGGAAACTGTATCGCCTGATTCACGAAACCAGCTCCTCTTGCAAACGGCTCAACACGGGCGCAACGTCCGGCAATACGCCATGCCAGAGCAGGAACGCGTGTGCCGCCTGCCCTACCAACATCCCTAAGCCATCTGCCGTAGCTGTTGCCCCTGACTGCCGACACCATTTCAGGAAAGGCGTCGTTCCCTGCTGATAAAACATATCGTAGCAGCGCGTAGTCGGATCAACGATCGAAGCAGGCAGTTCCGGAACGGCACCGTCAACCCCACTGGAAGTGGCGTTAACGATCAAATCGAACTTGTTATCTGTCAACTCCGCCATACCCAGCGCTTTAATTGCGCCGGTATGGGCAAACATAGTGGCCAGCTCCTCAGCTCGCGCAGAGGTACGGTTGGTTATTGTCAGCGAACAACCGTAAGAAAGCAGAGGCAGAATCACACCGCGAGCGGCACCGCCCGCGCCAATCAACAGAACATTAGCGCCCGGCTTAACAAAAGATAACCTTTCTAAATCGCTTAATAAGCCGATTCCGTCAGTATTATCGCCCAGTAACTGCCCGTCCTGCCGTTGGTACACCGTATTCACGGCTCCAGCCAGAGCTGCTCGTTCCGTTAGCACATCAGCCAGTTCATAAGCCTGTTGCTTAAACGGTAATGTGATATTGGCTCCCTTGCCGCCCTGCTGTAAAAAGCCCTGTAGGCTTGCTGCAAAACCATCCAGCGGCGCAAGCAGGCGCCCATAGCGATGCTCAATGCCGGTTTGTTGGGCAAATTCATGGTGAATAAGGGGCGATTTGCTGTGCGCAATCGGGTTACCTATAACCACGAAGTTATTCATATCTCATCCCTGGCGAATAATATCGCCGCTGATAATATCGCGAATCTCAGAAGGATTTAACCGACCGCCGGTTTCTCCCTGCAATACAGGGAAGCGCTCACCAAACTGCTGCAGAACCTCGGCAACGTTACGGCAGGGAGGCTGGCCACTCAGATTAGCGCTGGTTGAAACCAGCGGCTTACCAAACTGGCGGCATAGATCCTGTACTGCCGGATGGTCGGTGACACGCACCGCCAACGTATCGAAACGTCCCGTCAACCAGCGTGGCGTACGCGGCAACGCCGGCAACACCCATGTTACGGGGCCGGGCCAGGAGGCAAACATCTTTTCGCGCTGCGTTACCGAAAGTTCGTGATCGGCGATGTAAGGCATAAGCTGCTGATAATCAGCGGCGATTAAAATCAGCCCTTTTTCAACCGGACGCTGCTTGTACGCCAGTAGCTGCATAACGGCCTTTTCACTGTCAGGATCGCAACCCAGGCCAAATACAGCCTCTGTTGGATACGCAATAACCGCCTGCTGTTGCAGCTGCTCAGCACACCAGCTAACTGTTCCGGGAATGATTTCTTTATTCACTGCTGTTTCCTGCCTCAACGGGTTTACCGCACGCTTTGCTGGCGCAAAAGCGTTTCAAACCCTGAGCCGTCTTTTTTTCGATTAATAAGGGGAAATGACAATATATGCATGTTCCCTCTTTTGGCGTGAAGTTCACTGCAAACTGGCAATCAGGATAACGATCGCAGGCATGAAAAGTCTTACCAAAACGTGAACGTCGTTGCACCAGATGACCCTGCTGGCACTGTGGGCAAGCAATAGAAGTTTCATCCGGGCGATCGATCACTTCAGTATGCTCACATTCCGGATAGCGGCTACAGCCGATAAACATGCCATAACGCCCCTGACGTAATACCAGATCGGCCTGGCATACCGGACATTGTTGACCCTCCAGAACTTTAACGATATGCCCATCCGACTGGTTTTTCAGAGGACGGACATAATCACAGTCTGGATAATGTGAACAGCCAAGAAAAGGACCATGCTTTCCGGAGCGAATAACGAGATCTGCCCCACAAGTGGGGCAGGATTCTTGTTTTCGCACTGTGAAAAGTGCAGGTTTACTCATTGTGTTAGGTCACTGAGGAATAACTCAGTGCAACATTCCTTCATTGACGTCGAAAAGTAACTCTTCCATCTGCTGATAGGCATTTTCACATCCTGGAATATTAAACAGCACCATCAGCACCACCCATTTAAGATCTTCCAGATCAAACTCAAACGTATCCAGGGCCATTACCCGTTCGATAACCATCTCACGCGTTTCCAGGTTTAAAACCTGAATTTGCTCCAGGAACAGAATGAAGCCGCGACAGCTGGCATCAAGACGCTGACTTTCTTCCTCTGTATAGATACGCATCGAGAGCGGATCGGTGGTCAGCAGTATCGGAGCGACAAGTCCGTCCTGATAATCTGCTAATTTTTCCAACCAGTTCAACGCATTATTGATATCGTCACGATGAAAGCCAGCATCTGCCAGATCATCAGTCAGTTTATCCTGGTCAACGCGCATCTCTGCTTCGCTGTGGATATAAGTTTCAAACAAGTACATTAGTACGTCGAACATGGCATGCCCTCCTCAATCGGACATAGCCGCCGGGTACAGCTGCGATCCATCCTGCTAACTCCAGCTCAAGCAGTTTAGCTATGATGGCTGGCACAGGTTGGCCGGCACGTTCAGCGACGACGTCAACAGGTGTAACCTCATCTCCTACGTTAGCCAACACATCGGCAAATGGCAATGGAGCATCAGCATTGTCTGAAGAATTAATTGTATTCTGCGCTGAAAGCGTTAACCACTGCAGGTCGCTGTTAATCTGTTCAAGGATATTATTGGGGTGAGCAACTAATAACGCCCCCTGCTGAATAAGCCAGTGCGTGCCTTCGCTGACATCGCTCCCCAGCGGCCCGGGCAACGCATACACTTCCCGATTTTGCTCCAGCGCATAACGCGCCGTCACTAATGAGCCGCTTTTAAGGGAAGCCTCTACGACCAACACACCAAGGCTAAGCCCGCTGATAATGCGATTGCGTCGCGGAAAATTACAGGCCAGCGGCGAGGTATCAAGCGGAAACTCGGATACCAACGCGCCACCAGCCATAACAATCTCTTGCGCCAGGCGGTGATGATTCGCCGGGTAAATCCTTTCTAACCCGCTTCCCAGCACGGCGATGGTTTTGCCTTTTACCGTTAAGGCGGCCCGATGAGCCACGCCATCAATTCCGCGCGCCAGGCCACTGGTAATGGTCAGCCCGCTCGCGGCCAGAACCTGGGTAAAATAGTCGCCCCATTGTCGACCGTAATGGGAAGCGTTGCGGCTACCCACTACCGCCAGCTGCGGCGTCGCGAGCAGTTGCGGATCGCCATGCACCATTAATGCCGCAGGATAGCGCGCAACGTTCTTCAATAAGGGCGGAAACCGCGCATCTTCAGCGGTGAGTAAATGGTGATCCGGCTGTTCAAGCCAACTCAGCGCCTGCGCAAGGCGGCTTTCGGGCACCGACTGAAATGCCTGAATCTGCGTAGCATCAAGGCCTGCGGCAATATAGTTTTGCGGATCGTGATAGCCGCCGCGACTTAGCTGTTTTGCGGCCGTTAACATTTTATCGCCGCACAGCCCTTTTACGTTCATCAGGCGTAACCATACTTCTTTTGCAGTCATCTCACTTTCCCTGTCGATGTGCGCCAGTACCCGCTTTCCCTGGTGCGCAATGCTGTCAATCAGCAGGTGAAATGTCTACAATAAGAGGTAACGATGGTTACTTCTCTGAATACAGATCTGGAAAGTTATGTCAGTTTTACATGTATTACATTATCCCGACGATCGTCTTCGCATTGTCGCGAAACCTGTCGCTAAAGTGGATGCAGAAATCCAGCGTATCGTCGATGATATGTTTGAAACGATGTACGCGGAAGAAGGTATTGGCCTGGCGGCAACGCAGGTAGATATCCACCAGCGCATTATTGTTATCGATGTTTCAGAAAACCGTGATGAACGTTTGGTGCTGATCAATCCTGAGCTGCTGGAAGAAAGCGGTGAAACGGGTATTGAAGAGGGCTGCCTTTCTATTCCTGAACAGCGTGCGCTGGTTCCTCGTTCCGAGCGGGTAAAAATCCGCGCGCTGGATCGTGAGGGCAAATCTTTTGAGCTGGAAGCGGATGGCCTGTTGGCAATTTGTATTCAGCATGAGATGGATCACCTGGTCGGGAAGCTGTTTATTGATTACCTCTCCCCGTTAAAACGTCAACGTATTCGCCAGAAACTGGAAAAGCTGGCTCGCCTTAATACCCGAGCCTCCTGACAGTAAGGAATAGCGTGTCCGAATCATTAAAAATCATTTTTGCCGGCACCCCTGACTTTGCAGCGCGTCATCTTGACGCGCTGCTTACGTCTAAGCATCAAATCGTGGGTGTTTTTACCCAGCCCGATCGTCCTGCCGGACGCGGTAATAAACTGACGTCAAGCCCGGTTAAACTGCTGGCGCAGCAGCATGGCCTGCCGGTGTTCCAGCCGAAATCGCTACGTCCTGCGGAAAGTCAGCAGCTGGTAGCCGATTTACAGGCTGATGTGATGGTGGTAGTGGCTTATGGCTTGATTCTGCCGCAGGCAGTATTGGATATGCCGCGCCTCGGCTGTATTAATGTTCATGGTTCTCTGCTTCCGCGCTGGCGCGGCGCGGCGCCGATTCAGCGCTCACTGTGGGCTGGCGACAGCGAAACCGGCGTGACCATTATGCAAATGGATGTGGGTCTGGATACCGGCGCGATGTTGCTGAAGCTGGCATGCCCCATTACCGCTGCAGATACCAGCGCCACCTTATATACGCGTCTGGCAGAGTTAGGCCCGCAAGGTTTGCTGGAAACCCTTACGCATTTAAGCCAGGGCAGCCTCCAGCCGCAGCCGCAGGATAATGCCCTCGCCACCTATGCTGAAAAGCTAAGTAAAAAGGAGGCCCAGCTCGACTGGTCTCTCTCGGCCGCTCAGCTTGAACGCTGTATTCGTGCGTTTAATCCCTGGCCTGTTAGCTATTTTTACGTTGAAGAGCAGCCGGTGAAGGTATGGCAGGCCACGGTTCTGCCGCATCAGGCTGGCTATCAGCCTGGCGAAGTGGTGCAGGCTGATAAAAACGGTATTCAGGTCGCGACCGCTGAAGGCATTCTGAATATCCAAACCTTGCAGCCCGCAGGAAAAAAAGCCATGTCGGCTCAGGATATCCTGAACTCACGCCGTGAATGGTTTACGCCAGGAATGCGCCTCGCCTGATTCAAAGCCCGGTAATCATACCGGGCTTAGTTTATTGATGATTCAAATATGAAAAAAACGGTTAATCTTCGCAGCCTTGCGGCCCAAACACTTGAGTGCGTAGTAGAACAGGGGCAATCACTGAGCAACCTGTTGCCAGCAGCACAAAAAAATCTCTCGGATAAAGATAGCGCGTTGTTGCAGGAGCTCTGTTTCGGCGTGTTGCGTACGTTACCGCTTCTTGAGGCCGTGATTAAGCAGCTCATGTCTCGCCCGTTAACCGGTAAGCAGCGCTCTCTGCACTTTCTGATAATGGTGGGGGTTTATCAGCTACTTTATACGCGTATTCCGGCGCACGCTGCGCTGGCTGAAACGGTTGAAGGCGCAACCGTTCTGAAACGCCCGCAGATGAAAGGCTTAATCAATGGCGTGTTACGCCAGTTTCAGCGCCAGCAGCCTGACTTAATGGCGCAGCTGGAGCACTCTACCCAGCGCTTTTTGCACCCGGGCTGGTTGCTGAAACGCTTACAGCAGGCCTGGCCAGAGCAATGGCAGCAAATTGTTGAGGCGAATAATCAACGACCGCCAATGTGGCTACGCGTTAACCGCCAGCATCATAGCCGTGAGCAGTGGCTGACGTTATTGCAGGAAAGCGGCAACGATGCCACGCCTCATCCCATTTACCCTGATGCGTTGATGTTAGAAACGCCTTCAGCGGTGGGCCTGCTACCCGGCTTCGATCGGGGATGGGTCACGGTACAAGATGCATCAGCGCAGGGCTGCATCACCTGGCTTACGCCACAGAACGGCGAACGAATTCTGGATCTGTGCGCGGCACCCGGCGGCAAAACAACGCATATTCTTGAAGCGGCGCCAGAGGCGCATGTTATGGCCGTTGATATTGATGCGCAGCGATTAAAGCGCGTTTATGAAAACCTGCAGCGGCTGAATATGCAGGCGGAGGTTAAACAGGGTGATGGACGTTTTCCGGCGCAATGGTGTGATGAGACCCCGTTCGACCGAATTTTACTGGATGCGCCCTGCTCCGCTACCGGCGTCATTCGCCGTCATCCTGATATCAAATGGTTGCGACGCGACCGTGATATTGCTGAACTGGCGGCGTTGCAGCGTGAAATTCTGGATGCCATCTGGCCTTATCTGAAGAGCGGCGGCACGCTGATTTATGCAACCTGTTCCATCCTGCCGGAAGAGAATAGCCTGCAAATTGAAAGCTTCCTGGAACGTCATCAGGATGCGGAACATGTTCCCCTTAGCGATGATGCAACCATTGGCCTGCAGTGTTTCCCGCATCCGCAGGATGGGGATGGCTTCTTTTACGCTAAGCTAATAAAAAGATAACGTAGTATGCGCTGCGGCAACCTATAAGTTGAAACAACGATGAAAATAATCATTCTCGGGGCGGGCCAGGTTGGCGGCACGCTGGCGGAAAATCTCGTAGGCGAAAACAACGATATTACCGTCGTGGATAAAGACGCTACGCGCCTGCGTCAGCTGCAGGACAAGTTCGATCTGCGCGTTGTGCAGGGGCACGGTTCTCATCCGCGTATTTTGCGTGAGGCCGGTGCGCAGGATGCTGACATGTTGGTTGCGGTCACCAGTTCCGATGAGACGAATATGGTTGCCTGTCAGGTGGCTTATACGTTGTTCAACACGCCCAACCGTATCGCCCGTATTCGTGCTGCCGACTATATTCGCGATGCGGAAAAGTTGTTTATACCGGAAGCCGTGCCGATCGATCACTTGATCTCGCCGGAACAGCTGGTAATCAATAATATTTACCGTTTGATCGAGTATCCCGGCGCATTGCAGGTGGTCAATTTCGCTGAAGGCAAAGTAAGCCTGGCGGTAGTGAAAGCTTATTATGGCGGCCCGCTGATTGGTAACCCGTTATCGATTATGCGGGAACATATGCCGCACATAGATACGCGTGTGGCGGCCATATTTCGCCAGGATCGCCCTATTCGTCCGCAAGGTTCAACCATTGTCGAAGCGGGCGATGAAGTCTTCTTTATCGCGGCCAGTCAGCATATCCGCGCGGTAATGAGCGAGATGCAGCGACTGGAAAAGCCTTACAAAAGAATCATGCTCGTTGGCGGCGGCAATATTGGCTATGGCCTGGCGCTGCGGCTGGAAAAAAACTACAGCGTAAAACTGATTGAACGTAATCAGCAGCGCGCTGCGGAACTGGCGGAACTGCTGCAGGATACGATCGTTTTTTATGGCGATGCTTCGGATCAAGAATTATTAGCTGAAGAACATATCGATCAGGTCGATCTTTTCATTGCCGTAACCAACGACGATGAAGCGAACATCATGTCAGCGATGCTGGCTAAAAAAATGGGCGCCAAAAAAGTTATGGTGCTTATCCAGCGTCGTGCCTATGTCGATTTGGTACAGGGCAGCGTGATTGATATCGCGATTTCGCCTCAGCAGGCCACCATCTCAGCTCTGCTTAGCCATGTACGAAAGGCGGATATTGTGAGTGTTTCATCATTGCGTCGCGGTGTTGCCGAGGCGATTGAAGCTATCGCGCACGGGGACGAAACGACATCGCGCGTGGTTGGCCGCCTGGTTGAAGAAATTAAACTGCCTCCAGGTACTATCATCGGTGCCGTAGTACGCGGCGATGATGTCATGATTGCCAATAACAACCTGCGCATTGAGCAAGGCGACCATGTCATTATGTTCCTGACCGACAAAAAGTTCGTCCCGGACGTGGAACGACTTTTCCAACCCAGCCCGTTTTTCCTGTAAACCCGCTAAGCAGCAGGGAAGCTGCTTACCCATCCCGCCGCGTAGATCCTCAGCACTTAGCTAATTGACCATGGCAAACCCTGTTTCGTTTGTTAGACTTTATGGTTTGGCAATGGAAAGGAGCTGTTTATGAGTTTATTTAAAGAATTTCGTGATTTCGCCATGCGTGGCAACGTGGTCGATCTGGCTGTTGGTGTCATTATCGGCGCAGCCTTCGGCAAAATTGTTTCATCATTGGTTGCAAACATCATTATGCCGCCGCTGGGGTTATTGATCGGCGGAGTAGATTTTAAGCAGTTTAAATGGATTTTAAAACCAGCTCAGGGCGAAACGCCGCCGGTGGTAATGGAATATGGCATCTTCTTACAAAACATCTTTGATTTCGTCATTATCGCATTTGCGATTTTCATCGCTATCAAACTGATGAATAAACTGCATAAGAAGAAAGAAGTGGAAAAACCGGCAGCCAAACCGAGCGCGGAAGCGACTTTATTAACTGAAATTCGTGACTTGATGAAACAGCAGAACGATAAAGGCTAAGTTTGCTAATTATCCTGGATAAGAAGCAAAGGCCGTAGCCTGAAGTAAGGTGCCGGATGCACTCTTACTCACCAAAAGGCCAGTGGTAAAGTCTGCTTTACCACTGGCCTCCCAGCCGGATTTGTTGTTTTTCGCTTTACGTCGATAGCTGCCTTTACCTTTTACATTTACTTCGATCCGCGTTTTAAACAGAGGATCGTGCAGTAAAGCCTCGATCGCATTATTTTTGATCTTACCTTTCTTATGCTGGTAACCAGACATGGTCTCTCCTTTGGTGAAATTCGGATATGTATATAGCTCTGTTTTTTACTGAAATCAATGGTGGACCGGATTTACCGCGCTATTTTTTACTGCACTTAATACCAGGCTTTCCAGAACGAGCAGTTAACATTGCTTTATGGCGTGAGGGCAGCCTCCCACCGGTCAGAATATCCAGGACGATGAACTTTATTCAACTACAAAATGCTGGGCGATAGCATCGCGGTATTGCCCGGAAAGAAAATCGGTATTCATTCCTGCCTGTCTGAGTTTTATTTCCAGCAGACGCAGGCGTTTTAAGGTGCCGCTGTGCGCGATATCCAGGGGATCAAGGCTTTTTAACAGGTCGTTAAGCTCCAGCGCTTCGCGGCGAATCTCCAGTTCCGGTGGTAAATAACCCGCGTTTTTTAACAGGCGATAGCCCGCACGAAGCTCAGCAGGAACCTGACTGTCATCGTCAAGTACCAGTGGCTCCCCTTCTCCAGCCAGGCCTTCCAGTTCACCTTTTTGCTGTGCTTCACGAATATGTTGCTCAGCCAGCTGATCGATTAGCCACATAGTATGCTCCGCAAAATGTCAGAGTTTCAGGATAGCGCAGAATAGAAAGAGGTAAAGCGGAGATAAAATGCGGGTATAAAAAAACCGGGCACCAGGCCCGGTTTCTTTAACATACAGCAGATTACTCTGCTGCAGCTTCTGCTTGAGCTTCTGGACGATCAACCAGCTCGATGTAAGCCATCGGAGCGTTGTCACCAGCGCGGAAGCCACACTTCAGAATGCGAGTGTAACCACCGGCACGGCTCGCGAAACGCGGGCCCAGCTCGTTAAACAGTTTTGCCACGATCTCGTTATCACGAGTACGGGCGAATGCCAGACGACGATTAGCTACGCTGTCGGTCTTGGCAAGAGTAATCAGCGGCTCAACTACGCGACGCAGCTCTTTCGCTTTCGGCAGGGTCGTCTTGATGATCTCATGACGAACCAAAGAGCCGGCCATGTTGCGGAACATAGCCTGACGATGGCTGCTGTTGCGGTTCAGTTGACGACCACTCTTACGATGGCGCATGACCTTATCCTTCTCAGTAAAACCTTAACCTGCGATCGGGTTATTCATCAGCGATGCTTGCCGGTGGCCAGTTTTCCAGGCGCATGCCCAGAGACAGACCACGTGAGGCCAGCACGTCTTTAATCTCAGTAAGAGATTTTTTACCAAGGTTAGGCGTTTTAAGTAGCTCAACCTCAGTACGCTGTACCAGATCACCGATGTAGTGGATAGCTTCTGCCTTAAGGCAGTTAGCAGAGCGGACAGTCAATTCCAGATCGTCAACAGGGCGCAGCAGGATCGGATCGAATTCTGGTTTCTCTTCTTTCACTTCTGGCTGACGTACATCACGCAGGTCAACAAAAGCTTCCAGTTGTTCAGCCAGAATGGTCGCCGCACGACGAATCGCCTCTTCAGGATCGATAGTGCCGTTGGTTTCCATTTCGATGACCAGCTTATCCAGGTCGGTACGCTGTTCTACGCGCGCAGCTTCAACATTGTAGGCGATACGGTCTACAGGGCTGTAGCAGGCGTCGACTAACAGACGGCCGATTGGGCGCTCATCTTCTTCCGAATGAATTCGGGCAGAAGCCGGCACATAACCACGACCACGCTGAATTTTGATACGCATATTGATTGATGCGTTTTCATCGGTCAGATGGCAGATCACGTGCTGCGGCTTGACGATTTCGACATCACCATCATGGGTAATGTCGGCTGCAGTCACAGGGCCAATGCCAGATTTATTCAGCGTAAGGATGACGTCATCTTTACCCTGAACTCTTACCGCCAGCCCTTTCAGGTTAAGCAGGATTTCCAGGATATCTTCCTGTACGCCCTCTTTTGTGCTGTACTCATGAAGTACACCATCAATCTCAACCTCGGTCACCGCGCAACCCGGCATGGATGACAGCAGAATACGGCGCAGTGCGTTACCAAGAGTATGGCCAAAGCCACGCTCTAAAGGCTCAAGGGTCACCTTGGCGTGCGTCGAACTCAGTTGCTCGATATCTACCAGGCGCGGTTTTAGAAACTCTGTCACAGAACCCTGCATTGTGTCCTCTCTTTGGTACTAAGCTTTACTTGGAGTAAAGCTCGACGATCAGGTGTTCGTTAATGTCCGCAGACAGATCGGTACGTTCAGGAATACGCTTGAACACACCTTCCATCTTAGTTGCATCAACTTCCAGCCAGGTTGGCTTTTCACGCTGCTCAGCCAGCTCCAGAGCGGCTTTCACGCGAGACTGCTTTTTGGCTTTCTCGCGGATGCTGACTACGTCATTCGGAGATACCTGATAAGAAGCGATGTTAACAACGCGACCATTTACCATGATGGATTTATGGCTAACCAGCTGACGTGCTTCTGCACGAGTGGCGCCAAAGCCCATACGATAAACTACGTTGTCCAGACGACCTTCCAGCAGTTGTAACAGGTTTGCACCGGTGTTGCCTTTCAGACGTGCTGCTTCTTTGTAATAGTTACGGAACTGACGTTCCAGCACGCCGTACATACGACGAACTTTCTGTTTTTCACGTAACTGACCGCCGTAGTCAGACAGACGCGGTTTACGCGCACCGTGCTGGCCAGGGGCTTGTTCAATCTTACACTTGGAATCGATCGCGCGAACGCCAGACTTCAGGAATAAGTCTGTGCCCTCACGACGGCTCAGCTTGAGCTTAGGACCCAAATATCTTGCCATTTTCTTTCTCCAACTATCCTAAAAACGGGCGTTATACGCGACGTTTTTTCGGCGGACGACAACCGTTGTGAGGGATCGGAGTCACATCAGTAATGTTCGTGATGCGGAAACCTGCGGCGTTCAGAGCACGAATGGTAGATTCGCGACCCGGACCCGGACCCTTAACCATAACTTCCAGATTCTTGATACCGTAATCTTTCACGGCCTCTGCGCAGCGCTCAGCAGCAACCTGGGCTGCGAACGGCGTAGATTTACGAGAACCACGGAAACCGGAACCACCGGCAGTTGCCCAACCCAGTGCGTTACCCTGACGGTCAGTAATGGTAACGATGGTGTTGTTAAAAGAAGCATGGACATGAGCCACGCCATCTGAGACTTGTTTTCTTACACGCTTACGTGCACGGACTGGTGCCTTTGCCATTATTCAATCACCCCGATTATTTCTTGATCGGTTTGCGCGGACCCTTACGGGTACGGGCGTTGGTCTTGGTACGCTGACCGCGCACTGGCAGACCACGACGATGACGCAAACCGCGATAGCAACCAAGGTCCATCAGACGCTTGATGCTCATACTCACTTCACGGCGCAGATCACCTTCAACGACAAATTTGGCAACTTCGTCACGCAGCGTGTCGATTTGTTCTTCAGACAGCTCACTGATCTTAACATCTTCAGCGATACCCGCAGCAGCACAGATGGCCTTGGAGCGAGTCTTGCCGACGCCGTAAATCGAAGTTAATGCGATTACAGCATGTTTCTGATCAGGAATGTTAATGCCTGCTATACGGGCCACTATGCACTCCTACTATTTAATATGTACGCACCATGCTGAAAAGCCCGTTTTCAGGATACTCAAATGGAAACGCACAGACATACAAAAGATTGGCTGGCTAATCTAGCCAGCTCAACCCAACTTTGCAAGAAAAATATGCGAGAAAATCAGCCCTGGCGCTGTTTATGCTTAGGCTCGGCGCTGCAAATCACACGCACGACGCCGTCGCGACGGATGATTTTGCAGTTACGACATAATTTCTTGACGGAAGCACGAACTTTCATTTTTACTCTCCGTAACTTCTCAAGCGCCTGATTAGCGGCTATAGCCTTTCAGGTTTGCTTTCTTCAATGCAGACTCGTACTGACTGGACATCATCAGAGTTTGCACTTGAGCCATAAAGTCCATGATGACAACAACGACGATAAGTAGTGAGGTCCCACCGAAGTAGAACGGTACTTTCATCGCATCACGCATGAACTCCGGGATCAGGCAGATGAAAGTAATGTAGAGCGCACCAACTAGCGTCAGACGCGTCATCACTTTATCGATGTACTTCGCCGTTTGCTCTCCCGGACGAATTCCTGGTACAAATGCACCAGACTTCTTCAGGTTATCTGCTGTTTCGCGCGGATTGAAAACCAATGCCGTATAGAAGAAACAGAAGAAGATGATTGCAGTCGCATAGAGTAGCACATAAAGCGGCTGTCCTGGCTGCAAATACATTGAAATAGTTGTCAGCCAGTTCCATCCTGTGCCACCACCAAACCATGAGGCTATGGTAGCCGGGAACAGGATAATGCTGGAGGCGAAAATTGCCGGGATAACCCCTGCCATATTCACCTTCAACGGCAAATGTGTGCTCTGTGCAGCATAGACACGACGGCCTTGCTGACGTTTCGCATAGTTCACCACAATGCGGCGTTGACCACGCTCAACGAAAACAACGAAGAAGGTCACTGCAAATACGAGAACTGCAACCAACAGCAACAGAAGGAAGTGCAGGTCGCCTTGCCGCGCTTGCTCAATGGTATGGCCAATGGCCGGCGGAAGCCCCGCAACAATACCAGCAAAGATTATGATCGAGATACCGTTACCGATACCGCGTTCAGTAATCTGCTCGCCCAGCCACATCAGGAACATGGTTCCCGTAACCAGACTCACAACAGCGGTGAAGTAGAAGGCAAAGCCTGGATTAATTACCAGGCCCTGCATCCCAGGCATATTCGGTAAACCGGTAGCAATACCGATTGACTGAAAAATAGCCAACACCAGAGTGCCGTAACGGGTGTACTGACTAATCTTACGACGGCCAGCCTCCCCTTCTTTCTTTATTTCTGCCAGGGCGGGATGAACCACCGTCAGCAGCTGGATAATAATTGACGCCGAAATATACGGCATAATACCCAGAGCAAAGATAGAAGCACGGCTTAACGCACCACCAGAGAACATGTTAAACATTTCAATGATGGTGCCACGCTGTTGTTCAAGCAGTTTGGCAAGTACAGTGGCATCGATACCAGGGATCGGAATAAAAGAGCCAATGCGGAATACAATCAGCGCACCGATGACAAACAAAAGTCTGCGTTTCAGTTCGCCGAAACCACCCTTGGCACTTTGGAAATCTAATCCTGGTTGCTTAGCCATCTGCTACTTATTCCTCAATTGTACCGCCAGCAGCTTCGATTGCAGCACGAGCGCCTTTAGTGACACGCAGACCGCGAACCGTAACCGGTGCAGAAACTTCGCCAGACAGAATCACTTTCGCGAATTCAATCTGAGTACCGATGATGTTTGCTGCTTTCAGCGTATTCAGGTCAACGATACCGCCTTCCACTTTCGCCAGCTCGGACAGACGGATTTCCGCCGTAACCATCGCTTTGCGAGAAGTGAAGCCGAATTTCGGCAGACGACGGTACAGAGGCATCTGACCGCCTTCGAAACCACGACGTACGCCACCGCCAGAACGAGAGTTCTGACCTTTGTGACCGCGGCCGCCGGTTTTACCGAGACCAGAACCGATACCACGACCCAGGCGTTTACCCGCCTGTTTTGAGCCTTCGGCCGGAGACAGAGTATTCAAGCGCATCTGTTACTCCTCCACTTTAACCATATAGGAAACAGCGTTAACCATACCGCGTACAGCAGGCGTATCTTCACGCTCAACGGTATGACCAATGCGACGCAGACCCAGGCCAAGCAGCGTTGCCTTATGCTTAGGCAAACGGCCGATTGCACTACGGGTTTGTGTAATTTTGATCGTCTTTGCCATGGTCAATTACCCCAGAATGTCTTCAACGGATTTACCACGCTTGGCAGCGACCATTTCCGGAGATTTCATATTTTCCAGGCCATCAATAGTTGCACGAACCACGTTAATCGGGTTGGTGGAACCATAGGTTTTAGCCAGAACGTTATGAACTCCAGCGACTTCCAGGACGGCGCGCATTGCACCACCGGCGATGATACCGGTACCTTCAGAAGCCGGTTGCATGAACACACGGGAACCTGTGTGCGCACCTTTAACAGGGTGCTGCAGGGTGCCGTTAGTCAGCGCGACGTTAATCATGTTGCGACGGGCTTTTTCCATCGCTTTCTGGATCGCTGCCGGTACTTCACGCGCTTTACCGTAACCAAAACCTACGCGACCGTTACCATCACCCACTACAGTCAGTGCGGTGAAGGAGAAAATACGGCCACCTTTAACAGTTTTAGATACACGGTTTACCGCGATCAGTTTTTCCTGCAGTTCGCCAGCTTGTTTCTCGATGTGTGCCATCTTAGACCTCTACCTTAGAACTGAAGGCCAGCTTCACGGGCAGCTTCTGCCAGTGCCTGGACGCGACCATGATATTGGAAACCGGAACGGTCGAAAGCAACGTCTTTGATGCCTTTTTCCAGCGCGCGCTCAGCAATAGCTTTACCTACCGCAGAAGCAGCGTCTTTGTTGCCGGTGTACTTCAGTTGTTCAGAGATAGCTTTTTCTACAGTAGAAGCAGCAACCAGAACTTCAGAGCCGTTCGGGGCGATGACCTGTGCGTAAATATGACGCGGGGTACGATGTACCACCAGGCGAGTAGCACCCAGCTCTTTGATCTTGCGACGTGCGCGGGTCGCACGACGGATACGAGCAGATTTCTTATCCATAGTGTTACCTTACTTCTTCTTAGCCTCTTTGGTACGCACGACTTCGTCGGCGTAACGAACACCCTTGCCTTTGTAAGGCTCAGGACGACGGTAGGCGCGCAAGTCAGCCGCAACCTGGCCGATCAGCTGTTTATCTGCACCTTTCAGTACGATTTCAGTCTGAGTCGGACATTCTGCAGTGATTCCCGCAGGCAGAGCGTGTTCAACCGGGTGAGAAAAACCCAGTGAAAGATTCACGACATCGCCTTTAACGGCTGCACGATAACCTACACCAACCAGCTGCAGCTTCTTAGTGAAGCCTTCGGTAACACCGATAACCATTGCGTTCAGCAGCGCACGGGCAGTACCCGCCTGCGCCCAGCCGTCAACGAAACCTTCGCGCGGAGCGAAAGTCAGAGCGTTGTCAGCATGCTTAATTTCAACAGCATTATTGATAGTACGAGTCAGCTCGCCGTTTTTACCTTTAATCGAAATTTCCTGACCGTTGAGTTTTACCTCTACGCCGGCAGGAACAACGACAGGTGCTTTAGCAACACGAGACATTATATTCCTCCGTTAAGCCACGTAGCAGATAATTTCGCCACCAAGACCAGCCTGGCGCGCTGCACGATCAGTCATAACACCTTTAGAGGTAGAAATAACAGCAATACCCAGTCCAGCCATTACCTTCGGCAGCTCATCTTTTTTCTTATAGATGCGCAGACCAGGACGGCTAACACGTTGAATGCTTTCTACCACAGCTTTACCTTGGAAATACTTAAGAGTCAGTTCCAGTTCCGGCTTGGTGTCGCCTTCGATTTTGAAATCTTCAATATAACCTTCTTCCTTCAGCACGTTGGCGATTGCCACTTTCAGCTTGGAGGAAGGCATGGTGACCGCAACTTTGTTCGCGGCCTGACCGTTACGGATACGGGTCAGCATATCCGCGATCGGATCTTGCATGCTCATCTGTCTTTACTCCCGTGATTCAATTGGTGACAATTACCAGCTAGCCTTTTTCAGACCCGGGATCTCACCGCGCATAGCGGCTTCACGGACCTTGATACGGCTCAACCCGAACTTCCGCAGGAAACCATGCGGACGACCTGTTTGACGGCAGCGGTTACGCTGACGAGACGGGCTGGAATCACGCGGCAGACTCTGCAGCTTGAGAACAGCATTCCAACGATCTTCGTCGGAGGCGTTCACATCAGAAATGATCGCTTTCAGTTCTACGCGCTGTGCGAAGAATTTGTCTGCTAATTTCTCACGCTTGACTTCGCGTGCTTTCATTGATTGCTTAGCCATTAAGTAACCCTACCTTACTTGCGGAACGGGAAGTCAAAAGCAGCCAGCAGAGCACGGCCTTCATCATCAGATTTCGCAGTAGTGGTAATGGTAATATCCAAACCACGAACGCGATCGACTTTGTCGTAGTCGATTTCTGGGAAGATGATCTGCTCACGGACGCCCATGCTATAGTTACCACGACCATCGAAAGACTTCGCAGACAGGCCACGGAAGTCACGAATACGCGGTACAGCAATAGTGACCAGACGCTCAAAGAACTCCCACATGCGTTCGCCACGCAGAGTTACTTTACAGCCGATCGGATAGCCCTGACGGATTTTGAAGCCTGCAACTGATTTGCGTGCTTTGGTGACCAGCGGTTTTTGACCGGAGATTGCTGCCAGGTCAGCTACTGCGTTATCCAGCAGCTTTTTGTCAGCGATCGCTTCACCAACACCCATGTTCAGGGTGATCTTCTCGACCCGAGGGACTTGCATGACAGAATTGTAGCCAAACTCAGTCATGAGTTTTTTAACTACTTCGTCTTTGTAGTAATCATGCAGTTTCGCCATCGTACTACTCCAAATTACTTGATAGTTTCGCTGTTAGACTTGAAGAAACGGACTTTCTTTCCGTCTTCGAATCTAAAGCCTACACGGTCAGCCTTGCCGGTAGCCGCATTGAAGATAGCAACGTTAGAAACCTGAATTGCAGCTTCTTTTTCAACGATGCCGCCTGGTTGGTTCAAAGCCGGAACCGGCTTCTGATGTTTCTTCACCAGGTTGATACCTTCAACAATGACCTTGCCAGAAGACAGGACATTTTTTACTTTACCGCGCTTACCTTTATCTTTACCGGTCAGCACGATAACTTCGTCATTACGACGGATTTTCGCTGCCATTGCTCGCTCCTTAGAGTACTTCTGGTGCCAGGGAGATAATTTTCATGAACTTTTCATTACGAAGTTCACGAGTTACCGGCCCAAAAATACGCGTTCCGATAGGCTGCTCGCTGTTATTGTTCAGAATAACGCATGCATTACCATCGAAGCGAATGACAGAACCGTCAGGGCGACGAACACCCTTCCTGGTGCGCACCACTACCGCCTTAAGCACATCACCTTTTTTCACTTTACCACGCGGAATTGCTTCCTTGATGGTAACTTTGATGATGTCGCCTACGCCTGCGTAGCGACGGTGCGAGCCACCCAGAACCTTGATACACATTACGCGACGTGCACCGGAGTTGTCGGCGACGTTCAGCATAGTCTGTTCTTGGATCATTTTAGTGCTCCGCTAATGTCAACTACTACTTCGGGACCCAAACAACGGGTCGTTAGAAAGCCCCATAATTGAGGGCGCGGCATTATAACACCGGTCCCCGCAGATGGGTAGAAAAAATAAACGGCTCATATCGAGCCGATATTTGAACCTGTAAATTAAGGAACGCGACATTCTAAGGAATTGTTCACGTTGTAGCAATCGTAATCTGCACACTTCTTCATCTTATTGATGGTTATTCTTCTGTAGGAGGCAGAAAGCCGCTCCAGACGTGCTTATTTGTCACTTCAGCGTCACCTGCCCGGCACGTTGCCGCTGCAATGCTGACAAATTTGCCGGTATGAACGTCTTCCGCTGACCGCAGGCAAAAAAAAACCCTCTGCCGAGGCAGAGGGTTTTAGTAAGAAAGAGGATTCTATTACAGAACCGCTTTCTCAATAACGCGAACCAGAGTCCATGACTTAGTCTTGGACAGCGGACGGCATTCGCGGATTTCTACCACGTCACCGATACCACATTCATTGTTCTCGTCATGGATGTGCAGCTTAGTCGTACGCTTAATGAATTTACCGTAGATCGGGTGCTTCACGAAACGCTCGATAGCAACAACTGCAGATTTCTGCATTTTGTCACTAACAACACGACCTTGCAGAGTACGAATTTTATCGGTCATTACGCACCCGCCTTCTCAGTCAGTAAAGTTTTAACGCGTGCAACATCACGGCGCACATTCTTCAGCAGATGAGTCTGCTGCAGCTGGCCAGATGCTGCCTGCATGCGCAGGTTAAACTGCTCACGCAGCAGGTTCAGCAGCTCAGTGTTCAGCTCTTCAATGCTTTTTTCACGCAGCTCTTTTGCTTTCATTACATCACCGTCTTAGTAACAAAGGTGGTTTTGATAGGCAGTTTTGCTGCTGCCAGCTTGAATGCTTCACGGGCCAGCTCTTCCGGAACGCCGTCCATTTCATACAGGACTTTACCCGGCTGGATCAAGGCAACCCAATACTCCACGTTACCTTTACCTTTACCCATACGCACTTCCAGCGGCTTCTCGGTGATCGGTTTGTCCGGGAATACACGGATCCAGATCTTACCTTGACGCTTAACTGCACGGGTCATAGCACGACGTGCTGCTTCGATCTGACGAGCAGTCAGACGACCACGGCCAACAGCTTTCAGACCGAAAGTACCGAAGCTCACATCCGTACCGGCAGCCAGACCACGGTTGCGGCCTTTGTGCACCTTACGGAATTTTGTACGCTTTGGTTGTAACATCAGCGACTCTCCTTACTTACGGCCTTTACGCTGCTGCTTTTTCGGTTGAGCAGCCGGTTTTTCCGGTTGTTCAACAGCAGCCATACCACCCAGGATCTCACCTTTGAAGATCCATACCTTAACGCCGATTACACCATAAGTGGTGTGCGCTTCAGAGGTGTTGTAGTCAATGTCAGCACGCAGGGTGTGCAGCGGTACGCGACCTTCGCGGTACCATTCGGTACGTGCGATTTCTGCGCCGCCCAGACGGCCACTGACTTCAACTTTAATACCTTTAGCGCCCAGACGCATTGCGTTCTGTACAGCACGCTTCATCGCACGACGGAACATCACACGACGCTCCAGCTGAGAAGTGATGCTGTCAGCAACCAATTTCGCGTCCAGTTCCGGTTTACGGACTTCGGCGATATTGATCTGCGCAGGAACGCCAGCGATATTCGCTACAACGTTGCGCAGTTTTTCTACGTCTTCGCCTTTTTTACCGATAACGATGCCCGGGCGAGCGGTGTGAATGGTCACACGGATGCTTTTAGCCGGACGCTCGATAACGATGCGCGATACAGACGCTTTAGCCAGTTCTTTAGTCAGGAACTGACGCACTTTAAAATCGCTGTCCAGGTTGTCAGCGAATTCTTTGGTATTAGCGAACCAGGTAGAGTTCCAGGGTTTAACAATACCCAGTCGAATACCATTAGGATGTACTTTCTGACCCATTGCTAGTCTCCAGAGTCTCAGCGATCGGACACAACCACAGTAATGTGGCTGGTGCGCTTCAGGATGCGATCTGCACGACCTTTCGCACGCGGCATAATGCGCTTCATGCTTGGGCCTTCGTCGACGAAAATTTTCGCGACTTTCAGATCGTCGATATCAGCGCCATCGTTGTGTTCTGCGTTAGCAATGGCAGATTCCAGAACTTTCTTGACCAGTACAGCCGCTTTCTTATTGGTGTAGGTCAGGATGTCCAGAGCCTGCGACACTTTCTTACCGCGAATCAGGTCAGCCACCAGGCGAACCTTTTGAGCAGAAGAACGAGCGTGGCGATGTTGAGCAATAGTTTCCATCTCTTCCTCCTGCCTTAGCGTTTCTTGGCTTTTTTATCAGCCGCGTGACCGCGATAAGTACGAGTCGGCGCGAATTCACCCAGCTTGTGACCAACCATTTCGTCGGAAACAAAGACAGGTACGTGCTGACGACCATTATGGACAGCGATGGTCAAACCGATCATATTTGGAAAGATCGTTGAACGACGGGACCAAGTGCGCAGGGGCTTCTTGTCACCGCTTTCCACCGCTTTCTCTACCTTCTTCAGCAAGTGCAGGTCAATAAATGGACCTTTCTTGAGAGAACGTGGCATGGCTTATCCTCTAATATTATTTGCTACGGCGACGTACGATAAATTTATCAGTACGCTTGTTGCTACGGGTCTTCTTACCTTTGGTCTGAACGCCCCACGGAGATACCGGGTGCTTACCAAAGTTACGACCTTCACCACCACCGTGCGGGTGATCTACTGGGTTCATCGCAGTACCACGAACGGTCGGACGAACACCACGCCAGCGAGCTGCACCTGCTTTACCCAGAACGCGCAGCATATGCTCAGCGTTACCGACTTCGCCCAGTGTTGCGCGGCAGTCAGATTCGACTTTACGCATTTCACCTGAACGCAGACGCAGGGTTACGTAGGAACCTTCACGCGCAACGATCTGCACGTAAGTACCAGCAGAACGAGCAATCTGACCGCCCTTGCCTGGTTTCATTTCTACGTTATGTACGGTGGAACCAACCGGGATGTTACGCATCGGCAGGGTGTTACCTGCTTTGATCGCAGCATCAACGCCAGACTGAATCTGGTCGCCAGCTTTCAGGCCTTTAGGGGCCAGGATGTAACGGCGTTCGCCATCTTTGTACAGAACCAGCGCGATGTTCGCGGAACGGTTCGGATCGTACTCAAGACGTTCAACAACTGCCGGGATACCGTCTTTGTTGCGTTTAAAGTCAACGATACGGTAAGCCTGCTTATGACCACCACCAATGTGACGCGTGGTGATGCGGCCATTGTTGTTACGGCCACCGGATTTGCTGTTTTTTTCCAGCAGCGGAGCAAATGGTTTGCCCTTGTGCAGCTCTGGGTTCACCACTTTAACTACGTGGCGACGACCCGGAGATGTCGGTTTACATTTAACAATTGCCATTGTTCTTCTCCTCCGACTTACTCTGCGCCGCCGACGAAGTCCAGATTCTGGCCTTCTTTCAGGGTGACGTAAGCTTTCTTCCAGTCGCTACGACGACCAATACGCTGTCCATGACGCTTAACCTTGCCTTTAACGACCAGGGTGTTCACGTCTTTGACTTCAACTTCAAAAAGTTTCTGCACAGCGGCTTTGATTTCTGCTTTGGACGCGTCTTTCGCAACTTTGAGAACGATGGTGTTGGTTTTTTCCATCGCGGCAGACGCTTTTTCAGAAACGTGCGGCGCGCGCAGCACTTTCAGCAGACGTTCTTCACGGATCATGCCAGCATCTCCTCAACTTGCTTAACTGCGTCAGCAGTCATAACGACTTTGTCGAAGGCGATCAGGCTAACCGGATCGATACCTGCTGCATCACGCACGTCAACCTTGTACAGGTTACGCGCAGCCAGGAACAGATTCTCATCCAGTTCACCGGTGATGATCAGCACGTCTTCCAGCGCCATATCTTTCAGTTTCTGTGCCAGCAGCTTGGTTTTCGGTGCTTCTACAGAGAACGTCTCGACAACAATCAGACGATCCTGACGTACCAGCTCGGACAGGATGCTTTTCAGCGCGCCGCGGTACATCTTTTTGTTAACTTTTTGACTGTGATCCTGCGGCTTCGCAGCGAAAGTCACACCACCTGAACGCCAGATCGGGCTCTTAACAGAACCTGAACGCGCACGGCCGGTGCCTTTCTGGCGCCACGGTTTTTTACCGGAACCAGTTACTTCAGCACGGGTTTTCTGAGCACGAGTACCTTGACGGGCACCAGCTGCATAAGCAACAACAACCTGATGTACCAGCGCTTCGTTGAAATCACGACCGAAGGTAGTTTCGGAAACAGTCAGCGCGCTTTGCGCGTCTTTCAATACTAATTCCATTGCTATCCCCTTACGCCTTCACAGCTGGTTTAACGATCAGGTCGCTACCGGTAGCACCGGGAACTGCACCTTTAACCAGCAGCAGGTTGCGCTCAGCGTCAACACGTACTACGTCCAGGCTCTGAACGGTTACGCGCTCATTACCCAGCTGGCCTGCCATTTTCTTGCCTTTGAACACTTTGCCCGGAGTCTGGTTCTGACCGATAGAACCCGGAACGCGGTGAGACAAGGAGTTACCGTGTGTAGCGTCCTGGGTACGGAAGTTCCAGCGCTTAACGGTACCGGCGAAACCTTTACCTTTAGAGGTACCAGTTACGTCAACTTTCTTAACTTCAGCGAAAATTTCAACGCTGAGGTCCTGGCCAACGGTATATTCTTCACCTTCAGCGGTGCGGAATTCCCACAGACCACGGCCAGCTTCTACGCCAGCTTTAGCAAAATGACCTGCTTCAGGTTTGGTCACACGGTTTGCTTTTTTAGCACCGGTGGTAACCTGGATGGCGCGGTAACCGTCGCTGTCCAGACCTTTAACCTGAGTAACACGGTTTGCTTCAACTTCGATAACGGTTACTGGGATAGAAACGCCTTCTTCAGTGAAGATGCGGGTCATACCCACTTTTTTACCGACTAAACCAATCATTGTTTCAACCTCTCAATCGCTCGGTGACCTGATTAACCCAGGCTGATCTGCACGTCTACACCGGCAGCCAGATCCAGACGCATCAGAGCATCAACGGTTTTTTCAGTTGGCTCAACGATGTCAACCAGACGCTTATGAGTGCGGATTTCATACTGATCACGCGCGTCTTTGTTAACGTGCGGGGAGATCAGAACGGTAAAGCGCTCTTTGCGGGTCGGCAGCGGGATCGGACCACGGACCTGCGCACCAGTGCGCTTGGCAGTCTCAACGATTTCCGCGGTTGATTGATCGATCAGACGATGATCAAACGCTTTAAGACGGATACGGATTCTTTGGTTCTGCATGAGACCAGAGCTCCAATTATTTTATAAACGAAAAGAATTACTCCTCGCACCCATTACGATTGATGGGGGAGTGTAATCGTTCAGCATATAACTCCCCAATCGGGAGTATTGTCAGGCCAGTCGATATCCGACTCGCCTGCGATTCTGCTCGAATCGCGCTCGCAATATTAGCAAGCCCGCGCATTATACGGGAATCCGCTCAGATAGCAACCCGTTGAAGAGCATTGCGCTAAAAAAATGGAAGCGGCCACGCGAACGTGGTGGGCACAGCGCAACCGGCTATTTTTCTTTGCGAGCCGACTTCAGCGGCAGGTAACAGGCGAAAGACAGATTCAACGCGACGCTTTACCCTAAAGCAACTCACAGAAGGCTAAAAGGGAATGGTATGCTGTCGCTTCTACTGGCAGGGCTGTCAGGTTTGGTGGTGGGAAGTTTTCTCTGTCTGGCGGCCGATCGCTATCGGCCTGATGCTACCGCACGGCAATGGCTGCTTTCACTCGCTCTCCCCTCTTCCCACTGCGCGGAATGCGGTCATCACCTTATGTGCAGAGATTTGATCCCTGTTTACAGCTGGTGTCGCGCGCAAGGAAAATGTCGTTACTGCCAGATCAAGCTTCCGCGGCGTTTGCTGATTACGGAGATTCTCACCTCTCTGCTGTTTACCTTACTGGTAAGTTATCAAACCTCTCCTGTCTCGCTGCTCTTTTCACTGCTTTTTAGTGCAGCGCTGATTGTGCTTAGTCTCATCGATCGACAACATCTTTTGTTACCCGACGCCATTACGCTTCCGCTGCTGTGGCTGGGGCTGCTTTATCACCTGATGCTGCTACCGGCAGGTCTGGCTTCTGCCGTTACCGGCGCTTTGCTCGGCTGGCTTTGTTTATGGATGCTCTATTGGGGATTCTGGGGATGGTATCGCAGGAAAGGTATCGGCTATGGCGATATGAAATTGTTTGCCGCGTTAGGCGCGTGGTGTGGCTGGCAGGCGCTGCCTTTGATTGCCACTGCTGCTGCCGTGCTGGGCTTATCACGCTTTATGTTTTGTTACTGGCAAAATAAAGCTGCCGACTGGCATCGTCGACAGCCATTTGGACCTTGTCTGGCTATAGCAGGTTGGATTATCTTTGTTTGGCAAACGCAGGCGGTTGATGCTATTGCTCTTCCCTGATTTGCGCTTGCAGATAGTTCTGGATGCCCATTTTCTGTATTAACTCCAGCTCGGTTTCCAGCCAGTCAATGTGCTGCTCTTCGTCTGCAAGGATTTCAATCATCATATCCCGGCTAACGTAATCAAACACTTTATCCGCCCAAGCAATCGCCTCGCGCAGATCTTTCGCCCCTTCGACTTCAAGCGCCAGATCGGAACGCAGCATCTCTTCGACATCTTCGCCAATGCGTAACCGGCCTACATCCTGAAGATTGGGGATGCCTTCCAGAAAAAGAATACGCTCAATGTATTTATCCGCGTGCTTCATCTCATCGATGGATTCGTGATATTCCACATCATTTAAGCGCATCAATCCCCAGTTTTTGAACATCCGCGCATGAAGAAAGTACTGATTGATAGCAACCAGTTCATTTCCCAACAGTTTATTCAAATGGCTTATGATTTTTGCATCGCCTTTCATTATGCTTCCTCCGCTTCCAGTTACTTTGAGCCTATACCGGGTTTTTAATCTTGCCACTTTCTCCTCTGTTCTCCTTACTGGTTTGGGCGGTGTATCGCGCTTGAATGCTCAACGGCGAGTTTTGCTTCAGGCGACAGAGAGCCGAAATTCGAACCTCTTACCGGCGCTAAGCATGTAAGGTTATGGGCAGCCAGAAGAAAGGGAGTCGTTTGCGCAGGAATATGAAAAATGAGAGAGCTGCACGTTGAACAGCGGTGCCCGGACATTCTTTTGCGCAAGAGGTGATAACAGATTAAAGAAGGCTAAATAGCAAAAACGCCGCCTGAAGAGAAAACAGGCGGCGCAGCCATCGGACGTGACTCCTTAAGTCATCTTACTTAAGCATATCTTCCGTTATGATAATACTTTTCAGTAGCTTACTGGACTCTACAATATGGCTCGCGTTGGGCTTGCCGGTAGCCAGAACCACCCTTACTTCATCGCCTACTTTCGGTTCTGCCGTAAAGTTTGTTTTTACGGTTACCCCACCATCATCATGGTAAGTATTGTAGGAGTAATATGATTTACCGTTGTATATCTCGCCTTCATAGGTGTCATTGATATAGATCACAATGCGTTTTTCAGCATTAAACGTTTCTTTATCCAGCGTGGTTTTGATAGCGACCCTGCCATTAGGCTGACGGGCAACCTCATACTTAAGGTTAAGTCCTATTTCCTGCGAAAGCAGCTTCGCGGAGATAGCACCCAATTCATGATCTTCTGTGTCACCACTCAGGTCCCAGATAATGGCACCGCCATAACCCTCACGTTCGATATAGTCTACTTTCCCCTTAATCGATGCGGCATCATCATAAGTATGGAACTCTTTTGTACGGACGTTATAGAGATAAGGCACTTGCGCCTGCGCATCCCAGTAACGTTTGAACTTGTTACTCAGCGCCATCTGCTTAAGCTTGCGATAAGGGTTGGTCCCGGTGAACTCGTTCTGATCGTCCCACTGGCCTTTTACCCCTGCGCGTCCTTCATTAAACAGCCCCGGCAGACCCGCAACTTTTTCACTACCTGCGACAGAATCCCATGCTCGACCATACCATGACAGGCCGACCATCAGTTTGCTTTTCGGTATGCCCCAGGTTTGGTGATATTCCTTCATAGTGGAATCGATATTAAATTTCTTATCATTATCAAGGGCGTTGGCATAAAGCGGCGAATTATGCCCGGTAATTTCATCAAAAGCGCCGTGATAGTCGTAGCTCATGACATTAACGCTATCAAGCAGAGGAGCCGTCACTGCCGGATTGGTATAAATAATGTTGTTATGATTTGCTGTAACCGCCGATGAGAGTTGGAAATAGCGATCGTTTTTTAAGCCTAATGCATCCAGCTTAGCGCGCAGGCTTTTGAGCAGTTGAGTATACTGTGCCGCCTGTTTTTCGGTGGCGGGATACTCCCAGTCAATATCGACGCCATCAAAGCCCCATTCCATCATGTAGTCAACAATGCTCTGGGATAGCCGTTCTACCCGGTACGCCGTAGCCGTAGCGGCCTCGAAAACATTAACCTGGTTTGCTACAGGCTCATTACAACGCTCCGCGCAAAGCTGAGAGTTGGTATAGCCCCCTACAGAAAGCATATTTATCACGCCCGCCTTTTTAGTGCGCTTAGCAATATCTTTCATTAATGCTGGCGCTTTCCAGGTATCATGCGTCTCAATAACCCCGGCAGGAGTAACAACAGCAAAACCATAATTTAAGTGGGATATTTGATCATAAGCCACTTTGTCTGGCGTAAAATAATCATGCGCCTCATAGACGCCC
Source organism: Mixta sp. BE291 (assembly GCF_031457955.1). Classification (NCBI taxonomy): domain Bacteria; kingdom Pseudomonadati; phylum Pseudomonadota; class Gammaproteobacteria; order Enterobacterales; family Erwiniaceae; genus Mixta; species Mixta sp. BE291. The sequence continues at coordinate 503,845 of NZ_JAVDXN010000004.1, read as the reverse complement.
CACTCCGGGAAATAGCCAATAACTTTACGCTTACCAGCAGATTTTTCTTTAAGTTCTTTTTGGTAATCCAGCGCCTGCTGCCCGGTATATGGGCTAAAGCGTAACACTTTAATAATGTCAGGTTTAGCAGGTTTCAATTTCAGCCAGACAGGATCTACACCCGGTAACTGTCCCGGACCCGCCCACCATTGATTTTGCCAGAGCCAACCATCATGAATAATATATTGATTTTTTGTGTCATACACTTTCGTTTCATCATAAGCGTAGTTAATAAAATCATAGCTATATTCAGCAACGGTTACTGAAACCTCTCCAAAGAATGTTATTTCTTTATTATCTTCACTTTTGCCACCAGGAAAAACTTCATGCCATGTTTTTCCATCATCAGTTGAATACATATGCCCTTCATTTAACCCAACGATAACATTTTTCTGGTCATCAACCAGCAAGTCATCATTCACCGCCAGCGCATTATAGCTTGCCATTACGGTACAGCTTGCCAGCAATAATCCTTTTGCTATTTTATTCAAACGCATTTATTTCCCTCTGAATTATTAATTTTTTCAATTAATCGGTTTCTTTCAGGATGATATAAATTACCTTTTTGATATCACCGCGAATTGCGTAAAAAAGAAATCGACTACAAGAGGGACAATATATAACGTCGAAATAGATATCGTGATAAATCTGCTTAATTAATAAATATTGGTTTTTAACGTGAAAAATATAGGCCGGGATAAGAAACAACAGAACAGATTACAATGCCGTCGGAGGAGAGCGCGTAGCCTGTATGTCTGTAACAACAAGCTTGCGCCGCTGGTAAAGGTGGGTGAGCGAATAATCTGGTTTTCAGCAGCATTTATTAAGCTATCTCTTTATATTCTGCCAGCAACAGCAATTCTTCATCCATAATTTCACGCGTGGTGCGAATGCATTTCCCGCATTGCTGACCAACCGGCACAATTTTTCGCAAATGTTGGATCGATTTTGGCTGATGGCGACGTATAGCTTCGCGGATAGTTTTGTCACTAATCGCATTACACAGACAGACGTACATTCAACGACTCCAGTACAAATTTTGATCGCATTCTAAATGAGAATCGTTTGTATTACAACATGCAGTTTGTAGGGATTAATGCGGGCGGGTCGTGTGAAGTGTCACAAAATTAAGAGAGAATTAAAAATGAAAAAAAGAGCGCCGAAGCGCTCTTTTTCAGGCTAAAGCGGGACCAAAGGTTCCGCCAGCTTATCGACAATTAAGCGATAATTTTAGCAACAACGCCCGCGCCTACGGTACGGCCGCCTTCACGGATTGCGAAACGCAGACCGTCGTCCATCGCGATCGGGTGGATCAGGGTAACAACCATTTTGATGTTGTCGCCCGGCATTACCATTTCAACGCCTTCCGGCAGTTCAACGGAACCCGTCACGTCAGTAGTACGGAAGTAGAACTGAGGACGGTAGCCTTTGAAGAACGGAGTATGACGGCCGCCTTCGTCTTTGGACAGAACGTAAACTTCTGATTCAAAGGTGGTGTGCGGCTTGATGGAGCCCGGCTTAGCCAGAACCTGGCCACGCTCGATCTCTTCACGTTTGATACCACGCAGCAGAACACCAACGTTCTCACCAGCCTGGCCCTGATCCAGCAGTTTGCGGAACATTTCAACGCCGGTACAGGTAGATTTCGCAGTATCTTTGATACCAACGATTTCAACTTCTTCACCAACTTTGATCACGCCACGCTCAACACGACCGGTAACAACGGTACCACGGCCAGAGATTGAGAATACGTCTTCGATCGGCAGCAGGAACGGCAGATCGATAGCACGCTGCGGGTCAGGGATGTAAGAATCCAGGTGACCAGCCAGCTCAACGATTTTCTCTTCCCACTCAGCTTCGCCTTCCAGCGCTTTCAGCGCGGAACCGCGAACGATCGGGGTGTCGTCGCCCGGGAAGTCGTACTGTGACAGCAGGTCACGGACTTCCATTTCAACCAGTTCCAGCAGCTCTTCATCATCAACCATGTCACATTTGTTCAGGAACACGATGATGTAAGGAACGCCAACCTGGCGACCCAGCAGGATGTGCTCACGGGTCTGCGGCATCGGGCCGTCAGTCGCAGCAACAACCAGGATAGCGCCGTCCATCTGAGCAGCACCGGTGATCATGTTTTTCACATAGTCGGCGTGGCCCGGGCAGTCAACGTGCGCGTAGTGGCGAGACGGGGTTTCATATTCAACGTGAGAAGTGTTGATGGTGATACCACGTGCTTTTTCTTCCGGCGCGTTATCGATCTGATCGAACGCACGAGCCTGGCCACCGTAAGTTTTAGACAGAACGGTGGTGATAGCTGCGGTCAGAGTGGTTTTACCGTGGTCAACGTGGCCGATAGTACCAACGTTAACGTGCGTTTTGTTACGCTGAAATTGCTCTTTCGCCATGGCGATATTCCTTACTGTTATGCCCTCATCCGTGATGAGGGCATCTGTTCACTATTCTAAAACCGTAGCTTATTTGCTACGAGATTCAATAACGGCCTGAGCGACGTTGTTCGGCGCTTCCGCGTACTTCAGGAACTCCATGGAGTAAGAAGCACGGCCCTGGGTCTGAGAACGCAGGTCAGTAGCATAACCGAACATTTCAGACAGCGGTACCTGAGCGCGAACGGTTTTACCGGTAGCGGTGTCATCCATACCTTCGATGATACCGCGACGACGGTTCAGGTCACCGATTACGTCACCCATGTTCTCTTCCGGCGTTTCAACTTCAACCTTCATGATCGGCTCAAGCAGAACCGGCTTCGCTTTCTTAAAGCCGTCTTTAAACGCCAGAGATGCAGCCAGTTTAAACGCCAGTTCAGAGGAGTCCACATCATGGTAAGAACCGAAGTGCAGACGAACGCCCAGATCAACTACCGGATAACCCGCCAGCGGACCAGATTTCAGCTGTTCCTGGACGCCTTTGTCAACCGCAGGGATGTATTCGCCAGGAATCACACCGCCTTTGATGTCGTTGACAAATTCGTAACCTTTGCCGCCCGGCTCCAGCGGGTACATGTCGATCACAACATGACCATACTGACCACGACCACCAGACTGTTTCGCGTGTTTACCTTCGACATCCTTGATGGTGTCGCGGATAGTTTCACGGTAAGCAACCTGCGGTTTACCAACGTTAGCTTCAACGTTGAACTCGCGCTTCATACGGTCAACGATGATGTCGAGGTGCAGTTCGCCCATACCAGCGATGATGGTCTGGTTAGATTCTTCGTCAGTCCATACGCGGAATGACGGGTCTTCTTTCGCCAGACGTCCCAGAGCCAGACCCATTTTTTCCTGGTCAGCTTTGGTTTTCGGTTCAACCGCGATAGAGATAACCGGCTCCGGGAACTCCATACGTTCCAGGATGATCGGGTTAGCCGGATCACACAGGGTATCACCGGTGATCACGTCTTTCAGACCGATCGCCGCAGCGATATCGCCCGCGCGAACTTCTTTGATCTCTTCACGTTTGTTAGCGTGCATCTGTACGATACGGCCAAAACGCTCACGCTGTGATTTCACAGAGTTCAGTACGGTATCACCTGAGTTAACCACGCCTGAATAAACGCGGAAGAAGGTCAGGTTACCCACGAACGGGTCGTTGGCAATTTTGAACGCCAGAGCAGAGAACGGCTCTTTATCGTCAGAGTGACGCTCTGCCGGAGTATCTTTACCGTCGTCCAGCATACCTTTGATAGCCGGTACGTCGGTCGGTGCTGGCAGGAATTCAACCACTGCATCCAGCATCGCCTGAACACCTTTGTTCTTAAACGCAGAACCACAGGTAACCAGGATGATCTCGTTGTTCAGCACGCGCAGACGCAGTGCTTTCTTGATCTCTTCCTCGGTCAGCTCTTCGCCGCCAAGGTATTTCTCCATCAGATCTTCAGAAGCTTCTGCTGCAGATTCGATCAGGTTCTGATGCCATTCTTCAGCCAGGTCAACCATGTCAGCCGGGATATCTTCATAAGTGAAGGTCACGCCTGCATCTTCTTCGTTCCAGTTGATGGCTTTCATTTTGATCAGGTCAACAATACCGGTGAATTTCTCTTCAGCGCCGATAGCCAGCTGCAGAGGAACCGGGTTTGCACCCAGACGGGATTTGATCTGACCAACAACTTTCAGGAAGTTGGCGCCCATGCGGTCCATTTTGTTAACGAACGCGATGCGCGGAACTTTATATTTGTTAGCCTGACGCCATACGGTTTCAGACTGCGGCTGAACACCACCAACCGCACAGTAAACCATTACCGCGCCATCAAGAACACGCATGGAACGTTCAACTTCGATGGTGAAGTCAACGTGTCCCGGGGTGTCGATGATGTTGATGCGGTGCGGCTCAAACTGCTTGGCCATACCTGACCAGAACGCGGTGGTCGCAGCAGAAGTAATGGTAATACCACGTTCCTGCTCCTGTGCCATCCAGTCCATGGTTGCAGCGCCATCATGTACTTCACCGATTTTGTGGTTAACACCGGTGTAGAACAGGATACGCTCGGTGGTAGTGGTCTTACCGGCGTCGATGTGAGCACTGATACCGATGTTACGGTAACGTGAAATGGGTGTTGTACGAGCCATTTGATTCCTCGGATTTTCGGACGTTCAAAACAAGTCATCCCCAGCGGGTTGGCTAATTGAGCGCCCGCTGGGTTAACAATAACTACGCGGTTATTACCAGCGGTAGTGAGCGAACGCCTTGTTGGCTTCGGCCATACGGTGAACGTCTTCACGTTTCTTCACTGCAGTACCTTTGTTCTCAGCAGCATCAGAAAGTTCGTTCGCCAGGCGCAGAGCCATCGATTTATCACCGCGTTTACGAGCAGCTTCTACGATCCAACGCATTGCCAGAGCATTACGACGAACCGGACGGACTTCAACTGGTACCTGATAAGTAGAACCACCAACGCGACGTGACTTAACTTCGACAGTCGGGCGCACGTTGTCCAGAGCTACTTCGAAAGCTTCCAGTTCGGTTTTACCAGAACGCTGAGCCAGGGTCTCCAGCGCGGTATACACGATTGCTTCAGCGGTAGATTTTTTACCGTCTACCATCAGGATATTTACAAATTTGGCCAGCAGCTCAGATCCGAACTTAGGATCTGGCAGGATTTTACGTTGACCAATGACGCGACGACGTGGCATGGAAATACTCCGTTGTTAATTCAGGATTGTCCAAAACTCTACGAGTTTATTTTGACATTTAATTTAAAACGTTTGGCCTTACTTAACGGAGAACCATTAAGCCTTTGGCTTCTTCACGCCATACTTGGAGCGAGCCTGCTTACGGTCTTTAACACCAGAGCAGTCAAGCGCGCCACGAACGGTGTGGTAACGCACACCTGGCAAGTCTTTAACACGACCGCCACGGATCAGGATTACGGAGTGTTCCTGCAGGTTGTGGCCTTCGCCACCAATGTAGGAAGTCACTTCGAAACCGTTGGTTAAACGAACACGACATACTTTACGCAGTGCGGAGTTCGGTTTTTTCGGGGTAGTGGTGTACACACGGGTACAAACACCACGTTTCTGCGGGCAAGCTTCCAGCGCCGGCACGTTGCTTTTAGCAACTTTGCGTACGCGCGGTTTGCGAACCAGCTGATTAACTGTTGCCATTAAATAGCTCCTGGATTTAGCTTTTGCTTCGTAAACACGTAATAAATCGCCTCGTATTAATACGAGGACGCGGAATTTTAGGGCTGAGCAGAAAAGGTGTCAAGAAATAACCAGGCGTCTTATGCTCACCAGGGCATTTGTTGTTGCTGTTTTACCGTCAGCGTGACGAAATCATTATAGTCGATAACGGTGATTTTGGCGGATATTTGCGCAGTCAATCCGCGCGCCACTACATCCTCTTTCAGCGCCCACAGCCGCGCCGGGGCCTGTAGCAGCGGCGGCAACAGGCGGCTCTGCTGCAAACCAGCCAGCACGCCATCCTGCATCAACAAAAGATCGTCATCCGCCCTGAGCATGCGCAGCAATAAAAAATAATCGCACTGAAAGGGAGAACTTATCAGCGTATGCAGCATTATCGCCTCTTAAAAGGTCAGGATATGGTCAGCCTGCGACAAACGCGCCTGCAGCGCAACGTTGTCCAGCACCTGAGCGGGCAGCACGCGCGGGCTTTCTGGCGTTAATCCACGTTCAGCCAGCGAGTCTGCGCAAATATAACACGCCTCGACATCATACAGCGGCAGCACGCCAAAGGTGGCGATGTAGTTACGCGCCAGCACCTGCTCCGGCTGCTGATCGCCACTCAACTGGAGCACGCCATCACCGATAAAAAACAGCGAAACCTGCTCGCAGAGCGCGGCTGTTGCCAACACCGCATCCAAACCTTCTCTGCCGCTGCTGCTGCCGTGAGGCGCGCGAGTAAAAACAAAGGCGATCGATTTCATCAAAACTGCACCACTCTGTCGCAGGTAAGCACCGCTTCGGCTAACGCGCCCAGCCCCGCCAGCGTAAATCCTGGCTGCAGATTCGCGCCTGCCAGCCCCAGACTGGCAGCCTCCTGCTCATCGGTTACGCCGCGCCGAAGCGCCGCTGCCACGCAAATGTTCAGCAACACGCCCTGCTGCTGCAACGCCTGCCAGGCGCGCACGATATCAAACTCGTCGCTGGCCGGTGCCGTCAGCTGATTGCCGTTGAGCACGCCTTCGCGATAGAAAAAGATGCTCTCTAACTGATGCCCCGCCGCCAGCAGCGCACGTGCAAAAAGCAGCGCGCTGCTCGCCTGCTGGGTGCCGTACGCCGGCCCGGTAACCAACAGCGTGTAACGCATTAGCGCTCCTGCCCCTGCGTATCGCCGCTTTTAAACTGGCGGATATAGAGATAAACCGTATGTTTGGAAATATTAAGGCGGTCGGCCACCTGGTTAATCGCATCTTTAATATCGAAGATGCCTTTCTCATGCAGATTAAGAACAATCTGACGGTTCTTCATGTTGTTTGCGACGTTGCGATCGGCGCTGACCTCTTCAATGGTAAACTCCAGCGTCTGCGTCACCAGATCCTCGACCGACGAGGCGAAGTTAACCGGCGAAGGGACATCCGGAGTTTCCGGCGGCATAAACGTCGACATGATTTGCGAGAACGGCACGTCCAGATTCATGTTGATACAGAGCAGGCCAATCACCCGCTGCTGGCGATTACGGATGGCGATGGTCACCGATTTCATCAGCACGCCGCTCTTGGCGCGGGTGAAATAGGCGCGCGAGACATTACTGTCGGCTCCGGTCATATCATGCAGCATACGCAGCGCCAGGTCGGTAATCGGCGACCCCACTTTGCGGCCGGTATGTTCGCCGTTAGCAATACGCACCGCCGAGCATTTTAAATCTTCCAGCGAGTGCAGCACGATTTCACAATGCGAGCCAATCAGCATCGCGAGGCCATCGACGACGGCTTCGTAAGATTTCAGAATATCGTAGTCAGTTTGATCAAACGGGTGTTGCTCCAGCAAATCGACATCGGTCAGATCGCCTGGATTAAATGGATTAGACATGGAAGACATTACCCTAATTGGCTGGAGCCTGTCTCAGCGCGGCCAGGGCAGACTCATCATACAAATTTGCGCAGCGCTAGTCTGGCAAATGTCCGCAGGTTATGCCAGATTTTTGTCCAGTCGGGGATGGTGGGGCTGAAAAATAAAACCGCCGCGTTAACGCGGCGGTAGCAGAATTACTGTGCCTTTTTCTCGTCGGCGACCGGAGCCTGCGCTTTCGCGTCAGCTTTTGGTGCCGGTTTGATATCCAGCAATTCGACATCAAACACCAGCGTGGAGTTAGCCGGAATGCCCGGAACGCCGTTTTTACCGTAAGCCAACTGCGGTGGGATCACCAGCTTGATTTTGCCGCCTTTCTTCACATGTTTCAGGCCTTCGGTCCAGCCCGGAATCACGCCGTCAAGACGGAAAGAAAGCGGTTCGCCACGGGTATAGGAGTTATCGAACTCCGTGCCGTCGATCAGCGTGCCTTTGTAGTTAACCACAACGGTATCGCTATCTTTCGGCGCGTCGCCGCTGCCTTCTTTCTCTACCAGATAGAGCAGGCCGCTATCGGTTTTCTTCACGCCCTTCTGCTTAGCGAATTTCGCGGTGTAGGCATCGCCTTTCTCCGCGTTTTCCTTGGCATCTTTTTCCATCTTCGCCTGAGCGGCGCCTTTCACGCGGCCTTCAAAAGACTGCAGGGTTTGCTCAATTTCCTGATCGGAGAGTTTGCTTTTGCCAGCGAACGCATCCTGAACGCCAGCAATCAGCTGTGATTTATCCAGCTTGATGCCCAGCTTCTCCTGCTCTTTCAGCGAGTTTTCCATATAGCGACCCAGCGACGCGCCCAGCGCATAGGCAGACTGCTGATCTTCGTTTTTAAAAGCCGCATTTTTCGGGGCTTGAGGCGTAGCTTGTTCAGCCGGTGCGGAGTCTGCTGCCAGTACCTGCGGTGCATTGAGCGTGGCGGCCATCGTGGCGGCTAACAGCGTAATTTTAAACAGTGATTTCATCCATTATCTCCAAAACCGAAGCCTCTCACCTCGGCAATCGTTGCAAGCCATCAGGCCTGTACTATAACTGTGCGGAACAACTTATCATGCCCGCCCGGCAAACTTAAGTGTACATCCGACCCTTTTTTGTGTCGGGAAGTTCCAACTGATATGACGATAAGGCTGTGCTTTTTCAACCATCGCGGGCAAAATCGCACAACGTAAAGTGAAGGCATGCGGTTTTACCGTAAACGGAAAACCCGTCAACATGCCAGGCACCGGCAACAGGGGAACGGCTATGCAGCAACATATTTTTGAACAACAGCTGGAACGGCTGGAGAGCAAACTCGCTTTTCAGGAACAGACCATTGAAGATCTGAACCAAACCGTCGTACAGCATGAAATGGAATTGGCGAAAATGCGTGAGCAGATACGCCTGCTGATAGATAAATTAAAATCTGCCGCACCTTCCATGATGGCGCACCCTTCGGAAGAGACGCCGCCGCCGCACTATTAATTGTTACTAACTCGCGGCCGCTGCGACAAGATGAAATATCACGTAATAAAAAGGGCAGGAAGCTAACCGCCCCCTGCCCTCATTTAATGCGCTGCGTGCGCTTAGTGGCAGCCGCAGCCGCCGGTACCGCAACCGCCTTTACCATGCTCATGACCGTGGTCATGATCGTGGTCGTGGTGGTGATCGTGCTCGCCATGGACGTGACCATGCGCCAGTTCTTCCGGCGTCGCTTCGCGGATAGCAACCACTTCCACGTGGAAGTTCAGGTTCTGGCCTGCCAGCATGTGGTTACCGTCAACCACAACGTGATCGTCTTCCACTTCGGTGATTTCTACCGGTACCGGGCCCTGATCGGTTTCAGCCAGGAAACGCATGCCAACCTGCAGTTCATCCACGCCCATAAATACATCTTTCGGTACGCGCTGAACCAGATTGTCATCATACTGGCCGTAAGCGTCATTGGCGGCAATATGCACATCAAAGTTGTCGCCGACTTCATGATCTTCCAGTGCCTTTTCCAGACCAGAAATCAGGGAACCATGACCGTGCAGATAGTCCAACGGCGCGCTCACCGGAGACTCGTCGACCAACACACCGTCTTCTGTACGTACCTGATAAGCCAGGCTGACCACCAGGTCTTTTGCTACTTTCATGATATCTCCTAACCGTTGAGAGCTTTGATCCCGACTCATTGGTCTATTTTTGCCTGCAATAACACCAACCAGAAAGATCCAGATGCTGACCCTTTGCGCGCCATACCGGCAAGACGCTCAGGTAATATTAACGATGCCGATTGTAACGGAATTCAGGGTCGCTGTAAGGGTAAGCTTAAAAAAAGCTGCGCTGTTCCGCTACTCTGGATGAAAAATTCCAATGACTTGCTCCTGACTGCGGATCTGATCGCGTACCTGCTTATCCGCCTCACGCATCTGATGACCGCATTTCACGCACTCCACCACATCGATATTATTTTCACGCCACATCGCCAGCGTATCTTTTTGCTGGCAGTGCGGGCAGGTTGCATCCGCAATAAACCGTTTACGCATTTTTCTTTCCTGCTGTGTTGGTCAACACGCCCGACGGCGCGCGTTATTCAAATTCATCCCAGCTATCCAACTGCCGCTTTTCCTGCTGCATCTCACGCTGGAAAATATCCTCCAGCTCGCGCCGCGCCTCACGCGCACGGGAGATCTGCGCATTGTCGGTATGGCCCGGCATCAGCTCGCGCAGCATACGCATATCCAGCCGCCGAAAGTGCTGCTGCGCGCGATGCGCCTGATGCGGATGCATCCCCAGCGACATCAATGCCTTCCGCCCTAGCTCCAGCGCGCTGGAAAAAGTTTCACGCGAAAACTGCGTTACACCCGCCTGCAGCAGTTCATGCGCCTCTACGCGTCCACGCGCGCGCGCCAAAATTTGCAGATGGGGGAAATGCTGCTGACAGAGATGAACAATTGTCATGGTATCTTCTGGATCATTGCAGGTAATCACAATCGACTGCGCGCTGGCGGCACCGGCGGCGCGCAGCAGCTCCAGCTCCGTCGCATCCCCATAGTATACTTTATAACCATATTTACGCATCAAACTCACGGCGCTGATGTCGCGTTCAAGCACGGTAATGCGCTTTTTATTCGCCATCAGCAAGCGCCCGATCACCTGACCAAAACGGCCAAATCCCACCACGATCACCTGTGGCTGATCGTCATCCACCCAGGGTTTTTCCGCCTGTTCGTCGCCATCGTTAAAGCGACGCACCAGAATGCGGTCAACGCCCTGCATCAGCAACGGCGTCGTCATCATAGAAAGCGTCACGGTCACCAGCAGCAACGGCAGCTGATCGCCCTGAAACAGGCGCACGGCCGAGGCGGCGGAAAACAGCACAAAGGCGAATTCCCCGCCCTGGCTCAGCACGCTGGCGAACTGTAGGCGCTCTGAGCTACGCAGGCCGTAAATACGCGCCAGCAGATAAAGCACCAGCGTTTTTACCGCCACCAGCACCAGCACGCCGATCAACACCGTCAGAATATGGGTATAGAGCACGCCTAAATTCAGCGCCATGCCAACGGAAATAAAGAACAGCCCGAGCAGCAAACCTTTAAACGGCTCGATGGCGATCTCCAGTTCGTGGCGATATTCACTTTCCGCCAGCAGAATGCCGGAAATAAAGGTGCCCAGCGCCATCGACAGCCCCAGCGCATCCATAAACAGCGCCGAACTCAGTACCAGCAGCAGCGAGGCGGCGGTAAAGACTTCGCGCACGCCGGAGGCGGCGATATAGCGAAAAATCGGCCGCAGCAGCAGCCTGCCGCCAATCAGCATCCCGGCGAAAGCCAGCACCTTCATCCCGAGCTTCATCCAGTCGGTATGGCCGCTATCGGTTCCGGCCAGCAGCGGCACCAGCGCCAGCGCCGGGATCACCGCCAGATCCTGAAACAGCAACACCGAAAAGCCCAGCTGCCCCGCTTCGCTGCGGTTCATGCCTTTATCGCGCATCAGCTGCAACGCCATCGCCGTCGAGGACATCGCCAGGCCGATGCCGCCGACGGTCGCCGCCTGCCAGGAAAAATCCGTCAGCAACAGCAGCCCGGCCAGCACCGCCGCGCTGAAAATAACCTGCGCGGCACCCACGCCAAAGATGGAGCGCCGCAGCGCCCAAAGCTTGGCAGGATTCAGTTCCAGGCCAATCAGGAACATCAGAAACACCACGCCGATTTCCGAGAAGTGCAGGATCTCTTCCACGTCGCTGATTAAACCCAGCCCCCAGGGACCAATGGCGATTCCCGCCAGCAAATAGCCCAACACCGCGCCGATGCCCAGGCGGGCTGCGATCGGCACCGCAATCACGGCGGCGAACAGGTAGACGACACCGGCGGTCAGTAAAGTATGCCCTTCCATCTATAAAGCTCCAGCAGGCAAAGGAGAAGAAAGCCAGCTGCCATAGGCCTCGGCATAACTTTTCATGGTTTCCGGCGTTTGCCGACGCGCCCAGTAGATAATCATCGGCGACAGCCAGTGCATACGACACATCTGCGCCGTCAGCTCAAAGGGACGCATAATTTCCGTCATCGAATAGCGATTCAGGCCATCCTGCTGATAAGCCGTTTCCGGCTCGCCGGTGGTAATCACGCTGCGCCAGTATTTCCCCTCCAGCGCATTGCCGCCGACGCCGCTGGCAAAACCGCGCGACAGCACGCGATCCAGCCACTCTTTCAGCAGCGCCGGGCAGCTCCAGGTATAAAGCGGATGCTGAAAAATAATGACCTGATGCTCCCGCAGCAGCTGCTGTTCATAATGAACATCGATAAAAAAATCGGGATAGTGGGCGTACAGGTCGTGTACGGTAACGTGTGATAGTTGCTGTGCCGGCTGTAACAAGATTCGATTAGCAATTGAGTCTTGCGATTCCGGATGGGCATACAGCAGCAAAACTTTAGGCAGCTGCGCCATCTCTCTCCTCCAAATCGTCGTCATGATGCTGGATTTCCGCTACCATGCACGACATAACGGAATCTCTGATTCCTGACTAATTATGATGACAATAAATTAACATATTCTGACAATACGGCGCTTATGATTGTATTCTCTTCATTACAGATCCGACGCGGTACCCGCGTGCTGCTGGACAATGCCACAGCCACCATCAACCCCGGACAAAAAGTGGGGCTGGTGGGCAAAAACGGCTGCGGCAAATCGACGCTGCTGTCGCTGCTAAAAAATGAACTCAGCGCCGATGCAGGCAACGTCACGTTTCCCGGCAACTGGTCGCTGGCCTGGGTTAACCAGGAAACGCCCGCGCTGTCGGTTGCCGCCATCGAGTATGTTATTGATGGCGATAGAGAGTATCGACAGCTCGAGTCCGAATTACAGCGCGCCAATGAAAAAAATGACGGCAACGCCATTGCGCTGCTGCACGGCAAACTGGATGCCATCCAGGCCTGGAGTATCCAGGCGCGCGCCGCCAGCCTGCTGCACGGTTTGGGCTTTAGTCAGCAACAGTTACAGCGCCCGGTGAGTGATTTTTCCGGTGGCTGGCGCATGCGCCTCAATCTGGCGCAGGCGCTGCTCTGCCGTTCCGATCTGCTGCTGCTGGATGAACCTACCAACCACCTCGATTTAGATGCGGTGATCTGGCTGGAGCGCTGGCTAAAAAGCTACGACGGCACGCTGATTTTGATCTCGCACGACCGCGATTTCCTCGATCCGGTAGTAGATAAAATTCTGCATATTGAGCAGCAATCGCTGTTTGAATACACCGGCAACTACAGCTCTTTCGAGCAGCAGCGCGCCACCAAACTCTCCCAGCAGCAGTCGCAGTATGAACATCAGCAGCGCAAAGTGACGCATCTGCAAAGCTATATCGATCGTTTCCGCGCCAAAGCCAGTAAGGCGAAACAGGCGCAGAGCCGCATTAAAATGCTGGAGCGCATGGAGCTTATCTCTCCCGCGCACGTTGATAATCCTTTCAGCTTCAGCTTTCGCGCGCCGGAAAACCTGCCCAACCCGCTGTTGAATATGGAAAAGGTGACCGCCGGTTATGGCGAGCGCGTGATTCTGGACGCCATCAAACTCAATCTGGTGCCTGGCTCGCGTATTGGTTTGCTGGGCCGCAACGGCGCCGGGAAATCAACGCTGATCAAGCTGCTGGCGGGCGAACTCGCGCCGCAAAAAGGGGAGATTGGCCTGGCGAAAGGGGTGCAGCTGGGTTACTTCGCGCAGCACCAGTTAGAGTTTCTGCGCGCCGAAGAGTCGCCGCTCCAGCATCTGGCGCGTCAGGCACCGAAACTGCCGGAACAGCAGCTGCGGGACTATCTGGGCGGTTTCGGCTTCCAGGGCGATAAAGTCAGCGAGCCGACGGAACGCTTCTCCGGCGGCGAGAAAGCGCGCCTGGTGCTGGCGCTGATTGTCTGGCAGCGCCCTAACCTGTTGCTGCTGGATGAACCCACCAACCACCTCGATCTTGATATGCGCCAGGCGTTAACCGAAGCGCTAATTGATTTTGAGGGCGCGCTGGTGGTGGTCTCGCACGATCGCCATTTGCTGCGCTCCACCACTGACGATCTTTATCTGGTGCATGACGGCAAAGTGGACGTCTTCGCAGGCGATTTGGACGATTACCAGCAGTGGCTCAGTGATTTGCAAAAGCGGCAGACGCAAGAGAGCGAGCCGAAACAGGACAACGGCAACAGCGCTCAGGCGCGTAAAGATCAGAAACGCCGCGAGGCGGAACTGCGGGCGCAAACGCAGCCGCTGCGTAAACAGATTGAAAAGCTGGAAAAAGAGATGGAAAAGTTGAATGTCCAGCTTTCTGATGCAGAGGCGAAGCTGGCCGATTCCGCCATTTACGAGGCGAGCCGTAAAGCCGATCTCACCGCGGCGCTGCAGCAGCAGGCCGCAGCAAAATCAGCGCTGGAAGCGTGCGAGATGGACTGGCTCGACGCGCAGGAGCAGCTGGAAACCATGCTGGCCTGCTAACGCCGAGCCGTTGTCGCTTGCTGATGCGTCAGCAAGCGCGATAAAAAGGTTTATCCCCCAGTATGGTGGCGCGATGCATGATGCGTCTGGTGGGCAGATAGTCAGCGTTCGCGTAGTGCTGCGTGACCCGATTATCCCAGATAGCGACATCGTTAGCCCGCCAGCGCCAGCGAACCTGAAACTCCGGCTTGTTGATATGCGCAAACAAAAAGCCCAGCAGCGCATCACTCTCTTTCGGCGCCAGATCGACAATCCGCGTGGTAAATCCTTCATTGACAAACAGCGCCTGCTGGCCGCTGACCGGATGGGTACGCACCACCGGATGCAGCAGCGGAGGGTGGTTCGCCGCCGCCTGACGCCAGCGCGCATGTTCTTCCGGCGTGGCGCGGTGCTTATATTCAGGAAACGATTTTGTAAAATCATGCTCGGCCTGCAAACCGCTCAGCAGCGTGCGCAGCGGCGGTGACAGCGCGGCAAACGCCGCAATGCCGCTGGCCCACAGCGTATCGCCGCCGTGATCCGGCACCTGTTTCGCGGCCAGTATCGCCCCGGCGGGCGGCGTAGCGATAAAGGTGACGTCGGTGTGCCAGTTATCGTTATCGGGCGGATTATCGTTATGGGTATCCAGCACGATAATCTCCTCCACGCCCTCGGCGTGCGGATAGACCGGATGAATATGCAGATCGCCGAAGCGGGCGGCCAGCGCTCGCTGCTGCACCGGCGTCAGCGGCTGATCGCGCAGGAACAGCACCTGATGACGAATCAGCGCATGCCACAGCTGTTCAAACTGACCATCGCTCAGCGGACGGGAAAGATCGAGGTTATCAATT
Organism: Mixta sp. BE291; assembly: GCF_031457955.1. NCBI lineage: Bacteria > Pseudomonadati > Pseudomonadota > Gammaproteobacteria > Enterobacterales > Erwiniaceae > Mixta > Mixta sp. BE291. The sequence continues at coordinate 488,511 of NZ_JAVDXN010000004.1, read as the reverse complement.
CTGGCACCGATATAAGGCCCCAGCGCGGTAATAATCAGACGTTCGTTCATTGCGATTCTCCATGCCAGGGCGTCAACCGACGCTGTAGCGTCCGCAGGCCCAGTTCTAAACCAAATGCGATTAACGCAATCACCAAAATGCCGGCCAGCACCACATCGGTTGCCAGAAACTCACCGGCGGACTGCACCATAAAGCCCAACCCGCGCGTTGCCGCAATCAGCTCCGCGGCCACCAGCGTCGACCAGCCCACGCCCAACCCGATGCGTAGGCCGGTCAGGATTTCCGGCAGCGCGCCGGGCAGAATAACCAGCCACAACAGCTGCCAGCGGCTGGCGCCCAGCGATTGTGCCGCCCGCAGCCGCACCTGCTGCGCATTTCTCACGCCCTGTAGCGTTGAGAGCGCGACCGGGGCGAAAATAGCCAGATAGATCAGCAGGATCTTTGAGGTTTCACCGATGCCGAACCAGATCACCATCAGCGGCAGATAGGCCAGCGGCGGCACCGGTCGGTAGAGTTCAATCAGCGGATCGAGGATGCCGCGCGCCGTGGCGCTCAGCCCCATTACGATACCGGTCGGCACGCCGATCGCCGCTGCCGCCAACAGCGCCAGCAGAATACGCCCCAGGCTGGCGGCCAGATGCTGCCAGAGCGTGGCATCCATAAACCCCTGCGCGCTGGCGATAACCGCCAGCTGATGTAATACCTGCTGCGGCGGCGGCAAAAACAGCGGCGCAATCAGTTGCAGCGCGGTCACCAGCCACCACAGCGCCAGCAGCAGCATTAATGTCGTCAGGCTCAGCGTTAGCTGACGGGAGAGCGGCCAGCGCCAACGCCAACGGCGCGCCCCTTGTTTATCCAGCGCCTGGATGCTCATGAGAATGCCTCGCGCTGCTGGAACACCCGGCTCAGCACATATTCGCGCTGGGCAATAAAAGCGGGATCGGATTTGATGGCGCGGCAGGATTCACCGGCGGCAAAGCGGCGGCCAAAGTCCAGCGGCAGCCGCTCGCTGATGCGCCCCGGCCCCGGCGTCATTAACACCAGTTCGCTGGCGAGGAAAATCGCCTCTTCTATATCATGCGTAATCAGCAGAATGCCTTTACCGCTGTCGCGCCACAGACGCAGCAGCAGCTCCTGCATTTGCTCACGGGTAAAGGCATCCAGCGCGCCAAACGGCTCATCCAGCAACAGCAGCTGCGGATCGGCGGTCAGCGCCCGCGCAATGCCGACGCGCTGGCGCATGCCGCCGGAAAGCTGCCAGATAAAGCGCTTTTCCGCGCCCTCCAGCCCGACTTTTTTCAGCATCCTGCTCGCCTGCTCGCGCCGCGTTTTAACCTCCACGCCCGCCAGCTGCAGGCCAAGCGCCACGTTATCCACCACGTTGCGCCAGGGCAGTAACCCTTCATGCTGAAAAACCACCCCACGATCGGCTCCCGGCCCGGTTACCGCTTCGCCCGCCAGCGTAATCGTCCCCTCTTCTGTGGGCAGAAAACCGGCGATAAGATTCAACAGCGTGGTTTTCCCGCAGCCGGACGGCCCCAGCACCACCACCAGCTCTCCGGCATCCAGCGTTAGGTTAATCTCCTGCAGCGCAAGCTGCCCGTGGTAACGCGCACTGACCTGAGTCACAGCAAGCATGGTTAACTCCTCACGGCTGAACCAAAGGTTGAATAAAGCGGTCGGTAACATAGTCGTGATAATCGGCATCGACCTGCGCCACTTTGCCCTGCTGCTTGAGAAACTGCGCCGTATCGCCAATGGCTTTGTTCACCGGATCGCCCAGCTGAGTGATTTGTTGCTGCGCGTTAAGATAGGTATTGCCCTGAACCAGGCTGGCGACCTGCGCCACCGGCACGCCGCTCAGGCGGGACAGCTTGTTAAGATTTTCCGGCTGCTGTAGCCACTGGTGCGGATCGGCAAGGTAAGCCTGCTGAGCGGCCAGCGCGCTGCGAGCAAACGCGGTGACGATATCAGGATGGCTGGCGGCAAAATCTTTGCGCACCACCCAGACATCCAGCGTCGGCGCGCCCCACTGCCCCACCTGCGCCGAATCCGTCAATACGTTGCCGGTTTTAGCCAGCTGATTTACGGCAGGCGCCCAGACGTAAGCGCCATCAATATCGCCCCGCTGCCATGCCGCGATAATCGCCGGTGGTTGCAGGTTGATAATTTGCAGCTGAGCGGGCTTAATGCCCCAGTGTTTTAGCGCGGCCAGCAAACTGTAATGCGTGGTAGAGATAAAGGGCACGGCAATGCGTTTGCCGATCAGATCCTGCGGCGAGGTAATGTTCTTGTTCACCACCAGCGCCTCTGAGCTGCCGAGCTGCGACGCCAGCAGGAAGACCTCAATCGGTAATTTCTGGCTGGCGGCAACGGCCAGCGGGCTGGAACCGATATTGCCGATCTGCACATCACCGGAGGCCAACGCACGTACGACGCTGGATCCACTGTCGAACTTGCGCCAGTTAATCTGCGCGCCGCTTTGCTGGGCAAACGTGTTGTCCGCCTGGGCAACTTTTGCCGGTTCCGCTGAGGTTTGATAAGCCACTGTTACCTCAACGGCGTATGCCTGGGTTGCCAGCAGCGATAAGGTCGCTGCTAATGCCAAAAACCGTGTCATCCTCACCATTTGCGTTCCGCCTGTTGTTATCATTGTGATGGCTCAGTTGTAACTGAGAGGCGGACGCGGCATGAAGTAATTAAAAATTATGTTTAATCACCAAATTGACTTAGAAAATATATCGCTATCGTTATCTGGAAAGTAAAAAAGCCTGATGTTTTCTGATGAAAAATGGATCTAAATCAGACACTGTATAAGTACGCTTCAGGGCGCTTCATTGGTGAGTTGTCAGAGGGTTGTCCATGTCGATTGAGAAAGTTGCTCGTTTCGCTGGTGTATCGACCGCGACCGTTTCCCGCGTGCTGAACGGCTATCAGGGCGTGCGGCCGGCAACGCGTGAGCGTGTTCTCGCTGCTATCGCCGCCTGCCAGTACCAGCCGAATCTGCTGGCGCGTCAGTTACGTACTTCGCAGAGCCGGATGTTGCTGGTGCTGGTCTCGAATATTATTAATCCCTTCTGTTCGCGCGTGGTACGCGGCATTGAGGCGGAAGCCGAAGCCAACGGCTATCACATTCTGCTGTGCAACTCCGATTCGCAAACTCAGCGCGAATCCGCTTACCTGTCGCTGCTGAGCGGTAAAGTGGTGGATGGCGTGATTACCATGGATGCGGCGAGCAACCTGCCTGAGCTGCGCCAAATGATTGGCGATGCGCCCTGGGTGCAGTGTGCCGAGGGCGATCCTGAAGAGGATGGCTCATCGGTAACCATTGATAATCAACAGGCGGCGCGCGCGGCGGTGCAACATCTGGCGCAGCGTGGACGGCGGCGTATTGCGATGATTAACGGCGATCCGCGTTATCTCTATGCGCAACAGCGCGAGTTAGGTTACCGGGCAGCGTTAGGCGAACTGAATTTGCCATGGTCGGCCGTGGAGTATGCCAATGAAGTCGAATGCGAGGCAGGTTTTGCGGCAATGCAGCGGCTGCTGGAGGCGCCGGAGCCGCCCGACGCCGTGTTTACCGTCTCTGATGTGCTGGCGGTCGGGGCGATCCACTGCGCGCGCCAGCATCAGCTAACCATCCCGCAGGATATCGCCGTGATGGGCTTTGACGGCCTGCCGTGGAGCGCCATGCTGTCGCCGCCGCTCAGCACGCTGGAGCAGCCGATGCATGAACTGGGCACCCGCAGCGTCCAGCTGCTGTTGCAGCGGATACAGAATCCGCTGGCGCCGCAGGTGCATGAGCGGCTGCTCTGCCAGCTGGTGGCGCGCGCCTCCAGTTAATCAGTGCCAGATCAACAGCACGCAGGCGGCGGTCAGCGCGCCCATCGTCAAGTTAAAGATTTTCCAGGCGCGGCGGCTACGCAGCAGGCGGCCAATCAGGGTGCCGAAACCCAGCCAGAGAACACCGGCAACCAGGTTAACCAGCGCCATGCCAACGCTGATCGCCACGATGGAACTGCGATATGCCTCGCCCGACAGGCTGAAGCTGGCTACCGCTCCCAGCGCCATTAGCCAGGCTTTGGGGTTCACCAGCTGCAACAGCCCGCCCTGCCAGAAAGGCATGGGTCGGGGCGGCGCTTCGCCCAGTTCGATTTTTTCATAAGCCGCCGTGGCGATTTTCCACGCCAGCCACAGCAGATAGAGGCTGCCGACAATTTTCAAAAACAGATGCAGCGAGGGATAAACCAGGATCAGACCGCCCACGCCAAACGCCACCAGCAGCAGCATCAGCTGCATGCCAAGCATAATGCCCACCATCAAAGGAAGCGATCGCAGGAAACCAAAATTGGCGCCCGCCGTGGTCAATAGCGTATTATTTGGACCGGGCGTCACTGCTGCGACCCAAAGAAAACCAAGCATCGATAAAAACAGACTGAGTTCCATACAATGGGTGCTCCCCACCCGGTAAAGGTTAATCCGTTTAAACTAACAGCGTGCCTGAATGCGCACAAGCGTGAAACGATGAGCTTTGATCACACGCAGGAATCCTTTATTCCCCTGAAAGGACTGCATAATCCGCATTTACAAACGGTGCTGCCGCGCCTGTTTCGCCGTCGCGCTTATTTGCGCCCTCACTGGCAGCGGCTCGACCTGCCCGACGGGGATTTTATCGATCTGGCCTGGAGCGAAGATCCGCTCCAGGCGCGACACAAGCCGCGCGCGGTGCTGTTTCACGGACTGGAAGGAAGCTTTCACAGCCCTTATGCGCACGGCCTGTTGCAGGTTTGGCAACAGCGCGGTTGGCTGGGCGTGGTGATGCATTTTCGCGGCTGTAGCGGCGTGCCTAACCGCATGGGGCGCATCTATCATTCCGGCGAAACCGAAGATGCCAGCTATTTTTTACGCTGGCTGCAAACCACGCTGGGCCATGCGCCAACGGTTGCCGTCGGCGTGTCGCTTGGCGGCAATATGCTTGCCTGCCTGCTGGGCCAGCAGGGCGATGACTGCCCGCTGGATGCTGCCGTCACGGTCTCTGCGCCGTTGATGCTGGAACCGTGCAGCGCGAAGCTGGAGCAGGGGTTCTCCCGCGTCTATCAGCGTTATCTGCTGGGCCAGCTGAAACTCAACGCCCGCCGCAAGCTACAAGCCTGGCCCGGCACGCTGCCGGTCGATTTGCCGCAGCTGAAAGCGTTAAAGCGCCTGCGTGATTTTGATGATGCCATCACCGCGCGCGCCCACGGTTTCGCCGACGCTGGTGATTACTATCGACGCGCCAGTGCGATGCCGCTGCTGCCTGCTATCCGCAAACCGCTGTTAATTATTCACGCCGCGGACGACCCATTTATGACCCGCGAGGTGATCCCCGACAGAACGCGGTTACCTGCTAACATTGAATATCAACTCACGGAATATGGCGGCCATGTCGGCTTTGTCGGCGGTACATTGCGCCGCCCGCAAATGTGGCTGGAACAGCGTATTCCCCAATGGCTCTCACCTTATCTGGATAACTAAGCTGTGATTATTCCCTGGCAAGATCTCTCTCCGGAAACGCTGGAAAACCTGATTGAAGCCTTTGTGCTGCGCGAAGGCACCGATTACGGCGAGCAGGAACGCTCGCTGGCGCAAAAGGTGGAAGATGTGCGACGTCAGCTGAAAAGCGGCGAAGCGGTGCTGGTCTGGTCGGAACTGCATGAAACGGTGAATATTATGCCGCGCGGTCAGTTTCGCGACGGCTAGCGATGACGATGGCGCTGTGCGGCTCGTCACATTAATGCGCGCTGGCAGGCGCGTACAGTAATGACACTTGTCGCCTAAACGTGATAACAATGCTCATCGCCCGATGTTACCCAGAGAGTGCTTATGTCAGCCAGACATCCGATTATCGCGGTAACCGGCTCCAGCGGAGCGGGAACCACCACCACCAGCCTTGCCTTTCGTAAGATTTTCCAACAGCTTAACCTACACGCCGCCGAACTTGAGGGCGACAGCTTTCACCGCTATACGCGTCCGGAAATGGATATGGCGATCCGCAAGGCACGCGATCTGGGCCGCCATATCAGCTATTTTGGCCCGGAAGCCAACGACTTTGGCCTGCTTGAGCAAACCTTTGTTGAATATGGCGAACATGGGCGGGGCCAGTCGCGTAAGTACCTGCATACCTATGATGAAGCGGTGCCGTGGAATCAGCTGCCGGGTACCTTCACACCGTGGCAGCCGCTGCCGGAGCCAACGGACATTCTGTTTTATGAAGGGCTGCACGGCGGTGTGGAGACGCAGCAGCACAACGTGGCGGAAAAGGTCGATCTGCTGGTGGGTGTGGTGCCGATCGTCAACCTGGAATGGATCCAGAAGCTGATACGCGACACCAGCGAACGCGGCCATTCACGCGAAGCGGTGATGGATTCGGTGGTGCGCTCAATGGAAGATTACATTAACTACATCACGCCGCAGTTTTCACGCACCCATCTTAACTTTCAGCGCGTCCCCACGGTGGATACCTCGAATCCTTTTGCCGCGCGCGCCATTCCTTCGCTGGATGAAAGCTTTGTGGTGATTCATTTTCGCGGTCTGGAGGATATCGATTTCCCCTATCTGCTGGCGATGCTGCAAGGCTCCTTTATTTCACATATTAATACGCTGGTGGTGCCGGGCGGAAAAATGGGCCTGGCGATGGAGCTGATCATGCTGCCGTTAGTGAAACGTCTGATAGAAGGCAAGAAAATCGAATAGCTGATAAGTCAGCCAAAGCATTGCCTGGGCTGGCAACAACTACACGGCAATTGTCCGATTCAGCACAAGCTGAAGCGAGACAACAGGAGACAGTAAGATAAAGCTGTGCTACAAACAAAGCTGTAATATTTTCGTTCTATGAAACGAAAACGGGACGACTGCACGCCTTAAGGCCTCGCAGTTGCCTGCATAAATTTCCAGCAGGAAACGCTTGAAGATTTCCACGCCTGACAGGGAAAACTGCCCCCTGTATTTAGGGCACGATTACAACAGAGGATAATAGCGAATGGTTCTCGGCAAACCGCAAACAGACCCTACACTCGAATGGTTCCTGTCACATTGCCATATCCACAAATATCCATCAAAAAGCACGTTGATTCATCAGGGTGAAAAGGCCGAGACGCTCTACTACATCGTAAAAGGTGCGGTTGCGGTACTGATCAAAGATGAAGAAGGCAAAGAGATGATTCTTTCCTATCTTAATCAGGGTGATTTCATTGGCGAGCTTGGCCTGTTTGAAGAAGGTCAGGAACGCAGTGCATGGGTACGTGCGAAAACCGCCTGTGAAGTGGCTGAAATTTCTTATAAGAAATTCCGCCAGCTGATTCAGGTGAATCCCGATATTCTGATGCGCCTCTCTTCCCAGATGGCGCGCCGCCTGCAGGTGACTTCAGAGAAAGTAGGCAATTTAGCTTTCCTTGACGTGACTGGCCGCATTGCGCAAACGCTGCTGAACCTGGCGAAACAGCCAGATGCGATGACCCACCCGGACGGGATGCAAATCAAAATTACCCGTCAGGAGATCGGTCAGATCGTTGGCTGCTCGCGCGAAACGGTGGGCCGTATTCTGAAAATGCTGGAAGATCAAAACCTGATCTCCGCTCACGGTAAAACGATTGTCGTTTACGGCACCCGTTAAGCACCCCTGAAAATACGGCGTGATGCCTGTCATCACGCCGTATTTATTTTTGGTGATGTCGTGATGTGGCGGAGAATTATTTACCATCCTGAAGTGAACTATGCCCTGCGTCAGACGCTGGTGCTCTGTTTGCCGGTCGCCATTGGCTGGCTGCTGGGTAACCTGCAACAAGGGTTACTTTTCTCACTGGTGCCCGCCTGCTGTAATATCGCCGGGCTGGATACGCCCCACCGCCGCTTTTTTAAACGCCTGATCGTTGGCGGCTCGCTGTTTGCGCTCAGCAGTTTCCTGTTGCAATGGCTTACGCTGCAGCAGGTGCCGCTACCCGTGGCGCTGTTCGCCATGGCGCTGTTGCTCGGCGTTACCGGTGAAATCGGTTCGCTGCATGCGCGTCTGCTGCCCGCCTCGTTGATTGCGGCAATTTTTACGCTGGGTCTGGTGGGGCATATGCCCATCTGGGGCCCGCCGCTGCTTTATATCGGCGGTACCTTCTGGTACGGCCTGTTTAACTGGTTCTGGTTCCGGCTGTGGAAAGAGCAGCCAATGCGCGAGACGCTCAGCCTGCTTTACCGCGAACTGGCTGATTACGGCGAAGCCAAATATACCTTCTTAACGCAGCTCACCGACCCGGAAAAGGCGCTGCCGCCGCTGCTGGCGCGTCAGCAAAAGGTTGTTGATCTGATTAATACCTGTTATCAGCAAATGCATATGCTGGCCGCTAACCGCGATCACAGCCATCGCCATTTGACGCGCGCTTTTCAGGTGGCGCTCGATCTGCAGGAGCATATTGCCGTCAGCCTGCATCAGCCTGAGGAAGTGCAGAAGCTGGTCGAGCAAAGCCATGCGGAAGCGGTGATTCGCTGGAATGCCCAAACCATCGCCGCCCGGTTGCGCGAGCTGGCGGACGATTTGCTGTATCACCGGCTGCCGTCACGTTTCACCATGGAAAAACCGCTGCTGGGGCTGGAGAAAATCGCCCGTCAGCATCCGGAAAATCCGGTGGGTCATTTCTGCTATTACCATTTCAGCCGTATCGCCCGCGTACTGCGCACCCAGCGCCCTCTCTACCGGCGCGATCTGATGGCCGATCGGCAACGTCGGCTGCCGCTGCTGGCCGCGTTGCGTAGCTATCTGTCGTTTAAATCCTCTGCCCTGCGCACCGCCGCTCGCTTTGCGGTGATGCTGGTGTTCGGCAGCGTGCTGGCGTTGACGTTTAACGTGCCGAAACCCTGGTGGATTTTGATGACGATTATGTTTGTCAGCCAGAACGGCTACAGCGCGACGCGCGTACGTATTCAGCACCGTGCGCTCGGCACGCTGGCGGGGCTGATTATTGCCGCTGCCGCCCTGCGCTTTGCGGTGCCGGAATCGCTGGTGCTGCTGATCATGTTGGCCATTACCCTGGTCAGCTATCTGTTTATCCGCAAATATTATGGCTGGGCAACCATCGGCTTTACCGTCACCGCGGTGTATTCACTGCAACTGCTGTCGCTGAACGGCGCGCATTTTCTGCTGCCGCGCCTGATGGATACGCTGATGGGGTGCTGCATCGCCTTTGGCGGCATGGTCTGGCTGTGGCCGCAGTGGCAGAGCGGGCTGCTGCGCCAGAATGCGCACGATTCGCTGGAAGCGTATCAGGACGCCTTAAGAATGCTGCTGGGCAATGAGACCTCGCCGCAGAAGCTGGCCTGGCAACGGGTGCGCGTCAATCAGGCGCATAACGCCCTGTTTAACTCCCTAAGCCAGGCGATGCAGGAGCCTGCTTTCAATACGCGCTATCTGAACGATATGAAACTTTGGGTTACGCACAGCCAGTTTATTGTGGAGCATATTAACGCCATGACCATTCTGGCGCGTGAACATACCATGCTGCCGCCCGGACTGGCGCAACGCTATCTGCAATCGTGTGAAATTGCGCTGCAACGCTGTCAGCAGCGGCTGGCGTATGACGGGCCAGGGCAGGAGAGCAATATTCTGGAGGGCCCGTCCGATAACCAGGAAGGGCCAACCACCATTGTGGAGCGCCACGTAAAACGTATTCTTGAGCATCTTTCGGTGATGCATACCATCTCGTCGCTGGCGTGGAGCCAACGGCCGCACCACGGTAAATGGCTGGTGCGCCGTTTGCGTAAAGGATAAGCGCGCCTGGGCATCAGGCGCGTTCAATATTATGCAGGGTTCAATACGCGATCGGCGGCGCGCGCCAGACGCGCCATGCCATCGCCAATATCCGCCAGCGGGATCACCAGCGAAGGCGCGAAGCGCAGCACATCGTTGCCTGCGGTAAGAATCATCACCCCTTCGGCAGCGGCGGCATTGAGAATATCGCGCGCTTTACCTTTATGCTGCGGCTGCAGTTCCGCGCCGATCAATAACCCTTTACCACGGATGTCGCTGAAAAGATCCAGTTTGGCGTTGATCGCTTCCAGCGCCTCAATAAAACGCTGACGCCGCTGCTCAATGCCATCCAGCACCCACGGCGTATTAATCACATCCAGCGCCGCCTCCGCCACGGCGCAGGCCAGCGGGTTACCGCCATAAGTGGTGCCGTGTACGCCCGGCGCCATCGCCGAGGCGATGTGGTTGGTGGTCAACATTGCGCTAATGGGAAAGCCGCCGCCCAACGCTTTCGCCGAGGTCAGAATATCGGGCTGTACGCCATAATGTTCATAGGCAAACAGCTTACCGCTGCGTCCCATGCCGCTCTGTACTTCATCCAGCACCAGCAGCGCCTGATGTTGATCGCACAGCTGGCGCAGACCTTGCATAAATTCCTGCGTGGCGGGCACCACGCCGCCTTCGCCCTGAATCGGCTCAACCACAATCGCGCAGGTGTGATCGTCGATGACCGCCTTGACCGCCTCAAGGTCGTTAAAAGGCACGTGGACGATATCGGCCGGTTTCGGCCCAAAACCGTCAGAGTATTTCGGCTGTCCGCCAACGGAGACGGTAAACAGCGTGCGGCCATGAAACGCATGATGGAAGGCGATGATTTTGGTTTTGTAAGGGCTGTGGCGGGTGGCGGCATAGTAACGCGCCAGTTTAAACGCGGCTTCGTTGGCTTCCGCGCCGGAATTAGCGAAAAAAACGCGTTCGGCAAAGGTGGCAGCAATTAACTTGCTGGCAAGGCGCAGCGCCGGTTCGTTAGTAAACACGTTGCTGGTGTGCCACAACATTTCGCCCTGGGTTTTCAGCGCCTCCACCAGCGCCGGATGGCAGTGGCCCAACGCGGTTACGGCGATCCCGGCGGTAAAATCGATATACTCTTTACCCTGCTGATCCCATACCCGGCTGCCTTTCCCTTTTACCGGCACAAACTGCGCTGGTGCATAAACAGGCAATATCACCTTATCGAAGGTTTCCCGCGTAACCGCCATTTTTTCCGCTGTCATTCGCTACCCCATTTGATTTCACGTTGATGCTCAATGAAAAAATAATCATTAAATATGCATAGTAAGTCAAACGGAATCGCAAAGAAGCTGGGTTAAACCGCCGATTTACGGCGCAGAAAGTTTGCCAGCAGCTGATGGCCTTGCTCACTCAGGATGCTTTCCGGGTGAAACTGCACCCCTTCGACATCCAGCGTTTTATGGCGTAATCCCATGATCTCATCGGGCTGACCGTCGCGCAGGCTCCATGCCGTGACCGCCAGGCAATCAGGCAGCGTCTCTTTTTCCACAATCAGCGAGTGATAGCGCGTTACGGTCAGCGGCTGCGCCAGACCGGCAAATACCCCCTGCTGCTGATGGGCAATCGCCGACGTTTTGCCGTGCATCACCTCGCGGGCACGTATAACGCGCGCGCCGAACACCTGCGCCAGCGCCTGATGACCCAGGCAAACGCCAAGCAGCGGCACTTTGCCGGCAAAGGTGCGGATCGCGTCCAGAGAGATACCCGATTCATCAGGCGTACAGGGACCGGGGGAAATCACCAAATGCGTCAGCGGCAGCGCCTGCATTTCTGCCAGAGTGATCTCATCGTTGCGCCGTACCAGCACTTCCGCGCCTAATTCGCAGAAGTACTGATACAGGTTCCAGGTAAAAGAGTCATAGTTATCAATAAGCAGCAGCATTTTTGCTCCGGGCTGACCAAAACGCCGCTATTCTACGCGCTTACTTCGGCTCGCTCACTATGTTGCTGAAGATATCGGTCAGCCCCTGAAGATCGCCGCGCGCGCCCTCTTCATTCGCCTGTAGCCAGGCTTCCCGTTCTGTTTTGCTCCAGTCCACGTCGTAGCCCGCATGAATAATCAACTGTTCAAAGAACAGACGCTGCGCACGGCCATTGCCGTCGCGAAAGGGATGCAGCATATTGATTTCACAATAGTAGTGCGCCAGTCGCGCCACAAACTGTTCATGAGGCAGATCAATCAGGCCATTCTCTTCTTCCAGCGCCTCCATCAGCGCATTGCCCTCTTTTTCAATATATTCAAAATGGCAAAACGGCGTATCGCCAAGGTAGAGATCGATTTCGCGGATCTCACCGGCCCAGTCATACAGATCCTGAAACAGCGTACGATGGATAGCGCACAGGTAAGGAAAGCCCAGATTGCGCGGCCCCAGCTCGATGGTGGCCGCCCGCAGCGAGGTAAATGCCACCTCCGCTTTTTGCAGCTGGGCGGCATCGTGCAGGTTAAGGCGGTTGCGCAGCACATCATCGTTCTGCCAGTAGTAGGGATCGCGCCCGTTCATTGCGTTAGCCGCCATATTGCCTCCGTAATGCGGTTAAGCGTTGCTCCGCCTGTTCAGCATCCAGCGTCACTTCCGCGAAAGATAAGCCTTCCAGTTTGCTACTGGCCAGAAAATTAGCGTTGCGCCGCTGCTGCCACAAGGTAGCTTTCTGCTTTTCGGTCAGTTTTGTTGGCATACCGCCTCCGGTCAGAGAATGAGAGACCTAAGTATAAGCAGCAAATTGCCGCTCTGCAGGGAGGCGGGTATGCCGCCGCAGACGCGGCGGCAGAAGAGATTACGGCAGGACTTTTGCGGAGAGGATCACGATCGGCTTGCTGGGAACGTTCTGGTAAGGCCCGATATTTTTCGTCGGCACCTGAGAAATTTTGTCCGCCACGTCCATGCCTTTCACAACTTTACCAAATACGGCATAGCCGAAGTCACGCTGCCCGTGATCAAGGAAGGCGTTATCGGTCACGTTGATAAAGAACTGGCTGGTGGCGCTGTCTTTTTCTGCGGTACGCGCCATGGAAATCGTGCCACGCGTATTACGCAGGCCGTTATCCGCTTCATTTTTAATCGGCGCATTGGTCGGCTTTTGCTGCATATCGGTCATAAAGCCGCCGCCCTGAATCATAAAGCCGGGAATCACGCGGTGAAACACGGTGTTATTGTAGAAACCGTTATTAACGTAATCGACAAAGTTCTTCACAGAGACCGGTGCTTTCTGATTATTCAGTTCGAGTTCAATATTACCGGCTGAAGTGGTCAGGAGGACGTGCGTATCGCCCTGCGCAGCAAAAACGGGGGCAGAAAAAGTGGACAGCGCCAAAAGTGCGGCGACCGCTGTCAAAGTACGTTTCACCATGAATAATTCCTTACTGAGGCCACAAAATCTAAACGAAATTGATTGTAAAGAGCCTGTTAGGCAAGAGCCAGCGTTTTACCTTTATTTACGTAAACGAACTCTTTGAGCAAACGTTAACGTCAAGGGAATAAAGGGTGATTTAAATCACAATATTGGTGAAATGAATGAAACTGTTTTCATCGTTAGTTTGATCGTACCTGAAATTTCTTTACACTCCCGTCGACGACTCCTGCGCTGCTTTAGCCAGGCCCTTTAGCTCAAGGTTTCCCCAACTATGACAAATCGTAACCGCATTGGACTGACGTGGATCAGTTTCTTTTCCTATGCGCTCACCGGCGCACTGGTGATTGTCACCGGGATGGTGTTAGGCGATATCGCTAACTATTTCCAGCTTCCGGTTTCTGAAATGAGCAATACCTTTACCTTCCTCAACACCGGTATTTTGGTGGCGGTATTTCTGAATGCCTGGCTGATGGAGATCGTGCCGCTGAAGCGCCAGCTGATTTTTGGCTTTGTGCTGATGGTGTTGGCGGTGCTGGGCCTGATGACCAGCCATAGCCTGAGCGTTTTCTCGCTCTGTATGTTTGTGTTGGGCGTGGTCAGCGGCATTACGATGTCGATTGGTACCTTTTTGATTACGCATCTTTATGAAGGGCGTCAGCGCGGATCGCGTCTGCTGTTTACCGACTCCTTCTTTAGCATGGCCGGAACCATCTTCCCGGTTATCGCCGGTATCTTGCTGGCGCGCCATCTGCCCTGGTATTGGGTCTACGTCTGCATCGGCGTGATCTACCTGGCGATTTTTGTCCTGACGCTGACCGTTGAGTTCCCGGTATTAGGCAAAAAACAGCATAATGCGCAGCCGGTCGCCAAAGAAAAATGGGGCGTGGGCGTGCTGCTGCTTTCCATCGCCGCACTCTGCTATATCCTCGGCCAGCTGGGCTTTATTTCATGGGTGCCGGAATACGCCACGAAAACCATGGGCATGGACATTAGCGCCGCCGGGCAGCTGGTTGGCAACTTCTGGACCTCCTATATGATCGGCATGTGGGCATTCAGCTTCATTCTGCGCTTCTTTGACCTGCAACGTATTCTGATGGTGCTGGCAGCGCTGGCCACCCTGCTGATGTACTGGTTTGTCAGCAGCAGCGAGCCGGGCATGCTGAAGTGGATCATTATCGGTCTGGGCTTCTTCTCCAGCGCGATTTATACCACCATTATTACGCTTGGCTCGCAGCAAACCCGCGTTTCCTCGCCGAAGCTGGTGAACTTTATTCTGACCTGCGGCACCGTGGGCACCATGTTGACCTTTATCGTAACTGGCCCGATCGTCGCCAAAGGCGGCGCGCATGCGGCGCTGGCAACTGCTAACGGCCTCTACGCGGTGGTGTTTGTGATGTGTCTGCTGTTGGGCTTTGTGACGAAGCATCGCCAGAACGGCCACGCCGGACATTAATCTCTACGGGCGGAACGCCGGTTCCGCCCGCTGTTTTCCAGCGCGTTCAAATTTCATTTCTCTCTCTCTTTTCCTGACGCGTTGATCCTAAAACGCTATACCGCACCCGTAAGAATAAGTTGAAGGTTATTCAGGTAGGATACAGCGTGATGCGGACGGCTCCAGCTGCAAGCTGCTAAGCAACAGATATTTAATATATTTCCTAAAAACAACCACGATTCAGCAACATACCACCAAAGGAGTATTTTACGCCTCAATTGATGCACATCAATAAGCTTGCTAATAATCGCGCTATTGTGGCGCCAATTAGATCAATTTTGAGGCAAAAATGAGCACTGTCAAACTCGCCATCATTGGTAATGGCATGGTTGGCCACCGCTTCATTGAAGAACTGATCGATAAAGCCGAACCTGGCCAGTTCGAAATTACCGTCTTCTGTGAAGAACCTCGCGTGGCTTACGACCGAGTCCATCTCTCCGCATACTTTTCCCATCATACTGCTGATGAACTTTCGCTGGTGCGCGAAGGCTACTATGAAAAACATGGTATCCGCGTGCTGCTTGGCGAACGTGCCATCACGCTTAACCGTAAGGAAAAGGTTATTCACTCCAGCAGCGGCCGCGCCGTTCAGTATGACAAACTGATCCTGGCGACCGGTTCCTATCCGTGGATCCCGCCGATTCAGGGCTCTGACGGCCCGGATTGCTTTGTCTACCGCACCATTGAAGACCTCAACGCCATTGAAGAGTGCGCGCGTCGCAGTAAAAGCGGCGCGGTTATCGGCGGCGGTCTGCTGGGTCTGGAAGCGGCTGGCGCGCTGAAAAACCTGGGTGTTGAAACGCACGTTATCGAATTTGCTCCAGTGCTGATGGCCGAACAGCTGGATGTGCAGGGCGGCGGCCAGCTGCGCCAGAAAATCGAGCAGATGGGCGTGCGGGTTCATACCGGCAAAAATACCAAAAATATCGCGCATCACGCCCCTGGCAAAACGCTGGAATTCGCCGACGGCACCAGCCTGGATGTCGATTTTATCGTATTCTCCACCGGGATCCGTGCGCAGGACAAACTGGCTCGCCAGAGCGATCTGCCGATCGGTCCGCGCGGCGGCGTCCAGATCAACGATGTTTGCCAGACCGCCGATCCCGATATCTACGCCATCGGCGAATGCGCTTCCTGGAACGAGAAAATGTTTGGCCTGGTGGCGCCGGGCTACAAAATGGCGCAGGTTGCCAGCGATCACCTGCTGGGCCGCGAGAATCAATTTAGCGGCGCGGATATGAGCGCCAAACTGAAACTGCTGGGCGTCGATGTAGGCGGCATTGGCGATGCGCATGGCCGTACGCCAGGCGCGCGCAGCTACGTTTATCTGAACGAGAAAAGCGGCGTCTATAAACGCCTGGTGGTCAGCGAAGACAATCAATACCTGCTGGGCGCGGTGCTGGTAGGCGATACCAGCGATTATGGTCAGCTACAGCAGCTGGTGCTGAATCAGATCAAGCTGCCGGAACATCCTGACAGCTTGATCCTGCCTGCGCACGCGGGCGGGGAAAAACCCACGCTGGGTGTGGATTCGCTGCCGGAAAGCGCGCAAATCTGCTCCTGCTTTGACGTCACCAAAGGCGATATTATCCAGGCCGTGGCTAAAGGCTGCCACACCGTTGCCGCCATCAAAACAGAAACGCGTGCCGGTACCGGCTGCGGCGGCTGTATCCCGTTGGTCACCCAGGTACTGAATGCCGAGCTCAGTCGCCAGGGCATCGAAGTTAACCACCATCTGTGCGAACACTTCGCCTGGTCACGTCAGGAGCTGTATCACCTGATCCGCGTGGAAGGCATTAAGAGCTTCGATGAACTGCTGAAAAAATATGGTAAAGGCTACGGCTGTGAAGTCTGTAAGCCAACCGTTGGTTCCCTGCTCGCCTCGTGCTGGAACGATTATGTGCTGCAACCGGAACATGCGCCGCTGCAGGACAGCAACGATAACTTCCTCGGCAATATCCAGAAAGATGGCACCTATTCCGTGATCCCGCGCTCGGCGGGCGGTGAAATCAGCCCTGAAGGCCTGATGGCAATTGGCCAGGTGGCACGTCAGTATAACCTTTACACCAAAATCACCGGTTCGCAGCGTATCGGCCTGTTCGGCGCGCAGAAAGATGATTTACCGGCGATCTGGCGCCAGCTGATAGATGCCGGATTTGAAACCGGCCACGCCTACGCGAAAGCATTGCGCATGGCGAAAACCTGTATCGGCAGCACCTGGTGCCGCTATGGCGTTGGCGACAGCCTGGGCTTCGGCATCGAGCTGGAAAACCGTTATAAAGGCATCCGCACCCCGCATAAAATGAAGTTCGGCGTGTCTGGCTGTACGCGTGAATGCGCCGAAGCCCAGGGCAAAGATGTCGGCATTATCGCTACCGATAAAGGCTGGAACCTGTACGTATGCGGTAACGGCGGCATGAAACCGCGTCACGCCGATTTGCTGGCGGCCGATCTCGATAAAGAGACGCTGTTACGCTACCTTGACCGCTTTATGATGCTCTACATTCGCACCGCAGATAAGCTGCAGCGCACCTCCACCTGGCTGGAAAGTCTGGAAGGCGGCATCAACTACGTACGCAGTATCGTTATCGATGACAAACTCGGCCTGAACGCCCAGCTGGAAGACGATATGGCCCAACTGCGCAGCCGCGTGATCTGCGAATGGAAAGCGACGCTCGATCAGCCTGAGGCGCAGAACCGCTTCAGTCACTTTATCAACAGCCCGCAGCGCGATCCGCTGGTGCAGATGGTAGGTGAGCGTGCACAGCATCGCCCGGCACGCCCTCATGAGCGTATCGCGATCAAACTGGTTGAAGAGGAGGAACACGCATGAGCCGCTGGCAACCCGTCTGTAAATTAGCAGCGATTCTGCCTGCAACCGGCGTTTGCGCGCTGGTTGAAGGCGAACAGGTCGCGATTTTCCGCCCGCGTGACGACGAAGAGCTGTACGCCATCAGCAATGTCGATCCTTTTGCCGAAGCCAGCGTGCTGTCACGTGGCATCATCGCTGAGCATCAACAGGATTTGTGGGTCGCCAGCCCGCTGAAAAAACAGCGCTTCCGCCTGCGTGACGGTCTCTGCATGGAAGACGCCAGTCGTTCCGTACGCAGCTGGCCGGTACGTGTGCGTGAAGGTCAGGTCGAGGTCGCCTGCGGCTAAGGCCGCAATGCACCGTAAATAAAACTGCGTTTATCCTGCCTGCGGCGCACCCCGTGCGCCGCATCACCTGCAAACATGATAAAAACCGGCAAACCGGGAGAACACCATGGATTACCTACCGCTATTTTGTCAGCTACGTGGCAGAACCTGCCTGCTGGTTGGCGCAGGCGATGTCGCCGCCCGCAAAGCCCGGCTGTTACTGGATGCGGGCGCACGGCTTCAGGTTTGTGCGCTTGATTTCAGCACCCCGTTTTATGAATGGCAGCAGGCTGGCGATGTCACCCTGCTGCATCAACCTTTTTCCGCCGAGCTGCTTGATCAATGTTGGCTGGTTATTGCCGCAACCAACAACGAAGCGGTTAATCAACAGGTCAGCGCGGCGGCGGAGGAACGTCGTCTGTTTTGCAACGTGGTGGATGCGCCTGCGCAGGCCAGCGCCATTATGCCATCGATTATCGACCGTTCTCCGTTAATGATTGCCGTTTCCTCTGGCGGACGCGCGCCGGTGCTGGCGCGTCTGCTGCGTGAAAAACTGGAAGCGCTGTTGCCGCAGCATCTGGGCAAGCTGGCGGCGCTCGCCGGTACGCTGCGCCAGCGGGTGAAAACGCAGTACGCGACCGGCGCTGAACGCCGCCGCTTCTGGGAAAAGCTGTTTGTCAGCGATCGTCTGGCACAGTCGCTGGCGAATAATGATACTCAACGTGCGGCGGCGTTAACCGATGAGCTGTTTAATCAGCCGTTGGATAAACGCGGTGAGCTGGTGCTGGTGGGGGCCGGTCCGGGCGATGCCGGGCTGTTAACGCTGAAGGGGCTGCAACAAATTCAGCAGGCGGATATCGTTGTCTACGACCGGCTGGTTTCAGATGATGTGTTACAGCTGGCGCGGCGCGATGCGGAAAAGATTTTTGTTGGCAAGCGAGCCGGACATCACTGTGTCCCGCAGGAAGAGATCAATCAGATTCTGCTGGAGCAGGCTCAGCGGGGCAAACGCGTGGTACGGCTGAAAGGCGGCGATCCCTTTATCTTTGGGCGCGGCGGCGAAGAGCTGGAAGCGTTACAAAACAGCAATATCCCCTTTTCCGTGGTGCCGGGCATTACTGCTGCCTCTGGCTGCTCCGCCTACAGCGGGATCCCCTTAACCCATCGCGATTATGCGCACAGCGTGCGCTTTGTTACCGGCCACCGCAAACAGGATTCTCAGCTGGACTGGGCTAACCTGGCGGCCGAACAACAAACGCTGGTGTTTTATATGGGTCTGGCGCAGGCGGGAGAAATTCAGCGCCAGCTACAGGCGCATGGCATGCCCGCTACCATGCCGGTCGCGCTGGTAGAGAACGGCACCAGTACGCGTCAGCGCGTGGTCAGCGGTGAGCTGGCCCAGCTGGAAAACCTGGCGACGCAGGTTGTCAGCCCCAGCCTGATTATTGTTGGTCAGGTTGTTGCGCTACGTGACAGGCTGAACTGGTTCGCTTCATAGCCACAAGTAACCGGGGCGCTGACAACAACGCCCTGGTTATATCCCGCTTTTTAACTGCTGTCTCGCCCTCTTCTGATGCCGGGTAAAACAGGAAACCGCTGCTGCTCTTCTAATTAAAATATACTCTACCGAACATAACTATTTAAGATATTTCACCCTCCCATAAATAATGTAATCTCATTTAATTAAATCGCATTAAATCATACGAATATGCGTTTTTATTGGATTATAGATATTTTGATAAAGCGCGTAGATTCCGCTAAGTTACTGCACATGAAAATGTGCGGGAAACCGGATTCCGCCTACAGGCAAACAATCATCACCCGCTATTAAACGATAAATACAACAGCCCTTCCCTACAAAAGGGAAACGCGCGCTGCTGTTTCCTGTGCTGTAAACCAATACAAAAAACACAGCCATATTTATCACATAAAATAACCATAGCGCGCTAATCAGCTGTGCTTTTATCACTTATCCAGCGATTATTTAACCCAGGGAAGGCAGGCTATTAAGGAAGACAGGATGCAAAAACGGACCAGGAAAAAATTAATTGCTATACAAATAGCATTGGCATTAATGCCTGGCTCCATGCAGGCCGCAAAAATTGCGATTAAACAGGATGATACATCGGATAAGCTGGACGCCAGCCTGAAAGCTAACGGCAGCCTTGACCTACAGTTCACTAATGATTCTTACCACTCCGATTCGCTTTATTTTATCGATACCGGGGATAGGGCCAAAACCGGGCTTACTAATGATACCTCGCTGAGTAAATTTCGCACCGGGCACCCGATGGACACGATTGCCATTCACTCATCGGGCGAGAAAACGTTAAATAACCGCCAGCTGGTTGCCGATGGCAATATTGACGCTAATGATAAAGGGAAAATTAATTTAGCGTTAACGAATAGCTCATCTCTTCCAGGCGCGATTAAGCAAACCGCATCCGGCGGAGTCAATCTTTGCCTGAAGGGGGGAAATAGCCATTGGCGCATTAGCGATAATAGCCATCTGAATAAACTAACGCTCAAGTCATCTTCCGTAGAATTCCTTACAGGCGCGTTTAAAACGCTGACCATCGCAGGCAATTATCATGCTGAAGATGGCAAAATTATTCTGAATAGCGATCTCGCCGGAGATAGCGCCACATCAGACCGCATCATTGTTCAGGGTAATACTTCAGGCGATACGCGGTTAACCATTAATAAAACCAGCGGGCAACCAGCCGAAACGGAAAATGGCGTTCTGCTGGTTGAAGTGCGCGGCACATCTAACGGTGTGTTCAGGCAAAATGGCAGAACCACGGCGGGCCTTTACGATTACTTTTTACGGCGTAAAGATAAAAACTGGTATCTGGTTTCCTGGTATGAGCCAGCGCCATCCGTGCCTGATGATAGTAACAACAACAACCGCGGCAGTGACAACAGCAACAGCAGCAATGATAACAGCAATAGCGGCAGCGGCAGCGGCAGCAATGACAATAGCAATAGGGGCAGCGGTAACGGCAGTGACAGCAGCAGTTACGGCAACAGCGGCGGCAGCAACACCGGCGGCGTAAGCGGCAACAGCAATCACGATATGCCGCGCACCCACGCTTACCGTCCCGAAAGCGCCAGTTATATCGCTAACCTGGCCGTTGCCAATAACCTGTTTGTTACCAGCATGCACGACCGCCAGCCAGGGCAGCATGTTGAACCCGGCACCTCATCTTTCTGGGTGCGTAAGGGTGGCGGTCATGCGCACTTTACCGATGCCAGCGGGCAGTTAAAAACCAAAAGCAATAGCTACCGTCTTCAGGCGGGTAGCGATATCGTTCGACGGGAAAACGGCCGGGACGGCATACGGTTAGGCGTTATGGCAGGTTACGGCAACAACTATAACAAAACACAGTCAGCGCTCACCAACTATCACGCCAAAGCAGAGCTTAATGGATACAGCATGGGGTTTTACGGCTCCTGGTTTAGCGATAAAAACCGCCAGCAGGGAGCATGGCTGGATAGCTGGTTACTCTATAGCGGATTTGAGGCTTACGTTACCGGTCAGGGCTTGCCCAGCAAAAAATATTGGCTAAAAGGCTTCAGTGGATCGCTGGAAGCGGGTTATATCCAGCCGGTTATCCAGTCGCAATCCGTTAATTTCTGGGTGGAACCGCATGCTCAGGCTGTTTTTATGGGCGTAAAAGACAAAGCCATGCATGAGATTGATGGCACCAGGGTGAAAGGCACCGGCGCCGGGAATACCATGACCCGTATCGGCGTGCGTAGCTGGGCAACGGGCGCAACCCTTCCTTTGCAGAAAGCAACGTTCCGTCCCTGGCTGGAAGCGAACTGGGTTCACAATAGCCATGCTTTTGGGGTGAACATGAATAACGGCAGTAACCAGCAAGCTGGCGCCAAAGAGAAGTTAGAAATTAAACTGGGAATAGAAGGACAACCGATCGCGGATCTACATCTGAGTGGCGAAGTGAGCCAACAGAGAGGGGCGTCAGGCTACCTGGAGACATTTGGCACCTTACAGATTAAATACACGTTCTGACGGGGAGATAAGCCATCAACGGTCTTGCAAGATACGCCTTGCAAGACCGTTTTTTTACCGGGACGCCCCGCCCGCTCGCTAAAGCGGCAACATTCCTTCGCTTACGGCTGGGCGACGAAACCTACGGCTTCATACACCTTCTTCAGCGTTTCCTGCGCATGCGCGCGGGCTTTGGCTGCGCCATCACGCATGACCTGCTCAAGGAAGGCTTCATCTTCACGATAGCGCTGATAGCGTACCTGCAGCTCGCTCAGCATAGCGGAAACCGCTTCCGCCACTTCGCCCTTCAGATGACCATACATTTTGCCTTCAAATTCCTGCTCCAGCTGGCTGATGCTTTTGCCTGAAATCGCAGAGAGAATATCCAGCAGGTTAGAGACGCCCGCTTTGTTCTGCACATCGTAACGCACCACTGGCGGCTCGTCGGAGTCGGTAACCGCACGTTTGATCTTTTTCACTACCGCTTTCGGATCTTCCAGCAGGCCAATCACGTTATTACGGTTATCATCCGATTTAGACATCTTTTTCGTCGGCTCAAGCAGCGACATCACGCGCGCGCCCGATTTCGGAATAAACGGCTCTGGCACCTTAAACACGTCGCCATACAGCGCGTTAAAACGCTGGGCGATATCGCGGCTCAGCTCCAGATGCTGCTTCTGATCTTCGCCGACCGGCACCTGATTAGTCTGATACAGCAGGATATCCGCCGCCATCAGAACCGGATAATCAAACAGGCCAGCGTTGATGTTTTCCGCATAGCGCGTGGATTTATCTTTAAACTGCGTCATCCGGCTCAGCTCGCCGAAATAGGTATAGCAGTTCAAAATCCAGCTCAGCTGCGTATGTTCCGGGACATGCGACTGGACGAAAATGGTGCTTTTTGCGGGATCGATACCACAGGCAAGGTAAAGCGCCAGCGTATCCAGCGTCGCTTTACGCAGCGCGGCCGGGTCCTGACGTACGGTAATGGCGTGCAGATCGACAATACAGTAGATGCAGTGATAATCATCCTGCATCTGTACCCACTGACGCATCGCACCCATGTAGTTACCAATGGTCAGTTCGCCGGAGGGCTGTGCGCCGCTAAATACGATGGGTTTGCTCATGCTTTAAAATCCTGATAATTACCGCCCCAATGCGGGCAAAAGGTCGTTGAAATCGTCCAGAACAAGGTTGGGTTCACTGGCCGCGATCGGCTCGCCATAGTTGTAGCCGTATGACATGCCCACGCAGGGGCAGCCTGCCGCCTGCGCTGCCTGAATATCATTGCGTGAATCGCCAACAAACAGCAACTCCTGCGGCAGCAGACCAAACTTGCCTAACACTAAAAACAGCGGCGCCGGATGCGGCTTTTTCGCCGCCACGTCATCGCCGCCGATCACCTGCGAAAAATAGCTATCGATGCCGAGCGCGCTTAGCAGCGGCGCAATAAAAGGGGTCGGCTTGTTGGTTACCAGCGCCAACGGCAGACCGGCGGCGCTTAATGTCTTCAGCGTCTGCGCAACGTGCGGAAACAAAGCGGTGCCCGGCTCCGCCGTTTCAGCATAAAACCGATCAAACAGCGCTCTGCCTTCGCGCAGTTCATGGGCTTCCGGCTGACGCTGCAACGCCCAGCCCAGGGCGCGCTGCACCATAACGTCAGCGCCGTTTCCTATCCAGGTGGTCACCTGCGGCACGCCTGCGGCGGGCAGATTCATCGCCACCAGCGCGCGATCCACCGCCGCTGCCAGCCCCGGCACGCTGTCGACCAGCGTCCCGTCAAGATCGAACGCCAGCGCGCGAATATCAGTGAAAGGCACCATGACGGCTTTTCTCCAGTTCATTACGCATCGCTTCAATAACTTTTTTGTAGTCGGGCTGACCAAAAATCGCCGATCCGGCGACAAACATATCCGCGCCCGCCTCGGCGATCTCGGCGATGTTATCGACTTTTACGCCGCCATCGACTTCCAGACGAATATCGTAGCCGCTTTCGTCAATACGCTTGCGCGCTTCGCGCAGCTTATCGAGCGTACCCGGAATAAAAGACTGACCGCCAAAGCCAGGGTTAACCGACATCAGCAAAATGATATCCAGCTTATCCATCACATAATCGAGATAGCTCAGCGGCGTCGCGGGGTTAAATACCAAACCCGCTTTGCAGCCATGCTCTTTGATCAGCTGCAGGCTGCGGTCGATATGTTCGCTGGCTTCAGGGTGGAAGGTGATAAAGCTGGCGCCCGCTTCGGCAAACTGCGGGATCAGGCTGTCAACCGGCTTCACCATCAGGTGAACATCGATTGGCGCGGTAATGCCGTAATCGCGTAGGGCTTTTAACACCATCGGCCCCATGGTCAGATTGGGCACATAATGGTTATCCATCACGTCGAAATGCACCACGTCCCCGCCCGCAGCCAGGGCTTTCGCCGTATCTTCGCCCAGGCGGGCAAAGTCTGCCGCAAGGATGGAGGGGGCCAGCAAAAATTGTTTCATCCGTATCTCCCACTGTATGCGCCAGTAACAATACTGACAGATTGCGCTGGTTGCGGACGAAACTGGCTAGCGAAAAAGGGCCAGCAGCTCGTCCACTTTGGTACGTCCGCTAATGCTTCTGCTGATCGAGCGGCGCGCTTTAACCACGTGCAACGCTTCCGCTTCCTGATACCACAGCCGGGTGAGCTCGGTATCATGATTAGAAATCAGCACTGGAATTGCGCTTTCCTGCGCCAGCTTTACCGCCAGCTCAGCCAGATGCTGCTGCTCACGCATACTGAAGCTATTGGTATGGTAAGCGGTAAAATTCGCCGTTGCCGAAAGCGGCGCGTAAGGCGGATCGCAGTAAACCACCGATCCCGCCTGCGCTTTACTCAGGGTAACATCGTACGATTCACAAACAAAAATGGCTTTTTGCGCCCGTTCGGCAAACCCGTAAAGCTCCTCTTCCGGGAAGTAGGGCTTACGGTAACGGCCAAACGGCACGTTAAATTCACCGCGCAGGTTATAGCGGCACAGGCCGTTGTAACCGTGACGATTCAGATAAAGAAACAGCAGCGCCCGGCGATAAGCATCATCGCTGGCATTGAATTCGCTGCGGTACGCATAGTAAGCGTCCGACTCGTTGCTGCGCGGCGTAAAGAGCTGGCGCGCATCGCTGACAAACTCGACGGTGCGTCCTTTTACAATGTTATACAGGCCGATCAGATCGTTATTGATATCGGCCAACACATAGCGTGGATAGTCGGTGTTAAGGAACACGGAGCCGGCGCCGACAAAAGGCTCGACCAGGCAGTCGCCTTGCGGCAAATGGCGGCGTATATCTTCCAGAAGAGGATATTTACCGCCAGCCCATTTCAGGAAAGCGCGATTTTTTTTCATGCCGTCGTTTTGGTTACTTCTGTTCATCTGGCTGTGGCTATAGCGACAGCATATCTGCGCTTACGAATCTGCTTACGACAAAAATGGCAACAGAGTTGCCATTTTCGATGCCGTTGCAACGGCTGAGGTAATACGCTGCCAGAGCGTATTACCTCCGTAATAGTGTGAGGTGCGGTTTAGCGTCCCGCCTCTTTTTTCACCTGGCTCACCGGCTTCACCCACGGCTTTTTCGCCTGCACGTCCGCTGGCAGCGAGGCTACGGCACGTTTAGCATCCGCTGGCGTGGCGTAAGAACCGCTTACCAGAACGTACCACGGCTCGCCGTTGCGCGTTGTCTGATAAACATGATAGTGGCTCAGGTTTTGTTTCTTCGCCCAGGCATTCAGCGTATCTGAACGCGAGGCGCTGCTCAGCTGTAAGGTATAATTACCGCCCGGCGTACTTTGCTTTGCTGCGGCAACCGGCTTACTGCTCGGCCTGGTCGCCGTCGGCTGATGAGCCTGTTTGGCTGGCGGCTGGCTGGTAACGGGCTTACGCGTCGGCGCAGGCTTGCCGCTGCTCTGCTCAGCTGGCGCAGCGTGAGCGTTACGGGTATCAGCACCGCTTACCGTGGCGGGCGCGGTCGGTAAAGAACTGCCGCCCATGGTATCCTGCGCCGCAGAATCGATCCGATCCTGTTGATTGGTCAGCGCGTTGTTCAGATCGCCCGGCAGCTCGACGCGCTGCTGATTTTGCGGCGTTTCCAGCGGCGCGGCCTGCGTCGGCGTTGGGGAAACTGGCGGAACGGCAACCGACTGCGGCGCATCGCTTGCTGCGCCGTTGTTCATGGCGGACGCATCGCCGCCCGCCGTATTACCGTTCTGCCCGCTCATCGCTGAGCCGGAAAGATCGATATTTCGTTCATTGCCGCCGGAGGTGGCTGCGCCGTTCTCCGCCTGAGCCGAAGGCTTTTTAGAGTCGGGCCCGTTTAGCGCTGAACCAATGCCGATAACCAACAGCAAAAGTACCAACACCCCGATGCCCATCATCATGCGCTGACGCGATACCGGCGCTTTAGGCGCAGAAGACGTTTTACGAGACCGCGTTGGACGGCGATCGCTGGTATCAGGTTTTAACTCGTCTTCCGGTTTAAACTCATCCATTCAACCTCCCCGTCTTACGGCAAGCGCCGCCAACATCCCGTTCGCGGCAGACATCACTATCAGGCCTTACGGCAATCATTGATTGCGGCAAGCACAATATCATGCGCCACGCCGCTACGCACCTCGGCTTTGCCGACGGCCTGCGGCAACACCAGACGCAGCTCTCCCGCCAGGACTTTCTTATCCCGCATCATATGCGGCAGGTAGTCCTGCGCGGTCATTTCTTGCGGCCCCGTTACGGGCAGGCCAGCGCGCGTGAGCAGCGCGATAATGCGATCGGTATCCGCAGCGCTAAACTGACCGAGCCGTTCGGCAGTGCGCGCCGCCATAACCATCCCGGCAGCAACCGCCTCGCCGTGAAGCCAGTTACCGTACCCCATCTGCGCTTCAATCGCATGGCCATAGGTATGACCCAGATTCAGCAGCGCCCGCAGCCCGGTTTCCCGTTCGTCGGCAGCCACCACTTCTGCTTTCAGCTCACAGCAGCGACGAATACAAAAAGCCAGCGCGTCCTCGTCCAGCGCCATCAGCGCATCCAGATTCTGCTCCAGCCAGTTGAAAAAATCGCTATCAAGGATAATGCCGTATTTGATCACTTCAGCCATGCCGGAAGCGAGCTCGCGCGGCGGCAGACTGCGCAGGCAGTCAAGATCGACAACCACTGAGGCAGGCTGCCAGAAGGCGCCTATCATGTTCTTGCCCAGCGGATGATTGACGGCGGTTTTCCCGCCAACAGAAGAGTCCACCTGCGCTAACAGCGTGGTCGGCACCTGAATAAAGCGTACGCCGCGCTGATAGCTGGCGGCAGCGAAACCGGTCAGATCGCCAATCACGCCGCCGCCCAACGCAATCAGCGTGGTATCTCGCCCGTGGGGCTTTTGCAGCAGCGCGGTGAAGACCTGATCCATTACCGCCAGGGTTTTGTACTGTTCGCCATCGGGAAGGATAACCTGATCCACCTTTACGCCCGCCTCCTCCAGCCGCTGTCGCAGCGGCGTGAGATAAAGCGGAGCCAGCGTCTCGTTGGTTACCAACATAGCCTGGTCGCCTGCTTTCAACGGCCAAAAGGCAGCCGCATCGTTAAACAGACCGGCGGCGATGGTGATCGGGTAGCTACGCTCCCCAAGGGTAACGGTGATCCTCTCCATGACGCTCTAAAACCTTTTCGCTATGCCCTCAGGCGATGGATTAATTCTTTTCCAGTAAATTAATGATTTGATTAGCGACGACTTTCGCACTTTGATCGTCAGTGCGGATGGTCACATCAGCAATCTCTTCATACAGGGGATTGCGTTCATCCGCCAGCGCTTCCAGCACTTCACGTGGCGGTGCATCGACCTGTAATAAAGGACGCTTTTTATCGCGCTGCGTACGCGCCAGTTGCTTCTCAATAGTGGTTTCAAGATAGACCACAACGCCACGGGCGGAGAGACGATTACGGGTTTCGCGGGATTTTACAGAGCCGCCGCCGGTAGCCAGCACGATGCCCTGTTTTTCTGTGAGTTCATTAATGATTTTCTCTTCACGTTCGCGAAAACCTGCTTCGCCTTCAACGTCAAAAACCCAGCCCACATCCGCTCCGGTACGTCGCTCAATTTCCTGATCGGAATCATAAAATTCCATATTGAGTTGCTGAGCTAACTGACGACCAATAGTGCTTTTGCCGGCACCCATAGGCCCAACCAGAAAGATATTGCGTTTCTCTGCCATTTTTTCGGTATTACTAAGACAATGCGTTGATGATACCCCGTCTGCAACGGCCGAGCCGTTGGCGGGACATGAACTGAAACCTCATGAGCGATAGTGCGAGAGTCAGATGAAAAATTATCTCAACACTCAAGGTCGTTTGGCAACCGAATAAATTGCCCGGCTCAGAACGCGCAGCCTGCGCGTCACACAGTTCGCTAAGAGTCAAAACCGCTGCCATTCCGGCAACGTCCTGTCACGGTATCGTGGCGACAAACTATAAGTCTGTGCTGCCATAAGTCAAAATCGCTAAACCTTGTAAGCTAATTCCGCTCCTGCGTCAAACGCATATGATACCTGGTCGGGAAAAAAAGCGCTGCTGGTTACTCTTCATGCACCAGGCGCGGGGTGATAAAAATCACCAGCTCCCGGCGCTTGTCATTCTGAACATCATGGCGAAAAAGCGCACCCAGCAACGGTATATCGCCCAGGAGAGGGACTTTATCACGATTACGCGCTGATTCCTGTTGAAATATGCCGCCCAGCGTTAACGTTTGACCATCGTTTAGCGTAACCTGGGTTGTGATTTCCTGCTTATTAATAGTGAGAATCTCTCTGTCACCGTTGTTAATGTTGCGTCCGGGCACGTTTTGACTGATATGCAACGCCAGGCGAACACGCCCGCCAGGCAACACCGTTGGCGTCACCTCCATCCCTAAAACCGCCTCTTTAAATTCGATGCTGGTCGCGCCATCGCTGCCGCTGGAAACCTCATAAGGGATCTCCGCGCCTTGTTTGATGCTGGCGGGCTGTTGGTGGGAGGTGATGAGATGCGGACTGGCAATAATATCGATCTGGTTTTCCTGTTCCAGCGCGCTAAGCTCCAGATCCAGCAGACGGCCATCGATGCGCGCCAGCGTTAAGCCTGCCGCCAGCGAGGGCGATGCGGCACCGAGGCCGACAGATAAAGTGGGATTACGCAGCGCCTGAGCGATCGCCTCTTCCCCCGACAGTTGCCAGCTCACGCCCAGCTCATGCAGATGTTCCGCGCTAATGCTGACGATGTGCGCCGTTAGCTCTACCTGCTCGCGCGCCACATCCAGCGCCTTCACCCAGTTTTGCACATTGCTTAACGCTGCGGGCGTATCACGAAGCAGCAGCGTGTTTGCCCGCGCATCCAGGGTGACGCTGCCGCGCGGCGTCATTAATTTAGCGCGTTCAGCCTGCAGGCTGGCGCTGACGGCGGTGACATCCGCATGCTGCAACGCTAATGCGACCTCCTGCAATGGCTGTTGCTGTACCTGTTCCTGATCTTCTTTTTGCTGCCAGCCCTGCGGGAAAACCAGCAGTACGGAATTTTCCTGGGTGATTTTCAGCTTCGCCATGCGTGCCACCAGCGACAACGCCTGGCGCCAGGGCACATCCTGCAGGCGCAGGGTAATATTTCCTTCCACGCCAGGCGCAACCAGCAGATTAATCTGTTGATAATCTGCCAGCGCCTGTAAAACCTGTTCAACCGGCGCGTCCTGAAAGGCTAACGACAGCGGCTCTTCACTGGCCCTGACGGCGGTGCTCAGCAGCAACAGCAGCGCGACTGCGATCCTCATGATATTTTCCTTTAATTTGCAGCGTAACCCGCTGTGGCATACAGCCCTGCGGCGCGCTGAACGTGACATGAAACGGCATGAACGCCACAATTTGCCAGTCAACAAACGGCGAAGGCCGATCGCTGGCGATCGCGACTCGCTCGCCCTGCGCTGAGCGTAGCCATCCCAGATAACGGTTCCCTTGCCCGACCATTCCCTGCAGCTGCCACTGTGCAAACGGCGTTACCGACCTGAGGCAGGAAACCTGCGGTGGCGCAAAAGGATCGCGCGCAAAAGCAGGCGGCAGGCAGAAAAAAAACAGCCAGCTAACGAAGAGGTATTTCATCATCAAATGCCAGGTGAAAAGTGGCGTACAGGCGCTCCGCCTTACGCTGCACGATAAAAGAGGTCAACACCGGCGCGGGCTCGCAGATAACCAGATAGGCAAACAGCTGCTTTAGCTGAGGCCACTCCAGCCATAGCGCCAGCTGACTGTTTCGTTGGTCGGGATGCCATTGCTCCAGTTCGCCGCCGCTGTGCTGCAACAGGGTATAGAGAGAAAATGGCTGCCCGGTGCGCACGATCTCCTCCAGCATCTGCTGGTTGCGCAGCTGAACCGTTTGTAGCGCCGGCTGTTGCAACAGCGGCGTCAACAGCTGTTGATAGCGTTGCTGCTGTTGCTGTAGCTGTTCCTGCAGGCGCCGCTGCTCATGGCGAGCGGGCGTTATCCAGCCATAACTCGCCAGCAACAACACGCCTGTCAGCAAGCCGAGCAGCGTTAGCCAGCGCCATTTCGCCGGCATCAGCAGCCAACGCAGCAGCGTCTCATTTTCCATCACCGCCGCCCTCCGCTTTGCCCGTTGCTAAGGTGAAACGATACGGGCCTTCAGCGCTCTTTTTTAATGCGCCCGGTAGCCAGGGTTGAAAAAAACGGGAAGCGCTAAGGCGCTGCTGCAACAGCCGGGCGGCTTCCGGCCGCAGGCTTAATCCTTCCAGTCGTAGGCTTCCTTGCTGATGCGTTAATGAAGAGAGCCATGCCTCATCCGGCACGTGGTTCTCCAGCTGTAAAATAAAGGTTTGCCACTGCGCCAGCCGCTGATGCCTCTGCTGACGCAGTGCCGCCTGCTTGCGCAAAGCCTGCTGCTGTTTTTGCGCCTCGTCATAGCGTTGATGAAGCTGCTGCGCCTGCTGTATCGCCTGTTGCCACAGCGTTATCTGATTCTGCCGCCGCTGCGTATTTTCCGTGAGCTCTCGCCAGCAGAGCAACAGCACAAGGTGTACCAGCACCAGCAGCGTTCCGCTTAACCATAGCCAGCGTTTTAGCTGACGCCTGCGGACATCTCGCCGCCAGTTCAACAGGTTAGCCGCGATCATGGGGTCTCCTCCGGGCGCAGCGCTAATCCCAGCGCCAGCGTAAACATCCCGCCATGGGCGGGCAGCGGTGGTTGCAGCAACTGCAGCAGGCTGAGCGGCTGAAGCGGCTGCATCCCTGTCAGCAGCTCGGCGGAGACATTGGCGCTGAACCAGAGTTCACGCGCGGTGGACGGCAGCAGGCT
Source organism: Mixta sp. BE291 (assembly GCF_031457955.1). Classification (NCBI taxonomy): domain Bacteria; kingdom Pseudomonadati; phylum Pseudomonadota; class Gammaproteobacteria; order Enterobacterales; family Erwiniaceae; genus Mixta; species Mixta sp. BE291. The sequence continues at coordinate 457,332 of NZ_JAVDXN010000004.1, read as the reverse complement.
AAGCTGCTCGCGATCCGCCGCCAACACCCCGGGCGCCCAGCCAGAGGCCGTTTCTGGCTCGCCGGGCAGATACCATAACCAGTGATCGCTGAGCTGATGAATCAGCGCCGCCTCATTAGAGAGCTGCATCACCTTCCCTACCCGCGCTAATGCTCCGCTGGTGGGTTCGATAACATCAGGATGCAGCCCGGCCTGAGCCAGCGTCGATAACCATTGTTGCAGTACGCTCTGGCGCGCGGCGGTCAGATAAAGGCGCGACTGCGGCTGGGCAGCGGCGTGATAATCCAGCGCCAGTTCATGCGCCGCAAGCGGGAATAGCCGCTCGGCGGCGGCAATGGCGTAGCGTCCCAGTTCGGGCTCACGCAGTTGCAAAGAGGGGGTGGGCAGAGAGCGCTGCATCACCGCCTGCGGCGGAAAGCCAACGCGCAGCGAGAGGTTGCGAGGTAGCTGCTTACGCCAGCGACGCAAAACAGTGAGCAGCGTCGGGGAGCATTGCAGCGCGCCATGAGATAACGTATCGTGCGGCAGCGCATGTTGCCACCAGTGGCGCAGTTGCCAACCGTGACGACGACGCTGGATGCCCAAAGCACAGAGCTGACCATTCTGGATATCCAGCCCTACTTGCCATTTCTGAAAAGCCATGTTCGCGCGATCTCCATATCGACGTAAAAATAAAAGGACGTATCAAAGCGTCTGGCTTGCATTTATACTACCGCGCGATTGTTTATAAACTGCCCAAACGACATTAAATGGGAAATCTCAGGTGAAGTTCGTAAAGTATTTATTGATTCTTGCAGTGTGTTGCATTTTGTTGGGCGTCGGCTCGGTTTACGGGTTGTACAAATATATTGAGCCGCAGCTGCCGGATGTGAACACATTGAAAGATGTGCGTCTGCAGACGCCAATGCAGGTCTACAGCGCCGATGGCGAACTGATTGCGCAGTATGGCGAAAAGCGTCGCATTCCTTTGACGCTGGCGCAGATGCCGCCTGAGCTGGTGAAAGCCTTTGTCGCCACGGAAGATAGCCGCTTCTATGAGCATCACGGCGTCGATCCTATCGGGATTTTCCGTGCAGCCAGCGTGGCGCTGATTTCCGGGCACGCTTCCCAGGGGGCGAGCACCATTACGCAGCAGCTGGCGCGTAATTTCTACCTCAGCCCTGAACGCACGCTGATGCGTAAAATCAAGGAAGCCTTCCTCGCGATTCGTATTGAGCAGCTGCTGAGCAAAAATGAAATCCTCGAGCTTTATCTCAATAAAATTTACCTTGGCTACCGTGCGTATGGCGTCGGCGCGGCGGCGCAGGTCTATTTCGGCAAAAGTATCGATCAGCTCACCCTGAGTGAAATGGCGATGATTGCCGGACTGCCGAAAGCGCCCTCCACCTTTAACCCGCTCTATTCTCCTGCGCGTGCGCTGGGACGCCGTAACGTGGTGCTGTCGCGCATGCTGGATCAGAACTACATTACGCAGCAGCAATATATTCAGGCGCGCAGTGAGTCGTTGGAAGCCAGCTATCATGGCCCGGAAATCGCCTTCTCCGCGCCTTACCTCACAGAAATGGTGCGTCAGGAGATGCTGAAGCGCTACGGCGATGACGCTTACAACGATGGCTTTAAGGTTTACACCACCGTGACCCGTAAGCTTCAGCAGGCGGCGCAGGAATCCGTGCGTAATAACGTGCTGGATTACGATATGCGCCACGGCTATCGCGGCCCGGCCAATATTCTGTGGCGCGTGGGCGAATCCGCCTGGGATCATACGCGTATTGTGAAAACCCTGAAGGCTCTGCCGGTTTATGGCCCGCTGTGGCCCGCCGTTGTCACCAACGCTAACAATAACGAAGCCACGGCGCTGATGCGTGACGGCAGCAGCGTCTCGCTGACGATGGAAGGCGTTCGCTGGGCGCGTCCGTACCGCTCTGATACGCAGCAAGGCGCTACGCCGCGCAGCGTGTCGCAGGTGTTGCAGCCGGGACAGCAGATTTGGGTTCGCAAAGTGGAAAACAGCTGGTGGCTGGCGCAGGTGCCGGACGTTAACTCTTCGCTGATTTCGCTGGATCCGCGTGATGGCGCAGTGCGGGCGCTGGTCGGCGGCTTTGACTTTAATCAGAGTAAATTTAACCGTGTTACCCAGTCGTTGCGTCAGGTCGGCTCGAACATTAAACCGTTCCTCTACACCGCCGCTATGGATCGTGGTCTGACGCTGGCCTCGATTCTTAACGATGTGCCGATCTCGCGCTGGGATGCGGGCGCAGGTTCTGACTGGCGGCCCAAAAACTCCCCGGCGACCTATGACGGCCCGATCCGTCTGCGTCAGGGATTAGGACAATCGAAAAACGTGGTTATGGTGCGTGCCATGCGTGCGATGGGCGTCGATTACGCCGCAGAGTATCTGCAACGTTTCGGCTTCCCGGCGCAAAATATCGTGCATACCGAATCGCTGGCGCTGGGCGCGGCCTCGTTTACGCCGCTGCAAATGGCGCGCGGCTATGCGGTGATGGCCAACGGTGGTTTCCTCGTCGATCCTTATTTCATTAAAAAGATTGAGAATGAAAACGGCGAAGCGCTGTTTGAACATCAGCCGCGCGTCGCCTGTCCGGAATGCAATCTGCCGGTGATTTACGGTGAGACGAAGAAATCTCTGGCGCTGGGTGAGGAAAGCGTAGAGAACGTGGCGGTTTCCGAGGAAAACCCCAATCCTGGCGTGCCGCAACCGGCGCTGCAACAGGTGGGTGCCGATCAGCCTGATGCGGCCCAGCAGTACGCGCCGCACGTGATCAATACGCCGCTCTCGTTCCTGATTAAAAGCGCGCTGAACACCAATATTTTTGGCGAGCCTGGTTGGATGGGCACCGGCTGGCGTGCCGGTCGCGATCTGAAGCGCAACGATATTGGCGGCAAAACCGGTACGACCAACAGCTCGAAAGATGCCTGGTTCTCGGGTTACGGTCCTGGCGTGGTGACCACTGTCTGGATTGGCTTTGATGATTTCCGCCGTAATTTAGGGCGCTCAACGGCCTCTGGCGCCATTAGCGATCAGATTTCAGGTTATGAAGGCGGAGCCAAAAGCGCGCAGCCAGCGTGGGATAGCTTTATGAAAGCGGCGCTGGATGGCGTGCCGGAGCAGCCGCTGACGCCTCCGCCGGGCGTGGTCACCGCAACGATCGATCGCAGCACCGGCAAGCTGGCGAACGGCGGCGGCAACACCCGTCAGGAGTTCTTTATTGACGGGACGCAGCCAACCGAATATTCGGTGCATGATGTCGGCACCACACTGATGGATAACGGCGAAACCCACGAGCTGTTCTGATAAACGGCACGCAAGTGATAAAAAAGGGGCGATCTTCGCCCCTTTTGCTTTTTTACTCGCCGACTCGCTGTCAGTAGCGAATACGCTGCTGCTTTGCCAGCCATTCACGCACCAGAAACAGCGCGCTGACGTTACGAGCCTCGTTAAAATCGGGCTCCTGCAACAGCGCCATCATATCCTCCAGCGGCCAACGGGTTACCGGCAGCGGCTCCGGCTCATCGCCTTCCAGCTTTTCGGGATAAAGCCCTTCCGCCACCACGATATTCATTTTGCTGGAAAAGTAAGAGGGTGCCATCGTGAGTTTGCTGAGCGCGTCCATCTGCTGCGCGCCGAAGCCCGCCTCCTCTTTTAGCTCGCGATTAGCGGCCTCGAATACCGTTTCGCCCGGGTCGATCAATCCTTTTGGGAAGCCCAGCTCGTAGGTTTCCAGACCGACAACATACTCCTGAATCAGCAACAGATGATTATCGATAATTGGCACAATCATCACCGCTTCACGTTCGGAAGGACGCATACGCTCATACACCCGCCGTTCGCCGTTACTGAACGCCAGATCGACCGACTCAATGGTAAACAGGCGAGAGCGGGCCACAGGCTCAACGTGTAAAATTTTGGGTTTCTCTAATTCTCTTGGCATGGGGGCCCCAGATAAAGCACGGTTAATCATTGCCAGCCGACGGTTGTGCTGAATAAAAAGCGGCAAAAAGACATTGTGCGACAGGCTTCACGGGAATCCAATCATCATATGGTTTAATTTACTTTTTTATAACAATCGTTTGCAATCGCTCAGAAAAAACTTTATCACGAAGTCAATAAGTGACAAGGAAATAGGATAATGCCGATGTTCACCTCGACCATGGCCCGCTAATATTCCGGCAAGGATTTTTGTATAATAGTTCTAATTTTATGATTTTGTGCGCTATTTTAGTTATCTGGTTGGTTGCCACTCATGCCCAATCCCGCCAAAATTAGTGAACTCCCTATAACTTAGCCCGGAGTGAGCAATCACAGTGACGGCAGCAGTTTGGCTGAAATGAGCATAGCATGAGCACAATTATCATTATTCTGGGTGTAATGCTTACCTGCTCAGTTATTGCAGGTATCTATTTTTGGTACGCTATGCGGCATCGTCCGCCGTTGGCGAAACCACTGCCATTTATCAATCCGCCTCATCGCCTCCTGACAAGCGAAGAGCGTGACGCCGTGGAGCGCTATCTCGATACGCTGGCAAAGAAGCAGCGCACCGTCCAGCCAGGCGGTGCCAGCGCCGCGCCGGAAGCGCTAACGCTCAGTTCGCAGAGCAATAAAGTTTATCCCGTTACCCGCGCTATTACCCGCTACGGGCTTTCAACCGACGATCCACAAAAGTGGCGTTACTATCTCGACGCGTTGGAGGTGCATCTTCCTCCGCTGTGGGAGCAGTACATTGCTGAAGAAAATTTCGTCGAGCTGATCAAAACCCACTCTATTCCGCTGGTGATCTCGCTTAACGGCCACTCGCTGGTGAACTATGCCGGGGAGCAGAGCATGCTGCCGACGGTAGTGAATCCCAGCGCCACAAATGCGTCAATTCGCCAGGAGCAGAGCGAAAATGTCGAGCTGCTTCAGGTACGTAAAGAGACGCCGGAAGAGCATTGCCTGTCACGCAGCGACGGCACGCGCGAAGCCACGGTGATCTGCTGCGGTCTGCTGCTGTTTTTTATTAGTCTACTGGCTCCGCTGATGTTTATGCCGTGGCTGGTCAGCGCCAGCGTGGCGATGATTCTGGTCAGCCTGTGGTTTATGTATCGACGTCCCAGCGAAAAAGATTTACGTGAAATCCACTGCCTGCGCGGCGCGCCGAAACGCTGGGGATTGTTTAGCGAATCCAATCAGGGGCAGGTCAATAACATCTCGCTGGGGATTATCGATCTGGTTTATCCGCCGCACTGGCAGCCTTACGTGACGCACGATCTGGGCCAAACCACCGATGTGGATATCTACCTGAACCGGCAGGTGGTGCGCCAGGGACGTTTTCTGTCGCTTCAGGATGAGGTGCGTAACTTCCCTATCCAGCGCTGGAAAAAGAATATGGTGCTGGCCTGCGGCTCTTTGCTGGTCCTGGCGCTGTTGCTTAGCTGGGTGCCTTTGGCGATGCCGCTAAAGCTTAGCATGGCCTGGTTGACCGGCTCCGAGCGCATCGAAGTTAATTCCGTGGCCGCGCTGGAAGAGGCCAGGCTGCACGTGGGCGACAGCCTGAAAGTCAGCGGCACCGGCATGTGTTCCGTGCCTGCCAGCTATCAGAGCAACCGCAATTACGCTTTTATGCCGTTTGATTGCTCAGCGATTTACTGGAATATGGCCTCTCCCCTGCCGCTGCCGCAGTCGGAAATCATTGATAAGGCCTCCGCGCTGTTGAATCTCACTAACCAGCAGCTGCATCCGCAAAATAATGTCGACAGCAAGCTTAACCCACAGCTCGCCACGGCGATCCAGAAATCGGGCATGATCCTGCTGGATGACTTTTCCGATGTGGTCTTGAAAGCGCAGGAGCTGTGCAGCCAACAGCAGGATTGTGTGCGCCTGAAAAATGCGCTGGTTAACCTGGGCAATGCCAAAGACTGGGAAACGCTGGTGAGCCGCGCATCGTCAGGATCGTTAAACGGCATGAACGTGCTGCTGCGTCCGGTCAGCGCCGAGGCGCTGGAGAATCTGGTGAACACCGCAACGTCAACGTTCTTTTATCGCGAGACCCATCGCGCCGCCGAAGCGTTGAACAGCCCACCGCCGGGCGGCTTCCTGATCGTCAGCGATGAAGGGCGTCAGCTGGTAAGCCATCCTCAACCCACCGTTTCGCTGTTTGATTTCAACGCGCCGGATCAGTGGAATGAACTGCAGCGGCTGGCGGGCATGCTGCTGCATACGCCTTTCAGCGCGGCGGGCATTATCACCAGTATCCACACCGACGCCAACGGCACGCAGCATATCGCTCTGCACAGCGAACCGAATATGCTGACGCTGTGGCGCTATCTCTGTACCTCGCTGCTGCTGGTGGTTCTGGGCCTGAGCGTGGTGGTTAACGGCCTGCTGGCGCTGAAACGCATCCATCGTAATCGCAAACGCATCGTGGAAATCCAGCACTATTACGATAAGTGTTTTAACCATACGCTGTCGCCGATGCCGGATATGCGTCCGCTGTTCTGAGCCACTTTCAACTGTGCTACCCTGTCGCCTTTCTTTTTCGGGAGGCGGCATGGAGATCAACATTAACTGGCACAATATCGATACCGTGCTGCTGGATATGGACGGTACGCTGCTCGATCTGGCGTTTGACAGCTATTTCTGGCTAACGCTGGTCCCGGAAAGCGTCAGCCAACAGCGTAACATCTCGCTGGCGGAAGCCAGCCAGTTAATCATGGCGAAGTATCAGGCGGTTCAGCATACGCTAAACTGGTATTGTCTGGATTACTGGAGCCGTGAACTGGAGCTGGATATCCGTGCCATGACCTGGGAAATGCGCAGCCGGGCGCGTTTGCGCGATGACACCCTTCCCTTTCTGCAGGCGCTACGCGCCAGCGGCAAGCGCACCATTCTGCTCACCAACGCGCACCCCTGGAATCTGGATGTAAAGCTAAAACAAACCGGACTCGGCCAGCACCTTGATTTATTACTTTCGACCCATACATTTGGCTTTCCGAAAGAAGATCAGCGCCTGTGGCAGGCCGTGCAGCAGCATACCGGTTTTGAAAACGCGCGCACGCTGTTCATTGATGACAGCGAACCGGTGCTGGATGCGGCAAAGCGCTGGGGTATCGCCTGGTGCCTTGGCGTCAGCAATCCCGATTCCGGTATGCCGATCAAAACCTTTGCTCAGCATCAGAGCGTGAGCGATTACCGAACGCTTCTCGGCGCGCTGGCGCGTGTCACGCAATAAACCGACGGGAGCAGTGATGAAAGAAAAAATCGCAGAAGGCGTCCGACTCGACAAATGGCTGTGGGCCGCGCGTTTTTATAAAACCCGTGCGCTGGCGCGTGAAATGATCGAAGGCGGAAAAGTTCACTACAACGGGCAGCGCAGCAAACCCAGCAAGCTGGTAGAGCTGAATGCGGAAGTGAAATTACGTCAGGGCAATGACGAGCGTACGGTGGTGATCTGCGCCGTGACCGATCAGCGTCGCCCCGCGTCTGAAGCACAGCTGCTGTATAGCGAAACGGCAGAAAGCGTTGAAAAACGCGAAAAGATGGCGCAGGCGCGCAAGATGAACGCGCTCACTATGCCGCATCCGGATCGTCGCCCTGATAAAAAAGAGCGCCGCGATCTGATGAAATTCAAATTTTCTGGCGACGAATAACGCGCCGCCAACACGAGAGAAAAACTATGGCTCATCAAGACCAAATGCATCGTTACCTGTTTGAAAACCACGCGGTGCGTGGCGAACTGGTTAACCTATCCGAGACATGGCGCGAAATCGTCTCCGGGCACGATTACCCGCAGCCGGTGCAACAGCTGCTGGGCGAACTGCTGGTCGCCACCAGCCTGCTGACCGCCACATTGAAATTTGAAGGCGACATTACCGTGCAGCTGCAGGGCGATGGCGCGTTAACCCTGGCGGTGATTAACGGCAATAATCGCCAGGAAATGCGCGGCGTGGCACGCGTCCAGGGCGATATCGCGCCCGGCAGCACGCTGAAAGAGATGGTTGGCAACGGCTACCTGGTTATCACCATTTCACCGGAAAAAGGCGAACGCTATCAGGGCGTGGTGGGTCTGGAAGGCGATACGCTGGCGGCCTGCCTGGAAGATTACTTTATGCGTTCCGAGCAGCTGCCGACGCGTCTGTTTATCCGCACCGGCGAGCACGAAGGCCAGGCGGGCGCTGCGGGCATTCTGCTGCAGGTGCTACCGGCGCAGGATACCGATAAAGAAGATTTCAACCATCTGGCGACGCTGACCGAGACCATCAAAACCGAAGAGCTGATTGGCCTGCCGGCGAATGAGGTGCTGTGGCGTCTCTATAACCAGGAAGAAGTGACCATCTATGAGCCGCAGAACGTCAGCTTCAAATGCACCTGCTCGCGCGAGCGTTGCGGCGAAGTGCTGAAAACGCTGCCTCAGACAGAAGTGGATCAAATTCTGCAGGAAGATGGACAGATCGATATGCACTGTGACTATTGCGGCAGCCACTATATTTACGATGCGGTAGATATCGCGGCGATCCGTAATGATTCCGGCAGCGCCAGCGACCAGATTCACTAAGATATCCGGCAAATTTATAAGGATCAGTTCGAAAATTTGGCTGCGCACAGGGCATTTTGTACGGGTCTGTGCGCGCCAATGCCTTCATCAGCGCGGCGAAACCCGGCTGCTCCGGTTTTTTCCGCGCTTCCATCTGCCAGGCCTCATACGCCTTCGGCAGCAGCGCTGTCATGCTGCGCCCCTAATAATCAATTTATGAAAGTTAAAAACATATCGCGTTGTTATTATCTTATTTCATGAAATTGACAGGGAAAATACAATGAAAACAGCATCGCCTCGAGTGCAAGATTTATTTAAACATTTCACAAATAAACAATGCAATGAATCTGACTTAAACTATCAACTCACTATAATCCAAGAAAAACCCAGTAACTTTATAAAGAGCCTGATAGGTACGCATAACACATACATTAAAATAACTGGCAGGTCACATGAAGTTTTAGTTGATTATAACAAAGCGTTAAAAGAGATTGGCAATGTATTAAAAGAATATATGAATGATGAGTGGAGAAAGCAAGAATGCGAGGTCTACATCCCTGCGCTGATTAACAAAGAGATAGATACTATAGCCAAAAATTCTGGCGAAAAAATTAGTTCACCCCAGAAGGACAGCATTCGCACAAAGGTTCTGGAAAATACATACTTAGCAAGTCAATTTAAAAATGCTGGAAATTTAAAGGCGGCAGCTCAAACGTCGATTGGGCAAACAACGGCTACGTATTTGATGAACGACAGTTCTTTGAAGAGTTTTTTTGAATCCGAAGCAATCTCACGGGAATTACAAGCTGAAATCACAGCGGCAATTACAAGTAAAATAGCCGATAGTGTGTATGAAAAAGTTACAGGCCAACCTGTTCAGAAAATCAGGGAAATTGTTCAACAAGAGGCCAGAAGAGTATTAAACCCACCTAAAAAGGTAGTTATTGATATGACTAATGTATTAGCCAGAACCTCAATTTCATAATCGTTAATAAAAGAGCTAAATGCCACCCAATTTTACCATTGTTATCGTCACATGTAGCGATGCGGCGGTATGTATTGGGTGCTTTGTACTGCTTATCTGCATAAAAACATTCAGTCTGCGGTCAAAAAAATAAATTATTGCGCTAAAAATTCACTGACCTTAAATGAACCGTCAGGAATGTAATGATAGTGGAAGAGGCGGGCCAGGCATGCGCTGGCAGTAAGCACCAATTAGCGGCTCAGCAGATGCAACTGACACAACGATGGACTGTTATGCGCATGACTCAGCGGCAAGAGGCGACGTTCCTCCCGCTTAAACAGAACGTTTACCCTTTGATAAAAAGGACATAATTAAAACGGCGTTTTATAAATCCCGCTGCGCTATCTATAACTTTTTATCAGATTTTGACGAATTTCTATAAAAAAACGTTCCGTCTCTCATTTCTGCCACTCTTTCCTTCCGCTGCTTATTGACAGTAGTAGACTGCCGAAATTGTAAAGCAACGTGAATCGCTTCTCGCGGCTTTACGGCAAGTGGCAGCAAGTCACCCCACATTTGTTGCAGTACAAATCGATTAAAGGAACAGTAATATGCGCCCTCATGGCCTGACGCCACAGGACCTCGTCGCTTATGGCATCACTGACACGGTTGAAGTCATCCATAATCCTGATTATGAAACTTTATTTAAGGAAGAAACCCAGCCCGGCCTTACCGGTTATGAGCGTGGTACGCTAACGCAATCCGGTGCCATCGCTGTGGATACCGGCATTTTTACCGGCCGCTCGCCGAAAGATAAATATATTGTGCGGGACGATACGACGCGCGATACCTTGTGGTGGAACGACCAGGGTAAAGGCAAAAACGATAATCAGCCTTTGTCGCAGGAAACCTGGGAAGCGCTGAAGGGTTGCGTCACCGGGCAGCTTTCCGGCAAGCGGCTGTTTGTGGTTGACGCCTGGTGCGGCGCCAATCCCGATACCCGTCTGAGCGTGCGCTTTATTACCGAAGTCGCCTGGCAGGCGCATTTTGTCAAAAACATGTTTATTCGCCCTGACGAAGCCAGCCTGGCCAGCTTTACCCCCGATTTTGTGGTGATGAACGGCGCGAAATGCACCAATCCCAACTGGCAGCAGCAGGGCCTGCATTCAGAAAACTTTGTCGCCTTTAACCTCACCGAAAAGATGCAGCTGATCGGCGGCACCTGGTACGGCGGCGAAATGAAAAAGGGGCTGTTTGCGGTAATGAATTACCTGCTGCCGCTGCAGGGTATCGCCTCAATGCACTGCTCGGCTAACGTTGGCGAACAGGGCGACGTGGCAGTGTTCTTTGGCCTGTCGGGCACCGGGAAAACCACGCTTTCCACTGACCCGCAACGTCAGCTGATTGGCGATGATGAACACGGCTGGGACGATGACGGCGTGTTTAACTTTGAAGGCGGCTGCTACGCGAAAACCATCAAGCTGTCTGAGCAGGCGGAGCCTGAGATCTACCATGCTATCCGCCGTGATGCGCTGCTGGAAAATGTGGTGGTGCGCAGCGATGGCACCATCGATTTTGATGACGCCAGCAAAACCGAGAACACGCGCGTCTCTTATCCTATTTACCATATCGATAACATCGTTAAGCCGGTATCGAAAGCGGGCCACGCGAAAAAGGTGATTTTCCTGACCGCCGATGCGTTTGGCGTGCTGCCGCCGGTCTCGCGTCTCTCTTCCGATCAAACCCAGTATCATTTCCTTTCTGGCTTCACGGCCAAGCTGGCAGGGACTGAGCGTGGCGTCACCGAGCCGACCCCTACCTTTTCCGCCTGCTTCGGCGCGGCGTTTTTAACGTTGCATCCAACAAAGTATGCGGAAGTGCTGGTGAAACGTATGCAGGATGCGGGCGCGGAAGCCTGGCTGGTTAACACCGGCTGGAACGGCACCGGTAAACGCATTTCGCTGAAGGACACGCGAGCAATCATCAACGCGATTCTTAGCGGTGAACTGGAACAGGCAGAGACCCAAACGCTGCCGATTTTCAATCTGGAAATGCCGTTGGCGGTGCCGGGACTGGATGCGCATATTCTTGACCCGCGCAATACCTGGCAGGATCCCGCGCAGTGGGAAAGCCGCGCGCAGGATTTGGCGCAGCGCTTTATCAACAACTTTGAAAAGTATACCGATACGCCTGCGGGCGCCGCGCTGGTTTCAGCCGGGCCGCAGCTTTAACGCTATCGCCTGAACAAAACCCCCGCCATTTGGCGGGGGTTTTTCTTTGCTGACGCAGAACCTTCAGGCTAGTCGCCTTTAGGCAACGCGAGCGGGGTCACCGTGCCGCCAGCGGCAGGCGGCGCTTCTGATAACGGTAGCCAGGCGCGAATGCGCAGGCCGCCGCGTTCGCTGACGCCAATATCCAGCGAGCCCTGATGCGCATCAATAATACGCTGCACAATCGCCAGCCCCAGCCCGGTGCCGCTGGTGCTGCGTGCGCTGTCGCCGCGCACAAACGGCTGTAGCAGATGCTTTAACTGCTCCGGCTTAATGCCCGGCCCGTCATCTTCCACCTGGAACCAGGCGCGCTGTAGCTCATAACCGCTGCTTACCTTAATCCAGCCGTTGCCGTAACGCGCCGCGTTAACCACCATATTCGCCGCCGCTCGCTTAATCGAAAGCGGATTGATATCCAGCATCAGCTCTTCGGGCATGACCGCATCTTCGATTTCGCGCTCATAGCCACTTTCAGCCGCGACGACTTCATTCAGCACGGCGTTTAAATCTGCACGTTCGGTCTGCATCTCCTGGCCGGTGCGCAGATAATCAATAAACTGTTCGATAATGGCGTTGCACTCTTCAATATCCTTATTGATCGACTCCGCCAGATAGCCATCTTCCTCGCCCATCATCTCGGTTGCCAGACGAATACGGGTTAACGGCGTGCGTAAATCGTGGCTCACGCCCGCCATCAGCAGCGTACGGTCGTCCGCCAGCTGCTTCACGCCTGAGGCCATCTGGTTGAAGGCGCGCGTCACCGAGCGCACCTCCGAGGCGCCATATTCCCGTAGCGGCGGCGGAATAATGCCTTTACCCACCTGTAGCGCCGCATGTTCCAGATCCACCAGCGGACGGTTCTGAATACGAATAAATAGCCAGGCGCCGCCAATCGCCAACAGCATTATCGCCAGCGTATAGCGGAACAGCGGCGAAAAGTCGCCCTGATGAATTTCCGTCAGCGGCACGCGCACCCAGATATCCGGCGACAGCCAGGTTTTTAGCCAGACCACCGGCGAGTTTTTATTCACTTCTACCCGCACATCGGTTGGCCCGCCAAGCTGACGCGCCATCTGGTCGCTTAAAAACTGATAGTGCTGCGCCCAGCGTAATCCGCTCTCCTCCGCCGCTGCATTGGTATACAGCGAAATCCCCAGTTCGCGATAGATTTCGCGCCGAAATGCAGGCGGCACTTCCAGCTGCGTGCCATCCTCCAGCTGCAGCCGGTCGGTCATTAACATGCGCACTTCATACGCCAGCACCTTGTTAAACTGCTGCAGGCTGGGAAGAATGGCAAAGTTAAGCACCACCAGATAGGTGGTCACCAGGCTGACAAACAGCAGCGTCACGATCAGCAGCAGCGTGCGTGCAAACGAACTGCGGGGAGAAAAGCGGAGCCGCCTCATGCTTTAGTGCCGTCCGGGACAAAAACGTAGCCCAGGCCCCAAACGGTCTGGATATAGCGCGGATGCGCCGGATCTTCTTCCACCATGCGGCGCAGGCGTGAAATCTGCACGTCGATAGAACGTTCCATGGCGCTGTATTCACGGCCACGGGCAAGGTTCATCAGCTTATCGCGCGACAGCGGCTCACGTGGATGGCTTACCAGCGCTTTCAGCACCGCAAACTCGCCGCTGGTTAACGGCATCGGCTCATCTTCACGAAACATTTCGCGCGTGCCGAGGTTCAGCTTGAACTTACCGAAGGCGATAACCGCTTCTTCCTGCGAAGGCGCGCCCGGCAGTTCATTGGCCTGACGACGCAGCACGGCACGAATTCGCGCCAGCAGCTCGCGCGGGTTAAACGGTTTCGGAATATAGTCGTCCGCGCCGATTTCCAGCCCAACAATGCGATCAACCTCTTCGCCTTTTGCCGTCACCATAATGATCGGCATCGGGTTACTTTGGCTACGCAAGCGACGACAAATCGACAGGCCATCTTCGCCTGGCAACATCAGGTCAAGCACCATCAGGTGGAAGGATTCGCGGGTTAACAGGCGATCCATTTGCTCGGCGTTAGCGACGCTGCGCACCTGAAAACCCTGTTCGGTCAGATAACGCTCCAGCAAAGCGCGCAGGCGCATGTCATCATCGACGACCAGAATTTTGTAGTTTTCTTGCATTTCGATACTCCCAAAGGCGCTATTGCCTGAGCCGGTATTGTTAAAAAAGAAGCGTAACTGTGACAGTCATTAATGGTTTATATTCTAGCCGAAATTGTTACAAAGCATATTAAACAGCGGCTTATATCGCATTTATTCCGTTTTTACCCTACAGAATAGCAAGCTGCCGTTCGATCCGTCTTTTCTGAAATACGCCAACAAACTCTGCCCACCACTGGCTCATAACGTCGTAAAGATGCTTTTGTAGTGACAAAACAGCAGCTTAGCCTGCCCCGTTCCGTTCGTTGTACGCCAGTGCTGCTTTATTAAACTGTCAGGTGTCACTTTACTGCGCCCTGACTCCAACTATTAGCAGAAAAAACTGGTATTTATTTTATTACCGTTACGCTGAGCCAGGAATATTCGCAGCGGGTGAATTATCGATCCAGTGATAATTCAAGTTAAGGTTATTCGTTAGAAAACAACGCTTTTCAGCACCAGCCTGTCAAACCTATATTCTTCCCGTCAAACGTTGTTTATTTATCAGCCGGGAATAAATATGAACAAGATAATGTTGATTTGCTCGCTGGCTCTGTTTGCCAGTGGATATGTCATGGCTAACGAGCCGACAGGCGGCACCGCTGCTGGCGCTCAGGCGACCACCGAAGCGAAAGGCGCATCCGATGCCGAAGGCGTCGCCGTTGTTGGCGCGTTACTGGGCCTGGCGCTTGCAACCGCAGGCGGCGGCGACGGTTCCAGCACGGCCACCACAACCACCACCAGCACCATTCCGCATTAATATTTATTAAGGCACTACCGCAGTTTAAACATGATAAGAACTTTGTTGCTGTTGTCTTTCGCCATCGGAGAATAAGCGTTGCCCGGGCTTTGTTAAAAAAGTCATTATTCTCCGCTTCTTTTTATGCGGCGGCAGGCGTTAAACCGCGTGGTTGTTATCTTCTCCCTGACGATAATCGATGCGGTTAATAAACCAGATTTTTTCCCCTTCCGGCGTTATCACGCTGACTTCGTCATCCACTTCCTTTTTAATCAGCGCACGCGCCATCGGCGAATCCACGGAGATATAGTTTTTTACCTCGCCGTAAATTTCATCCGGGCCGACAATGCGAAAACACTTCACCTCGCCCTGTTCGTTCTCCACTTCCACCCAAGCGCCGAAAAAGACTTTACCTTCCTGCTGCGGGGAATAATCAACGATTTTCAGTTCCGCCAGACACTTACGCAGATAGCGCACCCGCCGATCGATCTGGCGCAGCAGCCGCTTGTTGTAGGTATAATCCGCGTTTTCCGAACGATCGCCCAGGCTCGCCGCCCAGGAGACGATTTTCGTAATCTCCGGGCGCTTCTCCTTCCACAGATGATCGTGCTCGGCCCTGAGCTTGTTATAACCTTCACGGGTAATCAGTTGCGTCTTCACACACCCATCCTGTCTGCTAAACCTAACGGTCCGACGGCCTTGCGCCGCCCTCTGCCGCTAATGGTACAACATCAAAACCGCCTGTGGTAAACCGCGCTCGGAATATGGCTTAAAGCGCGCCGCATCACTGGTAATTTCGCCCTTCAATCCGTATAACTGTCCGCTATTTCCTAAACTCTGTTAGCAAGATAGTTGAACCGATGATGAATGATTCACTGAACCGCATTATTGCAGGTGAACTTCAGGCGCGGGCTGAACAAGTTGATGCCGCAATCCGCCTGCTGGACGAAGGGAACACCGTGCCGTTTATTGCACGTTATCGTAAGGAAGTCACCGGCGGGCTTGATGATACCCAGCTGCGACAGCTGGAAACCCGCCTCGGTTACCTGCGAGAGCTGGAAGATCGTCGCCAGGCGATCCTGAAATCCATTACGGACCAGGGCAAACTCAACGATGAGCTCGCCGCCGCCATTAACGCCACCTTAAGCAAAACCGAACTCGAAGATCTCTACCTTCCCTATAAGCAGAAACGCCGCACGCGTGGACAGATCGCCATTGAAGCCGGTCTGGAGCCGTTGGCGGATGCGCTATGGCAGGATCCCTCGCAGGAGCCGGAACAGCTGGCCGCCCGCTTTGTCGATGCCGATAAAGGCGTCGCCGACGTTAAAGCGGCACTGGATGGCGCGCGCTATATCCTGATGGAGCGTTTTGCGGAAGATGCCGCGCTGCTGGCCAAAGTGCGTGCCTGGCTGTGGAAAAACGCGCATCTGGTGTCACGCGTGGTGGCCGGTAAAGAGCAAGAAGGCGCGAAGTTCCGCGACTATTTTGATCATCACGAAGCGCTGGCCTCGGTGCCTTCGCATCGCGCGCTGGCGATGTTCCGCGGCCGCAACGAAGGCGTGCTGCAACTGTCGCTCAATCCCGATCCGCAGTTTGATGAGCCGCCGCGTGAAAGCTATGGCGAACAGCTCATCAGCGAGCACCTGAACCTGCGTTTGAACAACGCACCGGCGGATAGCTGGCGTAAAGCGGTGGTGAGCTGGACGTGGCGCATTAAAGTGCTGCTGCATCTGGAAACCGAGCTGATGGGCAGCGTGCGCGAGCGGGCAGAAGAAGAGGCGATTAACGTTTTCGCCCGTAACCTGAGCGATCTGCTGATGGCGGCCCCGGCGGGCATGCGTGCCACCATGGGCCTCGATCCGGGCCTGCGTACCGGGGTGAAAGTCGCGGTGGTGGATGCGACCGGCAAGCTGGTGGCGACCGACACCATCTATCCGCATACCGGCCAGGCCGCGAAGGCCGCGGCGGCGGTTGCGGCGCTTTGCACGCGTCATCAGGTCGAACTGGTGGCGATTGGCAACGGCACCGCGTCCCGTGAAACCGAGCGCTTCTTTCTTGAGGTGCAAAAGCAGTTTCCGCAGGTTACGGCGCAAAAAGTTATTGTCAGCGAAGCGGGCGCATCGGTTTACTCCGCCTCTGAACTGGCGGCGCTGGAGTTCCCCGATCTGGATGTTTCCCTGCGCGGCGCGGTTTCTATCGCCCGTCGTTTGCAGGACCCGCTGGCGGAGCTGGTGAAGATCGACCCGAAATCGATTGGCGTGGGCCAGTATCAGCATGACGTCAGCCAAAGCCAGCTGGCGAAAAAGCTGGATGCGGTAGTAGAGGATTGCGTGAACGCCGTTGGCGTCGATCTGAATACCGCTTCCGTCGCGCTGCTGACGCGCGTGGCCGGGCTGACGCGCATGATGGCGCAAAATATCGTTAACTGGCGTGATGAAAACGGCCGCTTCCGTAGCCGTCAGCAGCTGTTGAAAGTCAGCCGCCTGGGACCGAAAGCCTTTGAACAGTGCGCGGGCTTCCTGCGTATTAACCATGGCGATAACCCGCTGGATGCCTCCACGGTTCACCCGGAAGCCTACCCGCTGGTTGAGCGCATTCTGGAAGCGACCCGCCAGTCGCTGCGCGAACTGATGGGCAACCCGAACGAACTGCGCAATCTCAAGGCGGTGGACTTTACCGACGAGCGTTTCGGCGTGCCGACGGTCAGCGATATCCTGAAAGAGCTGGAAAAGCCAGGCCGCGATCCGCGACCGGAATTCAAAACCGCGCAGTTTGCTGAAGGCGTTGAGACCATGAACGATCTGCTGCCGGGCATGGTGCTGGAAGGCGCAGTGACCAACGTCACTAACTTTGGCGCTTTTGTGGATATCGGCGTTCATCAGGACGGGCTGGTGCACATCTCCTCGCTCTCCGACAAGTTTGTCGAGGATCCGCATACGGTGGTGAAAGCAGGCGATATCGTGAAGGTCAAGGTGCTGGAAGTGGATTTGCAGCGCAAACGCATTGCACTAACCATGCGTCTGGACGAGCAGCCGGGCGAAGCGCCGTCACGCGCCGCGCCGCGCAGCCAGGAACGTAATAACCCGCGTCCGGCGGCAAAACCGCGTTCGCGCGGCAACAGTCCTGCCGCGGGCAACAGCGCAATGGGCGATGCGCTGGCCGCCGCGTTAGGGAAAAAACGGTAATCACGCTTTGGGCGGCCTCGCGCCGCCCTTTGTATCATCTTTGTTCTAAATCAACACTAACGATAATCGTTCTCATTAGTATGGTGCCGTTTTGTTCTTGCCGCCTTTAGCGACAGTCATTGAGGTGCCCTCTATGCCACTACTTGCCCGCCAACACTACCAAATTCTTGGCTTTTCCACTGCCGTCAGCCCCGCTTATCGGCAAAAGCTGCTTTCGCTCGGCCTGCTGCCCGGCGCCTGTTTTCAGGTGTTGCGCATCGCGCCGTTGGGCGATCCGCTCCAGATCCAGACGGGACGCGTTAGCCTGATGCTGCGCAAAAAGGATCTGGCGCTGTTGCAGCTACAGCCGATCGCGGAGGTGGCATGAAAAGCTGCACCATTGGCCTGTTAGGCAACCCGAACGCCGGAAAAACCACGCTGTTTAACCAGCTTACCGGCGCACGTCAGCGCGTGGGTAACTGGGCTGGCGTGACCGTCGAGCGCAAAGAGGGCTTTTTTAGCGCGGGCGACACGCGGGTTAATTTAATCGACCTGCCCGGCACCTATTCGCTTACCACCATTTCCCAGCAGGCTTCGCTCGACGAGCAGATCGCCTGTCACTTTGTCTTAAGCCAGCAGGCGGATCTGCTGATTAATGTGGTCGACGCCTGCAACCTTGAGCGCAATCTCTATCTTACGTTACAGCTGCGTGAGCTGGGCGTGCCCTGTATTGTGGCGCTCAATATGCTGGATATGGCGGAAAGCCAACGCATCACCATCGATATTGCCGCGTTGGCGCAGCGCCTCGGCTGTCCGGTGGTGCCGGTGGTATCAACGCGCGGCAGCGGGCTGGATCGCCTGAAACAGCTGATCGATGCTGGTGTTCCCGCCTGCGCGCCGCTGGAGGTCAGCTATCCGGCAGAGCTAAACGGCGTGGTGGATCGGCTGGCGGCGGCAATGCCGCTTAGCGAAAGCCTGCCACAGCGGCGCTGGCTGGCGCGACAGCTGCTGGAAGGCGATATCTATAGTCGCCAACAGGCGGGCGAACTGGCGCTGCAATGCTTAAGCGAGCTGGAAACGCAGCTGCCGTCGGATGTGGCGGTCACCCTGGTTGCCGCGCGCTATCAGACGCTGGCAGCGATTAGCGCGGAGGTCAGCAACCAGCATTTGATGGCGCCGCATACGCTGTCGCAGCGGCTGGATAAGGTGGTGCTGAACCGCTGGCTGGGCTTACCCCTCTTTTTGCTGATGATGTATTTGATGTTCCTGCTGGCGATCAATATCGGCGGCGCACTCCAGCCGTTGTTTGATATCGGCTCCGCAGCGCTGTTTATTCATGGCACGCAGTGGCTTGGCGCTACGCTGCATTTCCCCGCCTGGCTGACGCTGTTTCTTGCGCAGGGCGTGGGCGGCGGCATCAATACGGTGCTGCCGCTGGTGCCGCAGATTGGCCTGATGTATCTGTTTCTCTCCTTTATGGAGGATTCCGGCTATATGGCGCGCGCCGCCTTTGTGGTCGATCGGTTGATGCAGTCGCTTGGCCTGCCGGGGAAATCGTTCGTGCCGCTGATTGTCGGCTTTGGCTGCAACGTGCCTGCGGTGATGGGCGCGCGAACGCTGGATGCGCCGCGCGAACGGCTGATTACGGTGATGATGGCGCCCTTTATCTCCTGCGGGGCCAGGCTGGCGATTTTTGCCGTCTTTTCTGCCGCCTTCTTCGGCGCCCACGGCGCGCTGGTGGTGTTTAGCCTCTATCTCACCGGTATTGTGGTAGCGGTGTTAACCGGGCTGCTGCTTAAGCATACGCTGCTGCGCGGCGAGGCTTCTCCGTTCGTGATGGAGCTGCCGAGCTGGCACGTTCCGCATCTGAAAAGCTTGCTGCTACAGGCGTGGCAGCGGCTGCGCGGCTTTGTAGTGCGCGCCGGGAAAGTGATCGTTATCGCCAGCATCCTGATTGGCGGGCTGAACAGCTTTTCGTTTAATGGTCAGCCGGTAAACAGCATCAATGATTCGGCGCTGGCCAGCGTAAGCCGCGTGATTACCCCGCTGCTGGCCCCTATCGGCATCCATCCCGATAACTGGCAGGCTCCGGTCGGCCTGCTGACCGGCGCAATGGCTAAAGAAGTGGTTGTCGGCACGCTGAATACGCTATATACCGCCGAAGCGCTGCACGAAGAGCCGTTTAACGCCGACGACTGGAGCCTTACGGCAGAGTTGTCCGATGCGGTGACGGAAACCTGGCAGGGTTTGCAGGAAACACTAAGCCTGAGCGTGCTGGCTAACCCTATTGAGGCGAGCAAAGGCGATGGCGAGATGGCGGGCGGCGCGATGGGCAAAATGAGCAGCCAGTTTGGCAGCGAGGCCGCTGCGTTCAGCTACCTGCTGTTCGTGCTGCTCTATATTCCCTGCGTTTCCGTTATGGGCGCCATCGCACGTGAAAGCAATCGTCGCTGGATGAGCTTTTCCATTTTTTGGGGACTAAACGTCGCTTACTCCCTTGCCACGCTCTTTTGGCAGTTTTCGCGCATCGGCCAGCAGCCGTTGACCAGCAGCCTAATTATCCTGCTGGTGCTGCTGTTTAACGCGGTAATACTGTTGCTGTTACGACGGGTGAAACTGCCGCCGCAGCGCATCCCGATCAGGGTGCTGCACGTTGCAAGCGATGAAAAACCGTTAACCCGCGGCGAGTGCCATTAACGCCCAGGCGCGCGCGATTTTAACCAGGCGACTCCCGCTGCCAGCAACGGGAGCCGCTGCGGCGGTTGCGATTTCAGCCCGGCGGTCTACAGTAAAAACTAACGCCTTTGCGAACCTAACGCTGCAGCCCGCCGGATAAACATGGATATTATCAATAACTTAATCGATAAGATCTACCAGAACACCTTTCCGATGGCCGCGCGGGAGCGCCTGCTGTCACATATTCGCGCCGCCCGCGATGCGATCAAAAAGCCCCGGAAGCTGCACTGGGACGAAAAAGATGTGGTGCTGATCACCTACGCCGATCAGTTTCGCGAGCCGGAAGCGCCGACGCTGGCTACCTTTTCGCGCTTTTATCAGCAGCACCTGCAATCCACCTTTAATCTGGTTCACCTGCTGCCTTTTTTCCCCTGGTCCTCGGACGACGGTTTTTCGGTGATTGATTATCATCAGGTCAACCCGATATGCGGCGAATGGCGCAATGTTGCCGAGCTGCATACCCATACGCGCCTGATGTTCGACTTTGTTTGCAACCATATCTCGGCGCGCAGCCCCTGGTTTAAACACTATCTGGCCTGCGATCCCGGCTGGGATGATTTTTTTATCAGTATGCCGCCCGGTACTGATTTAAGCGGCGTAACCCGTCCACGCACTTCGCCGCTGCTGACGCCGTTTGAGCGCAGCGATGGCTCCCGACACTATATCTGGACCACCTTTAGCGCCGATCAGATAGACCTGAACTTTGCCAGCGCCGAAGTCCTGATCCGCATGGTGGATGTGCTGCTGGAATACCTGAAAAAAGGGGCCGACTACGTCAGGCTGGACGCGGTGGGCTATATGTGGAAAACACCCGGCACACGCTGCATCCATCTGGAAAACACCCATCTGCTGGTGAAGCTGTTCCGCGCCATTGCCGATGTGGTTGCGCCCGGCACGGTGATCATTACTGAAACCAACGTGCCGCATCAGGACAATATCAGCTACTTTGGCAACGGTCAGGATGAAGCGCAGATGGTTTATCAATTTTCGCTGCCGCCGCTGGTGCTGCACGCTATTCATAATGGCTCGGCGCGCGCGTTGCGCCAGTGGGCTGCCGGTCTCGATCTGGGCAGTTCCACCACCACTTTTTTCAACTTCCTCGCGTCGCATGATGGCATCGGCCTTAATCCGGCGCGCGGCATTCTGCCGGAAGTGGAAATTGTTTCGCTGGTGCGCGACCTGGCGCTGGAAGGGGCGCTGATCTCCTATAAAAACAACCCGGATGGCACCACCAGCCCGTATGAAATCAACGTTACCTATATGGATGCGCTGAACAAACAGAGCGATGACGATGACACGCGCATCCGGCGCTTTATGCTGGCGCACGCTATTCTGCTGGCTTTCCCCGGCGTGCCCGCCATTTATATCCAGAGCATTCTTGGTTCACGCAACGATCAGGAAGGCGTGAAGGTCGCGGGCCATAACCGTGCCATTAACCGCGAAAAATATGCGCTCTCGGCGATTGAAAAAGCGTTGTCGGGCGGCGATTACCTGCGCCAGCAGATCTTTAATCGGCTCAGCGCGCTGATTCAGCTACGCACGCGTCAGCCCGCGTTTCATCCCGATAATCCCATGGAGATCCTCGACAGTGAAAATACGCTGCTGATGCTGCGGCGCTACGCATCCGCGCAGGATAATGGTCTGCTGTGCGTGTTTAATCTGAGCGGAAAAAACGTGGAGGCGATGCTGCCGGAAGCGAAGAAATACCGTGACGTGATTGCCCAAAAGCTGATTGATGGCGCACAGCCGGTAACGCTGCCGCCGTGGCATTATCTGTGGCTAAAAGGATAAGCAGGCATAACCGCTATGCCTGCTGAACCATTACTTATACACGTCAGCCGTGGCGCTGAAACGACCATGCTCGCGACCAGCGATCACCACATAATATTTGCCGCCCTTCTCATCCGCCATTTTTGACAGTTCCTGTTTGGCATCCATCGGCGAGGTGGTTTCCGCCGTGGTGTTCACCGTGCCGATTTTCTCCAGGTTCATTTTCTGCACATCTTCCTTGGTCACTTCCTGTGCCGCCAGCGCAGAAAAGGAGAGACCGCCCAGCAGGCACGTTACAGCAATAGTTTTAATGATATTCATAGCACACCCTCGTCATAAGTTAACCGGAAAACTCAGACCGCCGAATGAATACAATGAGATAAGGGGATACAGCGCCCTGCTCCCTGGCAGACTTTTACAGTCATGATCAGCGGCCTTGCTCAGCTACAATTATTAACGCCCGGTGATATTTTGCCAGCTAAAGAGATAAAGTTTCTTAAACAGACTCACTGAACTGCCGAACCGCCGCGCTAAATTCCTGCGGATGAGAAACAAACGGCGCATGGGCAGCTTTTTCCATGATCAGCGAAGCACTGGCGGGCCAGCGCTGATCCAGCAGCGTGGCGACCTTACGCGGCACCAGCCCATCCAGATAGCCGTAAATGCGCAGCAGCGGAACCTGCAGCGCATCCATTTCGGCGCGTAAATCAACGCGGCGTAGTATCTCCAGCCCGCCCGCCAACACTTCAACCGGCGGTATCGGCTGCGACAGCACCACCTCTTTTAACGCGCGCGCATCCTGCCTGGCGCTTGGCGTGCCCAGCGTTTGCAGGGCTAAAAAGCGTTCAACGGTACGCTGATAATCATCGCTAAGCTGCTGCTGAAAGCCGGACAGCGTTTCTGGCTTAATCCCCGGCCAGCTTTCTTCATCAGCGGTAAAACGCGGCGAAGAGGCCACGGTAATCAGGCCGAGAACCCGCTGCGGATAGCGCAGCGCCAGACGGCTGGCAACCAGCCCGCCCAACGACCAGCCCAGCAGCAGCGCCTTTTCCGGCAGGTGCGGCAGCAAAGCATCCACCATCTCATCCAGCGTTAATGCGCCAAACCCCTGGCTGCGGCCAAAGCCCGCCAGATCCACAAAATGCAGCCGAAAATGTGCGCTGAGCGGCTCAGCGATGCAACGCCATACTTCCGCGTTCAGTCCCCATCCGTGCAGCAGCACAAGATCGCGATTGCCGGTGCCGGTTGTGTGCCAGTAAAGCTGCGCCATCAGTTATTGTCTCATCGTTGCTAAATTAAGGAGGTCGCTATGCTACCAATGCAGGGAGGTTGTTGGCTATGCCAGACGCCGCTGGCGCTGCCGAAGCAGGGCTTATGCAGCTATTGTTTGCGTGCCCTGCCGCCGTTACCGCTTTGCTGTCCGCGCTGCGGGCTGCCCGCCGGTGATGCGCGGATTCCCTGTGGACGCTGCCTGCACCGCCCGCCGCCCTGGCAACAGCTGATCGCGGTAAGCGATTATTGCCCGCCGCTCAGCCAGCTGGTGGCGCGTTATAAATTCTCCGGCCAGACAGCACTCTCTGTGATGCTGGCGCGGCTGATTTTGCTAAGCTGGTTGGCTGCCAGACGCCAGCGCGGCCTGCTTCGTCCCGATATTCTGCTGGCCGTGCCGCTGCATCATCAGCGCGCCTGGCGACGCGGTTTTAATCAGGCCGATCTGCTGGCCCAGCCGTTAGCACGCTGGCTGAGCTGCGCGTACTCCCCGCAGGGCGTAACGCGCTGCCGCAGCGCGCAGGTGCAACATCAGCTTGGGGCGCAGGCGCGTAAGCGCAACCTGCGTGGCGCTTTTCGGCTTGAAATTCCCGTTCAGGATCGCCATATCGCCCTGATTGATGACGTGGTCACCACTGGCACTACCGCAGCGGAAATCAGCCGTTTGCTTATTCGTGCCGGAGCCGCCAGCGTCCAGATTTGGTGCCTTTGCCGTACCTTGTAGAGCGTCGGCGATGGGCGTATTATAACCAACTAAATTAGTCAACTATTGAGCAACTGCCATGATCCGAATTACCGATGCTGCCCAGGACCATTTTGCAAAACTGCTTTCAAATCAGGAAGAAGGCACTCAAATCCGCGTGTTCGTGATTAATCCGGGCACCCCAACGGCCGAATGCGGCGTGTCATATTGCCCGCCGGATGCGGTAGAACCAAGCGACACCGAACTGAAGTTCGAGAAGCTTTCCGCCTATGTGGATGAGCTGAGCGCGCCCTATCTGGAAGATGCCGAAATCGATTTTGTTACCGATAATCTCGGTTCCCAGCTGACGCTGAAAGCGCCGAACGCCAAAATGCGTAAGGTTTCTGATGACGCGCCGCTGCTGGAGCGCGTTGAATATCTGCTGCAGGCGCAGATCAACCCGCAGCTGGCGGGCCACGGCGGCCGCGTAACGCTAATGGAAATCACCGATGAAGGCTATGCCATTCTGCAGTTCGGCGGCGGCTGTAACGGCTGTTCCATGGTCGACGTGACGCTGAAAGAAGGGATCGAGAAAGAGATGCTGGCAGCTTTCCCTGAGCTGAAAGGCGTACGCGATCTTACCGAGCATCAGCGCGGCGAGCACTCTTACTACTAAGCGTGCTGCGTTGGTCTGCCTGCGGCAGAGAACGTAACGTGATAAAAGGCGGCTTTCAGGCCGCCTTTATTATTCAATGCAATAATCCGGTATTGCTTGCGCTTTAACTTTCCATTTTCTCAACGTTAATCATGCCTGTGGCTCGCTATCGCCTCTCTATTGAATTAATTAGCTTGCAAACTCTTTTAATGTTATTTGTTGCGTATTCCATTGTAGATAAATAAATGATTCTGTTTTTATCAAAATCATCAATAAAAAACTGCCACTGTAATCCCGGCGCACAAACGATTATGTTTGCATACTTTTTTATTTGATCAATATTCGCGTCGGAACTATCCGGTTCCACTTCCCAGCAATAAGCGTCTCTTTTAAGGTGTTCTTGCAACGTTTGAATATAACTTTTTTCACGCAGCCATGAGAATATGGCACTTGTTACTGGCGGCGCTCTTCCTAACATCGGGCTTGAGTTATTAACAAAAATTATTTTCCTTTGCATAAACTCGTCCTTACGCTGATTAATTAACGGTAAGCGTTACAGTAAAAAACCTACGCGACTCAACAAGCGAAAAAATGTTCTTTTAAATTTTTTGCATTTAACTTATGGTTATTACCGCTACCCTCGCCGTTGTTAAATAAGGACTCAACTGGAAGAGTCCGGGATCGTTGCTTACAAGGAGTCAGTAACATGAATAAACTCACCTTCCCGCACAATCTTTATATCACAAACCATCAATTTAATGACTACGGGACAGATGATATGCGGTATGGCGATATAACCGCAGCGCGTCTTAAAAAAGAGTTGCGGCTGACCAATATCTCTAATGTCATCGATCCCTGGACCATGACCCGCTTAACGGCTTTTGATAATCCCCAGTCACGATTTTTCGGCGCACATAGCGGCAGCAGACACAGCGCCACGCTCAGCGCGCAACAGTGCGCCAGGCTACTATTTGAAGAGATGCAGGTTACCTCATTGCCCTTTGCATGCGTAGGCCCCTGGAAGTATCTTATCAATCGAATGCTTCAACATTTCCAGCGTGGTACAGGTATGCCATTTACTGATATGCAGCTTGACGCGGCCTATAAAAATCAAATTATTAATGATACTACTGAAAATAGTACATTAACCGCCATTCGGGAGGAGATAAGTACGCGTATCGATTACGAAAATAGTGTTTTACCATTAGATAGTATCCCATTTATATCGAAGCAGATTAAAGACAGGATTTTACCAAAGTTTGACTCAATAATACTGGATAAAATTAATGGCTTAGCTATCACCATACATGACGTCTACGCTACACGCATCGATTTATTAAATCTGGAAATCAGTAAAAAAGGCTGGCGCGCGCAAGTAAAGTATACCGGGCAGGATCATTTCGGCCTGGACGTTGACGATATTCAGAAGATTAAATTTAAGCAATTCCAGTTTTTCAGGATATGGTTTATTCTACAGCGCTTTGATAAATTTGGATTCCGCCCCTTCTTAACCAATATGGAAGCGACAATATCTATCGAGGGAGATCGCCCATGAGCAGAAAAAAATCATTTTACTTCCTCATTTTCATCTTGATGGCGGCTATGGGTATTTATCTTTACCTGGATAACCGACGCGTTAATATTATTAGCGCGCATCATGACCGGTACAGTGCTGAAGTATTAGTCGATCACTTACCTGTTACCGCGTCATCGGCGATTAACTGGTGGCTGAAAAACGAGAACGCCATCCGGGAAAAATATCATATTCCCCCTGAAGAGGCGGGCGGGCCAACCAACTTTACCGTTTTTGCTTTTGGCGACGGCTACCAGAAAGAGGATGAGAACGATATGCTCTGTTTTGATGATGTGCCTCCCCCTGAAAACTGCATCGTCAAAGAGATACTGTTAACGGTTGGCCGCAACCGTGAGGGCAATACCCGATTCGCCTTTGGCAATTCAGCCTATCTTCGCTATGCCGATGGCCATATTATTAAATTAAAAAGGGTAAAAACAGCTAATGGCTACTGGGATCTGGTCCCGGACTCATAACGCTTTACTGGCATGATAATCATGCTGTGCTCGGGCGGCGCCCGTAAAAAATACCCGACCGCCTTTATCTGACCGGTCGGGCTTGATGGTTAACCACCTTTAGCTTTGCGCCGTCGATCCAGATCCTTAATCAGCTGATTAACGCGTTCATCGCTAAACATCTCGTCCAGCGTATGGCTTAGCTTGCGCCGCCAGTTGGGATATTGATCGACCGTGCCCGGCACATTGACCGGCTGCGCCATATCCAGCCAGTCTTCCGGCTGTAAGCCCAACAATGCGCTACCGCTATCGGCAATATAACGCTGCATTCCACGGTTCAGTTCCGGCGACATCGCCAGTTTTTCCGCACGTTTGCCCAGCTTCTTCGGTACGCAGCCTTGCTCATGCAGTGCGCTCAGCAGCGCCTGCTTCTGCCGTTCGCGGTTCTCAAACAGCCCTTTCAGCACTACTTTGTCAGGATAAAGGCCCAGCTTCTCGCCCAGCGTCAGATCGCCCGCGCTCCAGAAACCACGCAGCGTCGGCAAATCGTGCGTGCTGGCGCTGGCCATTGACTGACGCGGCCACGCCTGCGGCGCGCGATAACGATCGGCGCTCTCCTGCTCGAAATAGAGCACCTTCCACGAGTAGATGCCGCTGCGACGCAGCTTGCCGATGATCTCCTGCGGCACGGTGCCCAGATCTTCGCCGATCACCATACAGCGATTGCGCTGACTCTCCAGCGCCAGAATCGCCAGCAGATCGTCAACCGGATAAGAGATATAGGCGCCGTGATTGGCCGTCATCCCATACGGGATCCACCACAGGCGCAGCATCGACATCACATGATCGATGCGCAACGCGCCGCAGCTGGCCATATTAGCGCGCAGCATCTCAATAAACGGCTGATAGGCGCGCGCCGTCATCACGTGCGGATCCATCGGCGGCAATCCCCAGTTCTGCCCCAGCGGCCCCAGAATATCGGGCGGCGCGCCAACCGAGGCTTTCAGACAGTAGAGATCGGGATCGCACCAGGTTTCCGCTCCGCCTTCTGCGACGCCAACCGCCAAATCGCGGTACAGCCCTACCGACATGCCGCGCTGCTGGCAAACCTGCCAGCATTCGTCAAACTGGCGGTTAGCCAGCCATTGCAGCCACAGCCAGAAATTAACCTCATCTTCATTGTCGCGGCAGAACTGCTGTACCGCCTCGTTCTGCGCCTGACGATACGCTTCCGGCCAAACCGGCCAGCCCCAGCGCTGCGCATCTTCCTGCAACATCGCGGCATGCAGCGCATCGTACGCCGCCTGGCTGTAGAGGCTCTCGCCGCCGGTGCTGACAAAATCATTAAAGTGACGTCGCGTGGCATCCTGTTCGTCACGCGTGGAAAACTGCGCCCACGCCAGCCGCAAGCCTTCGATTTTCAGCTGGTTAACCGCGCGGTAATCCACCCAATCCGCCTGACGCGCCGCTTCAACCCGACGCTGCGTCTCTTTCTTTTTCCACCAGCGCTGCGCTGCGGCGCTCTCCTGAAAATCGGGTACGCGCTCGACGTCGATATAGATGATATTCATCCAGCGGCGCGACGAGGGGCTGTAAGGGCTGGCGCTTTCCGGGCTGGCGGGATAGAGCGAATGAATCGGATTAAGGCCGATAAAATCCCCGCCGCGATCGGCAATCTGCATCAGCATCTCGCTTAAATCGCCGAAATCCCCGATGCCCCAGTTACGGGCGGAGCGCAGCGTATAGAGCTGGACACAGGCGCCCCACAGTTTGCCGCCCTCCAGCAGTGGCTGCGGTTCATAGCAGCGCTGCGGCGCAATGATGATCCGACTGGCCCACTGCTTTTTGCCCTGCGTCAGCGTCAGCTGATGATAACCCTGCGGCAGGCGCGGCGGCAGAGCGAACGCCTCACCGCCCTGCGCTTCGCCCTGATACGTTTTGCCCTGCTCGGTCTGTAGCTGCCAGTGAAACTGTCCACGGCCGCCTGCGGTAATCTCGCGCTTTTGGCGTCCGCTAAACACCTTCACCGGCGGAAGCGGCGCTTTACTGGCCGCGCGCGGAAATCCCATCGCCTCCAGCAGCAGCTGTCGGGTTTCCGCATTGATCGCTTCCGGCTCCCCTTTGGCATTGATATAGCTGGCAGCAATCCCGGCCGCGCTGGCATGCTTCTCAAGCTGAGTTAAATCCATAACGCTTCCTGAATCCGTCTTCTGTCCAGAGCGGCCTGCGCCGCTCGCCCTTAACGCTTGCTCTGCCAGATACGCTGTTGATAGTCACGAATGGAGCGGTCAGAACTGAACATACCGGTACGCGCCGTATTAAGAATCGCGGTACGCGTCCAGGCTTCCTTATCGCGCCACAGCGCTTCAACGCGCTCCTGCGCGGCGATGTAGTCGGCGAAATCTGCCAGCACCAGCCACGGATCGCCATTTTTGGTCAGGCTCTCCAGCAGCAGTTCAAAAGCATGTTTATCGCCGTCGCTGAAATGGCCTTTCTCCATCTCTTTCAGCAAACCGTTGAGGTGCTTATCTTTCTTCCGCAGCTTTTTCGGATCGTAGCCGTTGGCCTTTAATGCTTTCACTTCATCAACGGTGTTACCGAAAATGAAAATATTCTCTTCGCCAACCTGCTCGGCAATTTCCACGTTAGCGCCATCCAGCGTGCCGATGGTCAGCGCGCCGTTAAGCGCCAGCTTCATGTTGCCAGTGCCGGACGCCTCATAGCCTGCGGTAGAGATCTGCTCGGAGAGATCCGCCGCCGGGATCATCAGTTCTGCAACGGTAATACGGTAATCAGGGATAAACACCACTTTCAGCCGATCGCCGATCAACGGATCGTTGTTGATCACCTCCGCCACTTTATTAATGGCATAGATAATATTTTTTGCCAGGTAGTAGCCGGGCGCGGCTTTGGCGCCAAACAGGAACACGCGCGGGACTTTATCCAGCTGCGGATTGTCGCGCAGCTGACGATAGCAGTGCAGGATATGCAGCAGCCCAAGGTGCTGGCGCTTGTATTCATGCAGGCGTTTGATCTGCACATCAAACAGCGCGTCAGGATTCACCTCAATGCCTGTGACCTGATAAATGTAGTCGGTCAGGCGCTGTTTATTGTCATTTTTGATTTGGCGATAGCGCTGGCGGAACGCTTTATCATCCGCGTACGGCTCCAGCGCTTTTAACGCATCCAGCTCGGTTACCCAATTACTGTTGCCCAGCGTCTCGTCAATCAGTCCGGCCAGCGCCGGGTTGCACTGTTTCAGCCAGCGGCGCGGCGTAATACCGTTGGTAACGTTGAGGAATTTTTGCGGCCACAGCTGGTGATATTCCGGGAAGAGATCTTTAACCACCAGATCGGAGTGCAGCGCCGCGACGCCGTTAACCGCAAAGCCGCTGACCACGCACAGGTTCGCCATGCGCACCTGTTTATCGTACAGCACCGCCACCTTCTCCCAGACCTTCTCATCGCCAGGCCATTGCTTATTGACCTGCTTTTTAAAGCGCTGGTTGATCTCTTTGATAATCATGAAATGACGCGGCAGCAGCGAGCGTACCAGGCGCTCATCCCAGCGCTCCAGCGCCTCCGGCATCAGCGTATGGTTGGTATAGGCGAAGAGATTGCTGGTGATCTCCCAGGCCTCATCCCAGCTCAGTTGATGCTCATCCAGCAGCACGCGCAACATCTCCGGAATGGCGATGGTGGGATGCGTATCGTTGAGCTGAATAACTTCATAATCGGGCAGCTCCGCCAGCTGGCGCCCCGCCTGATGATGGCGGCGCAGAATATCCGCCACCGAGCAGGCGCACTGGAAATATTGCTGCATCAGGCGCAGGCGCTTGCCTTCCTGATGGTTATCGTTGGGATAAAGCACTTTCGTCAGTTTGGCCGCATCGATGCCCTGCTGCTCCGCCTGCAGGAATTTTCCGTCGTTAAACAAGGTCAAATCAAACGGATGCGCATGCGTCGCCTGCCACAGACGCAGCGGCTGCGCCACGCCGTTGCGGTAGCCGATAACCGGCAGATCCCAGGCTTCGCCGCGTAACGTAAACGCCGGTTCCCAGCGCAGCGAGCCGTCGCTGTTTTTTATTACTTTACCGCCGATGCCGACGTCGACATTCAACGCGGCATTATGACGGAACCACGGATAGCTGGCGCGCTGCCAGTCATCCGGCGCTTCGCGCTGCTGGCCGTCGTCGAATGACTGACGGAACAGGCCGTACTGATAGTTAAGCCCATAACCGGTGGCGGATTGCCCCACCGTCGCCATGGAATCAAGATAGCAGGCCGCCAGCCGCCCCAGACCGCCGTTGCCCAGCGCCGGATCCACCTCCTCTTCCAGCAGATCGCTTAACGCCAGGCCCTGCTGCGCCAGCACGTTTTTCACTTCGTCATACCAGCCGAGGTTAATCAGGTTATTGCCGGTCAGACGGCCGATCAAAAACTCCATGGAAATATAGTTGACGTGGCGCTGCTGTTTGCCGGGTTTCGCTACCGGCTGCTCCGCCAGCAGTTCGGCCAGCGCGGCGCTGACCGCCTGCCACCACTGATGTCGGGTCATTTCGCTGGCGCTGTTCAGCCCCAGGTATTGCCACTGGCGCGTTAACGCCGCCTCAAAACGTGCCTTACTGAATTTTTGCTGCGACATACGAGTCTCTTCCGCTAAGTAAAAGGTTGCGCAAAAAAATTAATACCCATGCTGACGTTAACCCCTGACGGCGGCATCCTCCCGCAGTTAAATTCGCCAGGGAGGAGTTGCAGGGCGTAGGCAAAACTGTGATCCCGGACGGGTTAATTTAAGACGCAATACGCAAATAAAGCGCGCCCTTCACCGCTATCCGTTGGTGTTAGTACGAGAAAGCGTCAAATAATTAGAAGGAAGTGTGATGAGGTGCAACTAAATGAGAACTGGTCGACCGTGGTTCTTGCATTAGCCTGCGCCAGGACAGAAAGTATTTAATTACACAGCGTAAAATAATTCCTTTTGTTTCCATCTCTTTCACCACAGTGAAGTGTCGCCATGCTGATACCATCGAAACTCAGCCGTCCTCTGCGGCTTCAGAACACCATTGTTCGGGAGCGTTTGATAGCCAGGCTTGCGAACATTGCGCACTACCGTTTAGCTCTGATTAGCAGCCCCGCTGGCTATGGTAAAACCACGCTGGTCGCGCAGTGGGCAGCAGATAAAAGCGATCTCGGCTGGTATTCGCTGGATGAAAGCGATAATTACCCGGAACGCTTTGCTAACTATTTTATGGCGGCGATACAGCAGGCAACCGACGGGCACTGCGCGCGTAGCGAAGCGCTGGCGCAAAAGCGTCAGTACGCCAGCCTCAGCGCGCTTTTTTCCCAGCTGTTCGTGGAGCTTTCCGAGTGGCATCGCCCGCTTTATCTGGTGATTGACGATTATCATCTGCTGACTAACGATGCCATCCACCAGGCGATGCGCTTTTTTATTCGTCATCAGCCTGAGAACCTGACGCTGATTATTCTGTCGCGTAATTTGCCCTCGCTGGGCATCGCTAACCTGCGCGTACGTGAACAGCTGCTGGAAATTAACAGCCAGTCGCTGGCCTTTACGCCGCAGGAGGCGAAGCAGTTTTTCGACTGCCGTCTGCAACGCCCGATTGGCGCAGATGATTCTCAGCGGCTGTGCGATGAAGTGGCAGGCTGGGCGACCGCGCTACAGCTGATCGCCTTGACAGAGCGCCAGTCCAATACGCCCACGCATCAATCTGCCCAGCGCCTGGCGGGCATTAACGCCAGCCATCTTTCTGATTATCTGGTGGATGAGGTGCTGGACTGCGTGGACAGCGCGACACGCAACTTTTTGCTGCGCAGTTCCGTGCTGCGTTCAATGAACGATATGCTGATTGCGCACCTCACCGGCGAAGAGAACGCCCAGCTGCGGCTGGAAGAGACCGAGCGTCAGGGGTTGTTTTTGCAGCGCATGGATGACAGCGGAAAATGGTTTAATTTTCACCCGCTGTTTGCCACCTTTTTACGCCAGCGCTGCCAGTGGGAGCTAAGCAGCGAGCTGCATCAGCTGCATCGCGCGGCGGCAGAAGGCTGGATGGCGCTCGGCTTCGCCGGTGAAGCCATTCATCATGCGCTGGCGGCGCAGGATACTCAGCTGCTGCGCGATATCCTGTTGCATCACGCCTGGTCGCTGTTTAACCACAGCGAGCTGGCGCTGCTGGAAGAGGGATTAAAGGCGCTGCCGTGGCAGCTGCTGGTTGATAATCCTCGTTTGATTCTGTTGCAGGCCTGGCTGGCGCAAAGTCAGCATCGCTACGGCGAGGTGAACCTGTTGCTGGCGCGTGCCGAAGAAGAGATGACGCTTCAGCAAATCGCTATTGATGCGGTGCTCAGCGCGGAGTTTGATGCGCTGCGCGCGCAGGTGGCGATTAACGCAGGCAAGCCTGAAGAGGCGGAGCGACTGGCTAATCAGGCGCTGGCAAACCTGCCGCTGGCAAACTACTACAGCCGCATTGTCGCGACCTCGGTAAAAGGGGAAGTGCTGCACTGTCAGGGCCAGTTAGAGGCCGCGCTGGCGACCATGCAGCAAACCGATGAAATGGCGCGTCACTATAACAGCTGTCATTACGCGCTCTGGGCGCTGTTGCAGCAGAGCGAGATTCTGCTGGCGCAGGGCTTTCTGCAAACCGCTTACGATATTCAGGAAAAGGCGTTTACGCTGATTAATGAAGAGGGGCTGGAACAGCTGCCGATGCATGAATTCCTGCTGCGCATTCGCTCGCAGCTGCTCTGGTCATGGGCGCGTCTCGACGAGGCGGAAGCCACGGCCAGGCTAGGGCTGGAGGTGCTGGCTAATTTCCAGCCGCAGCAGCAGCTACAGTGCCTGGCGATGCTGGCAAAATGCGCGTTGGCGCGTGGCGATCTGGATAATGCGCGGCGTCATTTGATCCGCTGCGAAAACCTGTTGGGCAACGGTCAGTATCACAGCGACTGGGTGACCAATGCCGATAAGCCGCGCGTGATTTACTGGCAGTTAACCAATGATAAAGTCGCGGCGGCTAACTGGCTGCGGCTGACGCCGAAACCGGCCACCGCCGATAACCATTTTTTACAGGGACAGTGGCGCAATATCGCACGCGTTCAGATTCTGCTGGGTCAGTATGATGAAGCGGAAGTCGTTCTGGATGAGCTGAATGAAAGCGCGCGGCGTCTGCGGCTGACCAGCGATCTGAATCGTAATCTGCTGTTGTTAAACGCGCTTTACTGGCAAACCGGGCGCAAAAGCGAAGCGCAACAGGCGCTAATTGAGGCGCTAACGCTGGCGAACCGCACCGGCTTTATCAGCCACTTCGTGATTGAAGGCGAAAACATGGCGCAGCAGCTGCGTCAACTGTTGCAGCTGCATACGCTGCCGGAGCTGGAGCAGCACCGGGCACAGCGTATTCTGCGCGACATCAATCAGCATCATCGCCATAAGTTTGCGCACTTTGATGAAAGCTTTGTCAGTCGTCTGCTGACGCACCCGCAGGTGCCGGAACTGATTCGCACCAGTCCGCTGACGCAACGTGAATGGCAGGTGCTGGGGCTGATCTATTCCGGTTACAGCAACGATCAAATCGCCGGTGAACTGGAAGTGGCGCAAACCACCATCAAAACGCACATTCGTAATCTCTATCAAAAACTGGGCGTGATGCACCGGCAGGAAGCGGTGCAGCAGGCGCAGCATTTACTGCACCTGATGGGGATGAGCGTGGCGTAGGGTTAATGCGGCGAACGAAGGGGGAAACTCAGCACAGTTCCAGATGAACCTCATGCTGTTCAATCACTTTCATGACGCTGGCGGGCGGCATTTCATTGGTGAACAGATAGTCCACCAGGCTCATATTGCCCAGGTTCACCATCGCATTACGGCCAAATTTAGAGTGGTCAGCCACCAACATCGCACAGCGCGAGTTATCAATAATCGCGCGCTTGGTGCGCACTTCATGATAGTCAAACTCCAGCAGCGAGCCATCCATATCGATGCCGCTGATGCCGAGAATGCCGTAATCCAGCCGAAACTGAGAGATGAAATCGAGCGTGGCTTCGCCCATGATGCCGCCGTCGCGCGTGCGCACTTCACCACCGGCGATGATCAGGCGGAAATCGGGCTTGGTCATCAGCAGCGTGGCGACATTGAGATTATTGGTGACGATACGCAAATCGTTATGGTTCATTAAGGCGTGCGCCACCGCTTCCGGCGTGGTGCCAATATCAATAAACAAGGTTGCCCCATCGGGGATTTGGCTGGCTACACGCTGCGCGATACGCGCCTTTTCCGCCGACCACATCATCTTACGATCCTGCCAGGCGGTATTTTCCGAGCTGGAAGGCAGCGCGGCGCCGCCGTGATGACGCTGTATTTTGTTCTGGTCGGCCAGATCGTTTAAATCACGGCGAATAGTCTGCGGACTGACGTCAAAATGCTCCACCAGCTCTTCAGTACTCACATACCCCTGACGCCGGACCAGCTCAATAATGGCGTCATGACGTTGCGTCTGCTTCACATAAATCTCCTGTTAGTCGCGCGGCATCAGGCCGCCTTCACTGACGGCCTGCGCCAGACTGATGCTCAGTTATCAGCCTTTCTTTATCTGACGCGTATCAACAAACGCCATCGCCAGCCCCACGACCAGACCGGTAGCGTGCGCGGCGTTAGCAATCGGCCCGTCAAATGCGCCAAAATAACCAATGACCAGCCACAGAATAGCGAAAGCCATCAAACCGCGCTGCAGGAAAATACCGCTTTCGGGATCGCGCTCGCCCCGCAGCCATACATAACCCATCAGCGCATAGACCACGCCCGACAGCCCGCCAAACCAGGGGCCGCTAAATTTGGCCTGCATCCAGCCGCTTAACAGCGCGGAAATCAGCGCGATCACAAACAGTTTGCCGCTGCCCAGCCGCTTTTCTACCGCGCCGCCGAGATACCACCACCAGAGCAGGTTGAACACCAGGTGCAACAGCGAAAAGTGCAGCAGGATATGGCTAAACCAACGCCAGGGCTGAAAAAAGGGTGAGCCATCCATGTGCCACGCCAGCCAGGCGAGCATGGTGCGATCGCCCACGATTTGCATCAGGATATATATGGCGATACAGGCGATGCCCAGCACCACGGTAAGCGGCCCGGCGCGCTGGCGCAGGTGGCTTAGCAGGCTGGCGCGCTGATAGTGTAGCCCGCTATCGGTGGTGCCGCTCTGCCAGCTGGCGGCCTGATAGCGTGGATGAAAAGGATCGCGAACAAACTGTTTAAGTTCGTTTTCGACCATTTCCTGTTTCGTCTCGTCCTCCAGCAGCAGGATGAACTGTTCTTGCTTTTTAATCTGCAGCGTCACGCCACGCGTCGCCATGTAGTCAACAAACGCCTGCGCCATGCGCGGATTATTGAACTGAGTGAGTTGTATCATCGCCCGTTTCCTGAGGGGTTATCGTAAGGCAGCGCTTACTCCGTTTGCGCCTCAATCAGCTGCGGGAAGGTCGCACGCCAGGCATCAAAGCCGCCGTCGATGCTATATACCTGGTCAAATCCCTGCTGAATCAAATACTGCGCCGCGCCCTTGCTGCTGTTGCCGTGATAACACATCACCAGCACTGGCTTATCGAAATCCGCCTGTTGCATAAACGCGTTCAGCGTGCCGTTGGTGAGGTGGAAAGCCCCTGTGGCATGTCCCGCCTCAAAACTTTGCGGATCGCGAATATCGACCAGCAGCGCTTCGCCTTCAGCCAGACGTTGTTGCGCCATATCGACGCTGATGCATTCAAATTGTTCCATACCGGATTCCAAATCAACGAGAGTGCGATAAGCCGAGCACAGGCGCGAACCGGATAGCCGCGCCGTTTTTCAGCCATGAAGTGCTCTATTGTAGCGCGAAGCCATTGAACTATAACCCAACTAACCGCAGGGTTAACCGCCATAACGCCGCGAATAATGTTAAGTGAATCACGCTAAGATGTTTTTATTGGGTTAAAGCTGGCGTCAATGTTGGTTTGCGATTATTATTATGCTCGAAAACGAACATAGACGAACTATTCCGAACATCGGGGGAGATGACGTGGAAACCAAAGATCTGATCGTTATCGGCGGCGGCATCAACGGTGCCGGTATTGCGGCCGACGCCGCAGGACGCGGACTGTCAGTGCTGATGCTGGAGGCGCAGGATCTGGCGTGCGCGACCTCTTCCGCCAGCTCAAAACTGATTCATGGCGGCCTGCGCTACCTTGAACACTATGAATTCCGTCTGGTCAGCGAAGCGCTGGCCGAGCGTGAAGTCCTGCTGAAAATGGCGCCGCATATTGCTTTTCCTATGCGTTTCCGCCTGCCGCACCGCCCGCATTTACGCCCGGCGTGGATGATCCGTACCGGTCTGTTTATGTATGACCACCTGGGTAAACGCACCAGCCTGCCAGCCAGTAAAGGGCTGCGTTTCGGCGCGGATTCCGTGATGAAACCGGAAATTACGCGCGGATTCGAATATTCTGACTGCTGGGTAGACGATGCGCGTCTGGTGGTGTTGAACGCTCAGGAAGTGGTGAAACGCGGCGGCGAAGTACGTACCCGCACCCGTGTGACCCGCGCCTGGCGTGAAAACGACCTGTGGATGGTGGAAGCGGAAGATGTCGATAGCGGTAAAACCTTTACCTGGCGCGCCAAAGGCCTGGTAAACGCGGCTGGTCCGTGGGTTAAACAGCTATTTGATGATGGCCTGAAACTGAAATCGCCTTACGGCATTCGCCTGATTAAAGGCAGCCATATTGTGGTACCGCGCGTTCATACGGAAAAGCAGGCTTATATTCTGCAAAACGAAGACAATCGTATCGTGTTCGTGATCCCGTGGATGGATGAGTTTTCCATTATCGGCACCACCGACGTGGAATACAAAGGCGACCCGAAACAGGTAAAAATTGACGATAACGAAATCGCCTATCTGCTGAAAGTGTATAACGCGCACTTTAAAAAGCAGCTGGATCGTAGCGATATCGTCTGGACTTACTCGGGCGTGCGTCCGCTGTGCGACGACGAATCGGATTCACCGCAGGCGATTACCCGCGATTACACGCTGGATGTGCGTGACGATGCGGGCAAAGCGCCGCTGCTGTCGGTGTTTGGCGGCAAGCTGACCACCTACCGCAAGCTGGCTGAGCATGCGATGGAGAAGCTGACGAAGTATTACAGCAATATCGGCCCGGCCTGGACCAAAACCGCCGTGCTGCCCGGCGGCGATATCGCCGGTACACGTGAAGATTATGCCGCCAACCTGCGTCGTCGTTATCCGTTTATTAGCGAAGGCATGGCGCGTCATTACGCCCGCACCTACGGCAGCAACAGCGAGCAAATCCTCAAAGGTGCTGCGTCGCTGGACGATCTGGGTGAAGCGTTCGGTCACGGCTTCTATGAGGCGGAACTGCGTTACCTGATGGAAAACGAATGGGTGCGCGAACTGGATGATGCCATTTGGCGTCGTACCAAGCTTGGCATGTGGCTGGATGAGGCGCAGCAGGCACGCGTAGCGCAGTGGCTGGAAGCGCACGGCAAAAAACCCGCGCTGTCGCTGGCGTCATAAAACATCGCTCAGGTTAGTGACTAAGCGGGCCGCTGGAAACAGCGGCCCGCTTGTTTTTATGCGCCCGCGGCAAAGCGGGCTTGCTGAAATGCGGCTACAGGCGGATAGGCGAAATATGCCAGATTTCGTCGGCGTATTCCTGAATGGTGCGGTCGGAAGAGAAATAGCCCATATTAGCGATATTCAGCGCCGCACGTCGCTGCCACTCTTCCGGCTGACGATAAAGCTCATCCACTTTGTCCTGCGTATCCACATAGCTGCGATAGTCCGCCAGCAGCTGATAGTGGTCGCCCAGCCCCATCAGCGTATCGTAGATATTGTGATAGCGGCCGGTTTCCTGCGGGCTGAACACGCCGGTGGCGATTTGCGTCAGCGCCAGCCGCAGTTCTTCATCTTCTTCATAATATTTACGCGGGTTGTACCCTTCACGCCGCAGCTTTTCCACCTGATCGGCGGTGTTGCCGAAGATAAAGATATTTTCCTTACCAACATGTTCCAGCATCTCCACGTTTGCGCCATCCAGCGTGCCGATGGTTAACGCGCCGTTGACGGCAAACTTCATGTTACTGGTACCGGAGGCTTCGGTGCCCGCCAGCGAGATCTGCTCAGAAAGATCGGCAGCCGGAATAATGATCTGCGCAAGGCTAACGCTGTAGTTAGGAATAAACACTACCTTCAGCTTATTTTTCACCTGCGGATCGTTGTTAATCACCTGCGCCACATCGTTGATCAAATGAATAATATGCTTGGCCATATAGTAGGCGGAAGCCGCCTTACCGGCGAAGATATTCACGCGTGGCACCCAGTTCGCATTAGGATCGGCCTTGATGCGGTTATAGCGGGTGATCACGTGCAACACGTTCATCAGCTGGCGCTTATATTCATGGATGCGCTTGATCTGCACATCAAACAGCGCATTTGGATCCAGCACGATATCCATGTTTTTCGCCACCCAATCCGCCAGACGCTTTTTGTTCTCCAGCTTGGCATCGGCGATCTTTTCAATAAAGGCGGGAAAATCAATTTGCGGCTTGATCTCCTCCAGCTGGCTAAGATCGGTGCGCCAGTGACGGCCAATGCTGTCGTCCAGCACGTCAGAGAGCGCCGGGTTCGCCAGCGCCAGCCAACGCCGTGGCGTAATGCCGTTGGTTTTGTTACAGAAGCGTCCTGGAAACAAGCGGGCAAAATCAGCAAACAGCGACTGCACCATCAAATTAGAATGCAGCTCCGATACGCCATTCACCTTATGGCTGACCACCACCGCCAGCCAGGCCATACGTACCTGCCGCCCGTTGTTTTCATCAATGATGGAAACACGCGACAGCAGCTCCCACTCGTCCGGGTAATGTTCCTGAATGGTACGCAGGAAGTAGTCGTTAATTTCAAAGATGATTTGCAGATGGCGCGGCAGGATCTTGCCGAGCATATCCACCGACCAGGTTTCCAGCGCTTCGCTCATCAGGGTGTGGTTGGTATAGGAGAAGACCTGACACACCACCTCAAACGCATCGTCCCAGTTGAACTTATGCTCATCGATCAACAAGCGCATCAGCTCCGGGATCGCCAGCACCGGATGCGTATCGTTCAGGTGGATAGCGATCTTATCGGCGAGGTTTTCGAAGGTTTTGTGCATATCCCAGTGGCGGCTAAGGATATCCTGCACCGTCGCCGAGACAAGGAAATATTCCTGACGCAGACGCAGCTCGCGGCCAGAGTAGGTGGAATCATCCGGGTAGAGCACGCGTGATACGTTTTCCGAATGGTTTTTGTCTTCTACCGCTGCAAAGTAGTCGCCCTGGTTAAATTTCCCGAGGTTGATCTCATTACTGGCCTGCGCGCTCCACAGCCGCAGCGTGTTGGTGGCGTCGGTATCAAAGCCAGGAATGATCTGGTCATAGGCCATGGCCTGCACTTCTTCGGTTTCCAGCCAGCGCACCTTTGCGCCTTCATGCTGTAAGCGTCCGCCAAAGCGCACTTTATAACGCGTGTTGTAGCGCTGGAATTCCCACGGGTTGCCATATTCCAGCCAGTAATCCGGCGACTCCGCCTGGCGTCCATCCACGATATTTTGCTTAAACATGCCGTAATCGTAGCGAATGCCGTAACCATGTCCCGGCAAGCCTAAGGTTGCCAGCGAATCAAGGAAGCAGGCCGCCAGACGCCCTAAGCCCCCATTACCCAGCCCCGGATCGTTCTCTTCTTCAATCAGCTCCGCCAGATCCAGCCCCATCTCTTCCAGCGCCGAACTGAGATCTTCATAGATCCCCATTGCCAGCAGCGCATTGGAAAGGGTGCGGCCCATCAAAAACTCCATCGACAGGTAATAGACCTGACGCACATCCTGCGAAAGCTGCGCGCGGCTGGAGCGCAACCAACGCTCCACCATGCGATCGCGTACCGCCAGCAGCGAGGCGTTCAGCCATTCGTGCTTATTGGCGGCGGATGGATCTTTACCCAGCGTAAACATCAGCTTATAGGCAATAGAGTGCTTTAACGCGTCGACCGTTAGCGTAGGTGAGGCATAGGTAAAAGGTGCGTTCATAGCAAGTATCCCAAATCAGGTTACAACAACCGTTGATAAAGATCCCGGTAGGCCTGTGCTGCCACCTGCCAGCTAAAGTCCATTGCCATCGCCTGACGCTGAACGTAGCGCCAAAGGGAAGGACGAGACCACAACACAAACGAACGTCGAATGGCGCGCAGCAGCGACCAGGCGTTGCTGTCTTCAAAACTGAAGCCGCTGGCGATGCCGTCCGCCAGGTTCTCCAGCGAACTGTCGTTAACCGTATCCGCCAGCCCGCCGGTGCGCCTTACCAGCGGCAAGGTGCCATACTTCAGGCCATAAAGCTGCGTCAGGCCGCAGGGTTCAAAGCGGCTCGGCACCATGATCACATCCGCCCCGCCCATAATGCGGTGGGAGAAGGCTTCGTGATAGCCAATCTGTACGCCGACGCTGCCGGGATTTTCCGCCGCCGCCGCCAGGAAGCCCTGCTGCAATACCGCATCGCCCGCCCCCAGCAGCACCAGCTGGCCGCCCTGCTCCAGCAGGCTTGGCAGCGCTTCCAGCACCAGATCCAGCCCTTTCTGCTTGGTGAGACGGCTGACCACCGCAAATACCGGCACGCTGTCATCCACTTTCAAGCCCATCGCAATCTGCAGCTGGCGTTTGTTCTCTGCTTTAGCATCCAGCGTATCGCGGTTGTAGCGCGCGTTAAGCAGCAGGTCATGCGCCGGATCCCAGATCAGCGGATCAACGCCGTTCAGGATGCCGCTCAACCGTCCTTCGCGCATCCGCTCCGCCAGCAGCGCTTCCATGCCGTTGCCATATTCCGGCAGCGTTATTTCACGCGCATAGGTCGGGCTGACCGCCGTAATATGATCGGCAAAGAACAGCCCGGCCTTGAGGTAAGAAATCTGGCCGAAAAACTCCAGACCGTGCATGTCGAAAAACGACCACGGCAGCTGGATTTCATCCATATGATGCGCGTAGAACAGCCCCTGATACGCCAGGTTATGCACGGTAAACACCGACTTCGCCGGACGACCGCGCGCCGCCAGATAGGCGCAGGTTAAACCGGCATGCCAGTCATGCGCATGCACAATATCCGGCCGCCAGTTGGTATCCAGCCCGCAGGCAATTTCACATCCCATCCAGCCGAGCAGCGCAAAGCGCAGATAGTTGTCCGGGTAATCGAACTGATTTTCGTCGTGATAGGGGCTTCCGGGCCGATCGTATAAACCTTCCGCTTCGATCAGATAAATGCCAACCCCATTAAAATGTCCAAAGTGCAGCCTGACCGGGCCTGCGAACGTTTGCAGCTCAGCAACGACTTCCGTGTCGGTAATTCCTTTCCGCAGATCCGGAAACGCCGGGAGTACCACGCGCGTATCCATTCCTTCTGCAATCTGAGCTGCCGGTAATGCCCCCACCACATCAGCTAACCCGCCGGTTTTTAACAGCGGGAAAAGTTCTGAACAGACATGTAAAACCTGCATTCTCGGCTCCTTTAACGGAAATCTGGCGCGATCCTCGCGCAGATTGCGTGTATTACTGTTTTGTCGGTCAGGCGGAAGTGTCGGCCAGCCTGGCCAGCATCTCGCGCGTTACCAGCACGATACCCTCTTCGGAACGGTAAAAACGGCGGCTGTCTTCATCAGGGTTTTCGCCGATTACCATGCCTTCTGGAATGACGCAGGCGCGATCGATGACGCAGCGGCGCAGACGGCAAGAGCGCCCCACCACCACATCCGGCAGCAGCACTGCAGAATCAATATTGCAAAACGAGTTCACGCGTACGCGTGAGAACAGCACCGAATGGACCACCACCGAACCGGAGATGATGCAGCCGCCGGAAACCAGCGAGTTCATGGTCATGCCGTGACTGCCGGAGCGATCCTGAACAAACTTAGCGGGCGGCAACGGCTCCATATAGGTGTGAATCGGCCATTCGTGGTCATACATATCCAGCTCCGGCGTCACGGAAGCCAGGTCGAGATTGGCGCGCCAGTAAGCTTCCAGCGTGCCCACATCGCGCCAGTAGGGCATCGCGTCGTCGTCGTTTTGTACGCAGGAGAGGTTAAAGGAGTGCGCCAGCGCTTCACCGCTGGCGACGATTTTCGGCAGCAGGTCTTTACCGAAATCGTGGCTGGAGCCTGGGATCTCCAGATCTTCTTCCAGCAGCTGATAAAGGTAGTCGGCGTTAAATACGTAGATGCCCATGCTGGCTAACGCCAGGGTATCGTCACCCGGCATGGAAGGCGGCTGCGCCGGTTTTTCCACAAAATCCACCACGCGATTCTGTTCGTTTACCGCCATCACGCCGAAGGCGGTCGCCTCATGCAGCGGTACCGGCAAACAGGCGATGGTGCAGCGCGCATCGTTATCGACATGATCCAGCAGCATGCGCGAGTAATCCATTTTGTAGATATGGTCGCCCGCCAGAATCACGATATATTGCGCATCGTAGCGACGAATAATATCCAGGTTCTGGGTTACCGCATCGGCGGTGCCGCGATACCAGTGCTCGGTGCTAAAACGCTGTTGCGCCGGTAACAGATCGACAAACTCATTCATCTCTTCATTAAAGAATGACCAGCCGCGTTGGATATGCTGCACCAGCGAGTGGGACTGGTACTGGGTGATCACCCCAATGCGGCGGATGCCGGAGTTAATGCAGTTCGACAGCGCAAAATCGATGATGCGGAATTTGCCGCCAAAATGCACCGCAGGTTTGGCGCGCGTCGCGGTCAAATCTCTCAGGCGCGTGCCGCGTCCGCCTGCAAGAATGAGGGCCACGGTTTGCGTTGGCAGTTGTCTCGCCAGCATCAGGTGTTCGGTACGTTCTAACTTGACCATGTCTGACTCCTTATACTTGCTTCTGGAACACACACGCGCCGTGCGCAGGCCCATGCCAGACAGTCGACGAGACAGGATTATCTTCCCCGGCAAAAGGGGGAACCGCGCGCCATTCTCCATCTGGTAGAGATATTTCGCTCACGTCTTGCGTGGCATTAATCGTGATCAGCCAGCGACCCGAAAGCAGGATTTGCAATTTATGCTCTCCCTGCTCCCATTCCTGCGCGTTCAGCGGCTCTCCCTGACGATTAAACCACTGAACGTTCCCATCGCCTTCCGCCCACCAGCGATCCTGCGTTAACGCCGGAATTTGCTGGCGCAAATGAATCAGCGCGGCGGTAAAGGCGTAGAGCCCTTCGTCCTGGTTTTCCCAGTCAAACCAGGTCAGTTCGTTATCCTGACAATAGGCATTGTTGTTGCCATGCTGCGTATGGCCATGTTCATCACCGGCCAGCAGCATCGGCGTGCCCTGCGCCAGCAGCAGCGAGGTCAGCAAGGCATGCGCGCTGCGCCGCCGACGCTCCAGCACGTTAAGCGATACCGTTAATCCTTCACTGCCGTGATTGTGGCTAAAGTTGCCGTTGTGCCCGTCGCGGTTATCCTCACCGTTGGCTTCGTTACGTTTGCGCGTAAAACTCAGCAGATCGCGCAGGGTAAAGCCGTCGTGTGCGGTAATCAGATTCACCGTGGCGGAAGGCGGACGCTCATCATGCTGATAGACATCGCTGGACGCGGCAAAACGGCGCGCAACGTCGCCGTTAGA
Organism: Mixta sp. BE291; assembly: GCF_031457955.1. Lineage (NCBI taxonomy): Bacteria > Pseudomonadati > Pseudomonadota > Gammaproteobacteria > Enterobacterales > Erwiniaceae > Mixta > Mixta sp. BE291. The sequence continues at coordinate 412,692 of NZ_JAVDXN010000004.1, read as the reverse complement.
TAATTCACCCTGTAGCCAGTAGCGGCGCATATCATCGCGAAAGCGATCGTTCCATTCAGCAAACGGCGCGGGAAAATGCCCCAGCTGATAGCCGTGCGGCCCGATATCCCACGGCTCGGCGATCAGCTTGACCTGAGAAAGAATCGGACAGGCTTTTAGCGCCGCAAAGAAAGGCGCGTCGGCGCGAAAATCGGGCGTTCTTCCCAGCACCGGCGCCAAATCGAAGCGAAAGCCGTCGACGTGGCACACCGTAACCCAATAGCGTAAACAGTCGAGCGCCCAGTTCATGACCTGAGGATGGCTGAGATTGAGCGTGTTACCGCAGCCGGTCCAGTTGTGATAATGCCCGTCGGCGCTTAACCAATAGTAGCTGGCATTATCAATACCGCGCAGGGAAAGCGTCGGGCCAATCTCTTCCAGCTCGGCGGTATGGTTAAATACCACATCCAGCACCACCTCAATGCCCGCCGCATGCAGCGTTTTTACCGCCTGCTGAAACTCCTGTAGCGCGCTGCGGCCACGCTCGCCGGATGCGTAGCGCGGCTCCACCGACCAGAGCGCATAAGGGTTATAGCCCCAATAGTTACTCAGCCCCAGCTGTTGCAGGCGCGGCTCATCGGCAAACTGCGCCACCGGCTGTAGCTCCAGCGTGGTAATACCCAGCCTTTTGAGATAATTGACAATAGCAGGGTGTCCCAGCGCCGCGTAAGTGCCGCGCTGCGTTTCCGGAATTTCCGGATGCCGTTGAGTCAGGCCGCGCACGTGCGCTTCATAAATCACGGTATTGCCCCAGGGCACGCGCGGCGCGGCATCATCGCCCCAGTTAAAGTCTTGCGCGACCACCACGCTTTTCGGCGCTATCGCCGCGTTATCCTGCTCGTCACGCTGCCATTCTCCGCCGTTAAACAGCGGACTATCCACCACGCCGCCCTCGACGGCGCGCGCGCAGGGATCGATTAACAGCTTGGCCGGGTTAAAGCGATGGCCCTGCTCGGGCGCCCAGGCACCATGCACGCGATAGCCGTAGCGCTGGCCCGGTTTGAGATCCGGTACATAGCCATACCAGATGCTTTCGCTGCGCGATGGCAGGTCGTAACGTACTTCCTGACCTTGTTCATCGAACAGGCAAAGCTCCACGCGCTGTGCGTGTTGAGAAAAAAGCGTGAAGTTAACCCCGCTACCATCCCAGGTTGCGCCCAGGGGAGCAGGATTACCCGTACGCAAATGACTCATTCCGCCTCCCGAACCAGCCAAATCGTCGCCAGCGGCGGCAGGGTCAGCATCAGCGAATGCTCACGGTTATGGCTGGGTAGCGGATCGCTCCACACGACGCCGCCGTTGCCGGTATTGCTGCCGTGATAATGCACAGAGTCGGTATTCAGGATTTCGCGCCAGGCGCCCGGCTGATTGATGCCGAAACGGTAATTTTCACGTGCGACCGGCGTAAAGTTGCTGGCAACAATGATTTCATTGCCTTCACGATCGCGGCGCGCAAAAATAAATACCGAGTTTTCGTAATCATCCACCACCAGCCATTCAAAGCCGCTGCCGTCGAAATCGCACTGGTACATCGGCGCATGGTGGCGATAGGTCAGGTTAAGATCGCGTACCAGTCGCTGTACGCCGTTATGCCAGTTGTCCTCGCCTTCCAGCAGATGCCAGTCGAGGCTGGAATCATGGTTCCATTCACGTCCCTGAGCGAACTCGCCGCCCATAAACAGCAGTTTTTTGCCGGGGAAGGCCCACATCCAGCCGTAATAGGCGCGCAGATTGGCGAATTTCTGCCAGGCGTCGCCCGGCATGCGGTCAAGGATGGAGCGCTTACCGTGCACCACTTCATCGTGTGAAAGCGGCAGCACAAAATTTTCGGTGTAGTTGTAGAGCATGCCGAACGTCATCAAGTGATGATGGTGGCTGCGGTAGATGGGATCGAGCTTCATGTAATCCAGCGTGTCGTGCATCCAGCCCAGATTCCACTTGTACCAGAAGCCCAGCCCGCCCGTTTCCGGCGGACGCGACACGCCATGAAAATCGGTGGATTCTTCGGCGATGGTCACCGCGCCGGGAGCGGTGCTCCCCAACATACGGTTGGTATAACGAATGAAATCGATCGCTTCGAGGTTTTCCCGGCCGCCAAAGTGATTTGGCACCCATTCGCCCTGCGGTCGGCTGTAATCACGGTAGATCATTGAGGCCACCGCATCCACTCGCAGGCTGTCGATGCCAAAGCGTTCTACCCAGTAAAGCGCGTTACCGGCGAGATAGTTGCTGACTTCGCGTCGCCCGTAGTTATAGATCAGGGTGTTCCAGTCCTGATGAAAGCCTTCGCGCGGGTCTTCATGTTCATACAGCGCAGTGCCGTCAAACTGCGCCAGGCCGAAATCATCCGAGGGAAAATGGCCGGGCACCCAGTCGAGGATCACATTGATCCCGGCGGCGTGGGCGGCAGCGACAAAATGACGGAACTCGTCGCGCGTGCCGAAACGCCGGGTCGGCGCGTACATGCCCACCGGCTGATAGCCCCAGCTGCCATCGAATGGATGCTCATTAATCGGCATCAGTTCGATATGGGTAAAGCCCATCTCTTTAACGTAGGGGATCAGCTGCTCTTCCAGCTCTTTGTAGCTCAGCCAGAAGTTGTTATCGGTATGACGACGCCAGGAGCCAAGATGCACTTCATACACCGAAATCGGCGCGTCAAAGGCGTTAGCCGCTTTGCGATCCTCGCGCATCACTACCTTTTCCGGCAGTCCGCAAATCACCGAGGCACTGTCAGGCCGCATTTGTGATTCAAACGCAAAGGGATCGGACTTCAGACGCAAATCCCCTTTGTTATCAATAATTTCAAACTTGTAGAGCTGGCCATTACGCGCCGCAGGCACGAACAGTTCCCAGATGCCGATTTCCCGGCGAAAGCGCATCGGATGGCGGCGGCCATCCCAATAGTTAAAATCGCCCACCACCGAGACACGGCGCGCGTTAGGCGCCCAGACAGAGAAACGCGTGCCGCTAATGCCGTCAATCACATCGGCATGCGCGCCCAGCGTTTCATAAGGGCGTAAATGGGTGCCTTCCGCCAGCAGCCAGCTGTCGAGATCTTGCAGCAGCGGGCCGAAGCGATAGGCATCATCAATCAGGTTCTGCTCGCCGTGCCAGGTGACGGCAAGCTGATAGCGGAACGGGTTTTTACGACGCGGAATAACGCCATGAAAAAAACCGCGCGAGTCGAGACATTTCAGCTGAGCGCATTTACGCCCGGTGCTGGTTTCAATCACCCACACTTCCGAGGCATCAGGCAACAGCGCCCGCACCTCAAGTCCTTTACCGGTCTGATGCATTCCCAACAGTGAAAACGGGTCAGCGTAGTGACCTTCAATAATCGCATTGATCGCCTGGCGATCCGGGAGCTCTGACATGACTTTCTTCCTGTGATGTATGGTAGCCGAAACGTTACGTGTGAGGACGTTAGCCTGACTACTCTTCAATGAGCCATGCGCACGCTGACAGAGCCGCACCTTTCCATGGAAAAAGCGTTGCCGCGCGCATCAACTTTTAATATTCAAAGCAGAAAAACAAAACAGTCTTGCTAAGCATAGACAAGGCCAACAATAAGCCTGCGAACTTTGCATAAAATAATTAGCACAAAGCTGAAAAAGAGGATACGGATCACCTGGCGGTTACTTTTACGCCAGCCCAATGAAAAGACAGGAAAAGAGTGAGCTTGTACGATTTCAGACATCCTCCCACATCGGTAAGAATGCCTTTATGGCTGCCTCTATGCCGCATCCTGCGTTGTTAGATAGCGAAAGTCTGGCTCTGTAAGAGGCGACACGCACGGAAAAATCCGAATTTATGCTTTAGATAACTGATAAGGGCTAAATGTTGCCGCTGATCCCAGAGAGCTTTACAGAAACTATTGTATTCTCCATCGCGCACCGGGCAGAGATTCAGCGGTTGCTTACTTGAAAAAAATCACCTGGCGCTTCCCCGTTACTTTTCTGGTCTCATATTAAGATAGTCTCCCTGAATGAGATTGTTAGCAGCATTTTTTACTAAAATTTTCCTGGCTAACTATAAATTTTTAAGGGTGAAATCAGAGAAGTGAAAACGACGCAGCTTTATTTGATATCCATCAAAATAAATAATTTTCTAAAATGCATCATAGAATATATTCGCAAAACGCCGATAAATTTTGATGCCGTTCACCTTTCGAACATAATAATATATCATTCGAAGCTTAAAAGCCGATGAATTCGTAATTAAAACCAGTAATATTTTTCACAAAGGACTGTTGTGATGGGGAACATAAAAAGAGACACATTCAATGAGATACGTTCAAAAATAATATATGGCGACTTTGAAAAAGAAGAGTATATAAACCCAGGAGAATTAAGTTCTTCACTTGGAGTAAGTCTTATACCTGTGCGCGAGACATTAATACGCTTATCTGAAAGAGGCTTGCTTAATTGGCAAAAGAAACGTGGTTTTAAAATAGCGTCATGTGATTTACAGGAATATAATTCAATAGTACAAATCCAACGTGCTATTTTTTCAAGCGCAATTAATCGTATATCTTCAGCATATCTTGTGCCAGATTATTGCAAATGTATGTGTGAACGTATCGATTATGCTCTAACTGAAAAATCTGACTGGCATGAGTTGTCAGATATCTATCTTGCATATAACAAAGTCATTATGACAGCGTTTGAATTTCATATCTTTCAGATATTATCTGACAGAGTTCATCAGTACCACAGCAAAATATTCACTCGGGAACCAGAGAAGATCTACACGAAATTACTATTGCTCAAGAAAATAATTAATCATACATGTAACTTTCAAAAAAATGAAGCACTCTTATTAGGCTTGCAGTTTATCGGTAAGGAGATACAACACGATTTTCTTGTCGACTAAAATTCCTAATCGCCTTTTCATTATGGATATCAGCACTATTTTTTAGCAAGGGTTGTTCTCCATATAAAAAAGTTTAGAATATCCAGGAAGTTCCTGTCCGCCTGTTCATAGGTTGCCGGACTATGTCCAGCCTCGTTTTCCGAAACGACCAGCACTGGATTTGGATTCTCCACTGTGGCTGTTATTTCTTCCAGACGTGCTGCAAACTTCGCTGTCTGCCAGGGAGAAACGCGCGCATCATTCATTCCTACCGTCAGCATCACCGCAGGGTAGCGAACGCCATCTTTCAGATTATAATATGCATCGACTTTCTTAAGATCGCGTATTCCCTCTTCAGTAAAGGGTGAGCCAAACTCTTTAAAATTCATTGCGCCTATGGGAATCTGATCCAACCGGATAGTATTAAGCATACCGGCATGTATCGCTGCAGCTGCAAACATGTCGGGCCGCTTTACTAAAGCCATGCCGATAATTATTCCGCCAGCGCTTTCCCCGCTAATAACAAGCTTTGATGGATGAGTATAACCATTTTCAATCAGGTACTCAGCACAGTCAATAAAATCCGAAATCGAATTTCCTTTATTTGATGCACGCCCTTCCTCATGCCAAAAAGGCCCCAACTCCCCACCACCGCGCACATGGGCAATGGCAATAACGCCGCCTTTTCTTAGCCAGATGAGCCTTGATGCATCAAAATTAGGAAATGTACTCACGCCATAAGCCCCGTACGTAGTTAACCAAACGGGCGCAGTTCCATCTAAATTTAATCCTCGCTTATGAATTATAGTGAGAGGCACGCGGACATTATTTTTTGATATCACCCATATCTCTTCCACTTCATAATCAGAGAAATCATGGGATTGCGGAGCTATCAGCCCTGTGTCTTCAACAATGTTCTTATCGGGATCATAACGCAATATCACAGGCGGCTTTGTCCATCCCTGTAAGGTAAAGAGTATCTCCTTTTTTCCATAATCAGAAAATAATGCTGTAATCTCGCCCTCAAAAGGGAGAGATATATTTTTTATCCTACTTATATTTTCGAAAGGTGCCCTTAAAAACTTTCTTGTGCCATTGTCATGATAGGTAATGTAAAGCGATTCCTTGTTGGTTATAAAACCGGTTAACTCACCTCTTGACCATTCAACAATAGTTTCTTCAGCGTGTCTAGGGTCGTCAAGATTTTTACGTGCGACATGATAACCAGAAGAATCATTATATTTTGCCAGGTATAACCATTTTCCTGAAAGAATAAAGTGAGAAATGTTCTCACTACTATCAATAATTTTTTCCCACGGCGTTTTTGCACCGTTTAATGCATCGGCACGTACTTTAAATATCGTGCTGCTGTATCCGCTGGTTGAGGTAGAGATGGATGAAACAAGCCACTCTGAATCAGGGGAAGCATATACGGCCACATCATCGTAGACAGAGGCGGCCTTTTCAGAAACCATAAAGCTGTCAAACACGACCACATCCAGGCTAACGTCATTTCCTGTATGGTGCAGATAAACCTTTTGGCCAGCCAGACGCTCAGCAGGTAGCGCTTTTTGTTTCACTGATGGCATACGTCGGTAGAAAAAGGACTGATTATCACCCCGCCAGGCTATAAGAGGATAGCGAACCCGGGGAATAACGTCGGGCAGGCTTTTACCTTTTCTGGTATCAAGAATATTTATTGAAGCAAACTCGGAGCCATTCTCGGCTAAACCATAAGCTATATAACGACCATCATATGATGGTGAAAAAAACTGAATGCCTGTTCCGACCGGGGGATCAATCAGCAACTGTTCATTGCCGTTTTTTCTCTTTACGAAAAGGCGTAGATAAGGAAATGCAGGCGTTGAACGCAAATAAAAACGATCGCCACCTGCATCAACGAGGTTTGAGAGCGTATCTTCAGCATAATTGAGCGCGTTTAATTGTTTTTGCGTCGTTTCCCTCCATGGAAGAGCATCTATTATTTTTCGCGATTGCTTTGTTCTTTGTTCAAGCCATTTAGCGGTGCAACTCTGACAGGTTTCCATCCAGCTATAGCGATCCAGATTATCTGGTGAGGTAAACACACTACTCTCCCTGGCATAAGTAGGTGAGATATTTGCCAGAATAATAAGCTGGAGCATCACGATTGCATTTTTCAGTACGTTCAACCAGCAGCTCTCCCTTTAGCTTCCGATTTGGGCTAATTATCCATCGCGCCCGTTACGCCCATCATGTCCTCCCGGGCCGCCCTTGCCTCCTCTTCCTCCTTTACCGCCGGGCCCCCCATTACCTCCATCGCCGCCATTACCACTACCGCAGCTTCCGCCATCGCCTCCATTACCGCCGTTACCACCGGCCCCTCCATCTCCTCCTCTGCCTCCATCACACTGGGAACCTCCAGCGATGAACAACGTTTGTAAGCCACTTAGTTCTCGCATTTCTTTCTCCTGCAGATTTAGTTTTATCCTTTACAACGGTTTACTTAACGTCTGAATAAGTAGACCGTTTTTTTAGTGGATTGATTAACCTTTAACGGCGACCAGCACTTCCGCCGCCACAATTACCTCCATTGCCGCCGTTGCCCCCATTACCTCCGTTGCCACCGTTTCCTCCACTACCTCCGTTGCAAGATCCGCCGCCACCGCCGCTATTTCCGTTGCCATTACCGCTATTATTTCCATTATTGTTTCCGGAACCAAAACCACCGGCGACCCTTACCATTTCGTTCAATTTAATTTCACGCATTAGAATCTCCTTTTAGGCCATACCCCCTTCATGGGGTTTTTATAATATGCGCCACTATTTTGGCAAAGGAAAAATATATTTTAATTATAAAATAAATATTTTCCTGCAGCGAAGAGCAACGTCTTTTATTTTTATTAAAGGAACCTTTACGGGGCTGGAATAGCGGCTTTAACTATTTTTATATACAGCTGACGTGATAAATTTACACAAATAAATCAGCATTTTATGCATATTCATCTATCTGCATACCTGCTTGAGAATATATTATTAGAATAAATATTAGCAAGGATATTATTGCTAATGTTTATATCAACTGTTGTGGAAAGCACTATTAGATAATGGGAATTAATATCTGAAGCGCATTGCCCAGCCTGGAGGGAGAGAGACATGATTAACAGGCAAATGTAATGCGTGTACCTTACCTCATACATGACAATATTTAGTTTACTGCCCCATCCTGAACTCAAATGGGGCAGTCGCCGATTAATCTACCAGCAAACGCAGCATACGACGCAGCGGTTCCGCTGCGCCCCATAGCAGCTGGTCGCCGACGGTGAAGGCGGAGAGATATTCCGGCCCCATATTCAGCTTACGCAAGCGTCCGACCGGCGTGGTCAGCGTGCCGGTGACCGCCGCAGGCGTCAGCTCACGCATAGTCAGCTCACGGTCGTTGGGCACCACTTTAACCCACTCATTATGCGCGCCCAGCAGCTGTTCGATTTCCGCCAGCGGCAGATCTTTTTTCAGCTTCAGCGTGAAAGCCTGGCTGTGGCAGCGCAGCGCCCCCACGCGGACGCAAAGGCCGTCAACCGGGATGGTCTGTTGCGTGCCGAGGATCTTGTTGGTTTCCGCCTGGCCTTTCCACTCTTCGCGGCTCTGGCCGTTCTCCAGCTGCTTATCAATCCACGGAATCAGGCTGCCGGCCAGCGGCACGCCGAAATTATCCACCGGCAGCGTGCCGGAACGGGTGAACGCGGTGACTTTGCGCTCAATATCCAGTATTGCCGACGCCGGATTTTGCAGCTCAGGCGCCACATGGTTGTGCAACATACCCATTTGCGTCAGCAGCTCGCGCATATGACGCGCGCCGCCGCCGGAAGCCGCCTGGTAAGTGGCGACCGAAGCCCATTCCACCAGATCCTGCGCAAACAGGCCGCCCAGCGACATCAGCATCAGGCTGACGGTGCAGTTGCCGCCGACAAAGGTTTTGATGCCTTTATCCAGCCCCTCGCGGATCACGCGATGGTTAACCGGATCGAGGATGATAATGGCGTCATCTTTCATGCGCAGCGTCGAGGCCGCGTCAATCCAGTAACCCTGCCAGCCGCTGGCGCGCAGCTGCGGATAGATCTCACTGGTATAGTCGCCGCCCTGGCAGGTGATAATAATATCCAGCGCGCGCAGCGCCTCGATATCATACGCATCCTGCAGCGTACCGCCCTGCCCGCCAACCGTCGGCGCGGCCTGGCCATGCTGGGAAGTAGAGAAAAATACCGGACGAATCGCGTCAAAATCACGCTCTTCATTCATGCGCTGCATCAGCACTGAGCCGACCATACCGCGCCAACCAATAAGACCTACATTTTTCATTGAACACCTGCTACAGGCTACCGGTGCGATAACTGACTCACCTGAGTAGCGCCTGACCGTCTGAAAAGTGAAAATACCGGTTCGCCAGAAAGCGAAGCCCGCCTGCGAAAATGGGTTTACCTGCGACCTTCAACTCTACAAAATGCAGCACGGCTGGCAAGTGAATTAATTCGATGGTGTTAATCTTTTCAACAGCATTGCTAATAACGGCGCTGCTGACTTACGCGTAAAGAGCAAAATAAATGACTGAAATGATCTCTGCGACCATATTATTGCTGTTGATTATGGATCCGCTCGGCAATTTGCCGATTTTTATGTCGGTTTTGAAACATCTGGAGCCGAAGCGGCGGCGCATTGTTCTGATTCGTGAAATGTTGATTGCGCTGGCGCTGATGCTGCTTTTTTTGTTTGCTGGCGAAAAAATTCTGGCGTTTCTGAACCTGCGCACCGAAACGGTTTCCATTTCCGGTGGCATTATTCTGTTCTTAATCGCCATTAAAATGATCTTCCCCTCGCCGGAAAGCAGCAGTACCGGCCTGCCGGTGGGCGAGGAGCCTTTTCTGGTGCCGCTGGCCATCCCGCTGGTGGCCGGGCCTTCTCTGCTGGCAACGCTGATGCTGCTTTCGCATCAATATCCGCATCAAATGGGCTATCTGGTCGGCGCGCTGCTGTGCGCATGGGGCGTCACGGTGGTGATTTTGCTGCTGTCCGGCCTGTTTCTGCGGCTGCTGGGCGACAAAGGCGTTAATGCGCTGGAGCGTTTGATGGGCCTGATTTTGATTATGCTGGCGACGCAGATGTTCCTGGATGGCGTGCGCGCCTACCTGAAGATTTAGCCGAACGGGGTAAGGGGTAAAGCGGGCGGACGACCAGCATCCGCCCGTACTATCAGGAGAGCAGCTCGAAGGCGATCATGCCGATAATTGCGCCGGTGGTGCCCAGAATGGTTTCCATCAGCGTCCAGGTTTTCAGCGTTTGCGCTTCGGTTGCGCCGGTAAAGCGGCCGAACAGCCAGAAACCGGCATCGTTCACATGACTGACCACAATCGATCCGCCTGCGATACACAGCGACAATGCCGCCATCTGCGCGCCGTTATAGTGCAGCGGCTCAATCACCGGCATCACCAGCCCGACCGCGGTCAAACAGGCCACCGTCGCCGATCCCTGAATGATGCGCACCGCCGCAGCGAGAATAAAGCAGGCCAGCGCAATCGGCAGCCCGGCGCTGGTTAACGCATTGCCTAAAGCCGGACCGACGCCGGAATCCACCAGCACCTGCTTAAACACGCCGCCCGCGCCGATCACCAGCAGAATAATGCCCGCCGGTTGCAGCGCGCTGCCGCATACCTGCATCACCTTCTCTTTATCCATGCCCTGACGCCAGGCCAGGCCATAAATCGCCAGCAGCAGCGCCAGCAGAATGGCGGTAAAGGGATGGCCGATAAACTCCAGCCACTCATACAGACGCGACCCTTCGGCGGTAAAGCGCGCGCCAATGGTTTTCAGCCCCACCAGCACCAGCGGGAACAGGATCAGCGACAGGCTGAAGCCAAAGGAGGGCAGCTTATGCGCTTCCACATCCGGCTGCGCCGTATCTTCCGGCACGTTAAAAGTGACATGACGGCTGATAAAATTGCCGAACAGCGGACCGGCGATCAGCATACCAGGCAGCGCCGCGCACAGCCCCAGCAAAATCATCCAGCCAAAATCGACATGCATCTGCGAAGCCAGCAGCATGGGCGCCGGGCCAGGCAGCAGAAACGCCGCCGCCGCCGCCACGCCTGCGAACAGCGGGATCACCAGTTTTACCAGGTTATCGCCGGTGCGTCGGGCGACGGCGAACGCAATGCTGATCAACAGCACCACCGCCACTTCAAAGAACAGCGGCAGCGCGCAGATTAATCCCGCGATGCCCATCGCATAGTGCGCCCGGCTTTCGCCGAACGATTTCAGCATACGAATGGCGATTTGATCGACCGCGCCGGTTTCATGCAGGATTTTGCCGAACATCGCGCCCAGCGCCACCACCACAGCAAGAAAGCCGAGCGTGCCGCCCATGCCTTTTTGCATGGTTTCAGCGATTTGATCCAGCGGCATCCCGGAAAACAGACCGGCACCAAAAGAGACTAATATCAGGGCGACAAAGGCGTGCATACGCGCCTTCATGACCAGAAACAGCAGCAGAACAACCGAACCTGCTGCGGTTAAAACCAGGGTTGCGGTACTCATCAGAAACAACTAGTCCTTTTTGATCGCACCCTGAATGGTAGCGATAGTAGCGGCAACGACATCCGGCAGGGTGTGATTAATATCCACCACCAGCACATCACTTTCATCGACGCCCGGCTCTTCCAGCGTATCGAACTGAGAGACCAGCATTTGCGGCTTAAAGAAATGGCCTTTGCGCGCCTTCAGGCGGCTTTCAATCGTTTCGAACTCGCCTTTCAGATAGATAAAGGAGAGGTTGCTGTTGCCCTGACGCAGAATGTCGCGATAGCTTTTTTTCAACGCGGAGCAGACGATAATCGAAACCGCCTGGGTACGCTGCATCGCGAAGGCCGCATCGTTAACCGACTGGAGCCAGGGACGGCGATCGTCATCGTTCAGCGGATGGCCTTCAGCCATTTTTTCGATGTTCCCGCGTGGATGCAGAAAATCGCCGTCGAGAAACGCGGTTTTCAGCTGGTGTGAGACTTCATAAGCGACGGCAGATTTGCCGCTGCCTGATACGCCCATCAAAATGAATACGTGATGTGACGGCGACTGATTTTGCATTGTAGTTAGCTCCGGCAGATGAAAAGGCGCATGTTACCGATAACATCGCCACATCCATTCTCAGTACGTGCGTTCATCAGCGCAACCTGTCTGACAGGAAAAGCCTGGAATTGTGAGCAGGTTCAAAAAAACGTCAGATTCAGATGCTCTCCCCTTCCTCAATCTCGAACCCCACATCCACCGGCTGATGCGTACGGCTTTCGCCACCGATGCGCGCCAGCAACAGCGCGGCGGCTTCGCGCCCCATCCGATCGCGCGGCGTCAGTACGGTAGCCAGGCGCGGCGTCACCACATGGGCAATATCGTGCCCGTGAAAGCCCGCAATCGCCATTTGCTGCGGCACGCGCAATCCCTGGCGCTGACATTCAAACATAGCACCGATCGCCAAATCATCATTGGTGCAGAACAGGCTGTCGGTTTGTGGATAGCGTCGCCGCGCTTCGCTCAGCAGCATCGCGCCTGCGCTAAACGAGGAGGCTTCTTCCATCATGACGCTGTGCGGCTCCAGCCCCGCTTCCCGCATCGCCAGCGCGTAGCCCTGCTGCTTTTGCAATGTGCGTTCATCCAGCCGCGCGCCCAGGTAGACCGTATGACGATGCCCTTTCGCCAGAATCGCCCGCGTCATCTGGCGCGCTGCCTCGACGTTATCAAAGCCCACCGCCATATCCAGACAGGGCGACACGCTATCCATCATTTCAATCACCGGAATGCCTGCGGTTTCAATCATGCGCAGGCTGGCAGGCGTGTGGGTACGCTCGGTAAGGATTAACCCGTCGATGTTCCAGCCCAGCAGCGAGCGCAGCTGCAATTCTTCTTTTTCAGGGTTGTAGCCGAAGTGGCCGACCAGCGTCTGATAGCCCGCCGCATCGGTAACGCTTTCAATGCCGCGCAACACGTCGGCGAAAACCTGGTTGGTAAATGAAGGCAGCAGCACGCCAATAGCGCGGCTGGTGGCGTTAGAGAGCATATCGGGCGCGCGGTTAGGGATGTAGCCCAGCTCATCCAGCACCACGGCGATTTGCGCGCCGAGCGCGGCAGAGACCTGCTGCGGATTACGGAGATAGCGGCTGACGGTCATTTTCGTCACGCCGACGCGATCGGCAACATCCTGAAGCACGGGTCTTTTTTTCTTCATTATCATTCGCAGGCCAGAGGGAGATGACAGTGAGTTTACAAAAAAACCGCAGCAGTAACGAGCGGGGAAAACGCGCCCTGGCGGGCAATTTCAGCGCATTGCTAAATCGCAGACAAAAAAAACCGCCGTCGGGTGAGGACGGCGGCCTGATGCACACTTACACCGGCGGCAGATCGAACAGCAGGATCTCGGCATCGCTGCTTGCCTGCAGCGTCAGCGCACGCTCTTCCCAGATGGCTAACGCATCGCTGGTGGCGATCGGCTGGTCATTAACCTGGACGTCGCCTTTTACCACCTGAATCCAGATGCGGCGTGCCGGATCCAGCGCAACGCTATCGCTCTCGCCCGCCTTCAGTACCCAGCGCGACAGCGTCATATCCTGATAAACCTTCAGCGAACCGTCACGGGCGTCCGGTGACAGAATCAGCTGGCGGCCCGTAACATCCGCAAAGCGGCGCTGGTCGTAGCGCGGCTCAATGCCGGTTTTTTCCGGGATGATCCAAATCTGATACAGATGCAGCGGCTCGCTGCTGCTGGCGTTGTATTCAGAATGACGCACGCCGGTGCCTGCGCTCATGATCTGGAACTCGCCTGCCGGGATCTGCTCTTTATTGCCCATGCTGTCCTGGTGCTCTACGGTGCCAGAAAGCACGTAAGTCAGGATTTCCATATCTTTATGAGGATGGGTGCCGAAACCCTGGCCGCCCGCGATAACGTCTTCGTTAATCACGCGCAGCGCCGAGAAGCCCATGAAGTTGGCGTCGTAATAGTTAGCGAATGAAAAAGTATGCCAGCTATCCAGCCAGCCGTGGTTCGCATGACCGCGTTCTTCAGCTTTGCGTAAGTAAATCATGTTCAATGCTCCTCAACGTTTTTTTCTAGTCTGCGGCCGGAGCGGATTGAATGATAGCTGAAAAACTTCACGCCTCTGTTCAAAAAAAATGAATGGGATCGAGTAGCAATATAACACGCTCTTCTGCGTTGCGTATGCGGCGATCGGCCTGGGGTTAAACTGTTTATTTGTTATCCAAAGAGTTGTCCTGAAAAGGTTGACCAACTCTAAGCGATAGCGCAAAATTTATACAGAAATCAACTCTCTCTAAAAGGATGATTCGTGGAAAAAGTTAACATTTATGATGCTAAAACGAACTTGTCTAAACTGGTACAGGAAGTTGCCAGAACGGGCGAGCCCTTTGTTATTGCTAAAAACGGTCAGGCGCTGGTTAAAGTGGTGGCATATCAGGAAGCACAGCCAAAGCGAAAAATGGGTTTTTTACAAGGGAAAGGTAGCGTGCCAAAGGATTTTGATGATTTAAATGCTGCTGAAATTGAAGAAATGTTTGCCGGGAAAGAAGCCTGATGCCCCTTTTACTGGATACTAATATTTTGTTATTTATGGCTTACGAGCCGGACAGATTAAAAGCCCAGGTTTTGGGATTGTTAGAAAATACTGAGAACAAGCTTTGCTTCAGCGCTGCCAGTATCTGGGAGGTGGTTATCAAAAGCAGTCTGAACAAGCCTGATTTTTCCATTAATCCTGTCGAATTCAGAGATGGCCTTGGCGACGCGGGTTTAATTGAGATTCCGGTGAAAAGCGAACATGCACTTCTGGTGGCGGGGCTACCCGACAAATTACATAAAGATCCCTTTGATCGTCTTATCGTGGCTCAGGCTAAGCATGAGCAAATGCCCTTAGTCACCAGCGATGGCAAATTAATCGAATCCGTTAATGATTACATTACTGTCATCGCTAACCGCTAGTTAAGTGTCGTCACATCGGATTGGACGCTCTGTTACGCCATTCTCGTTGATGTCTTTAACCGGTAAGCGGCTTTCGGGCTGCTAATAAGGGCGAAAAAAAAGCCAGCTCTTGGCTGGCTAAAAAAATACTGGAAGCAATGTGAGCAATGTCGTGCCTTCGCAGAGAGCCCGATGCCGGTCTCGCTGGAGTGCATGGCAATAATAATCATTATCATTCGTATCTGTAAAGCTTTTTATCATCTTCTGGCAACATACATTGCCTCTTTCTTCGCGCTGCCAGAGGTGCGGCTAAAGCATTAGCACAACACCTTTAACTACCTGCCAGCTCCAGCGCACGCAGAAAAACCTCATCTTCATAGGGCTGACAGCCATTCTCATGCCGTATAATGGCCTGCAATAACGCAATCATGAACTGATGGTCACGCGTATCTACCGGGCTATCAGGGCACACGCCAAGAGCATCGGCGACATGACAAACATAAGACCGGGTGTCATTCTCAACGGCAGGTGCCCAGCGCTCGATAAAATGGCGAAGGGTATGCAAACCGTAACGCTGTTGATAACCACGTAAAATAATGATCATGGCGCGAATGCCATATTCGGGGCTGATAAACTGACAGAATGCCTGATCGGTTTGCATCGGCCGCGCGATTAACCCCAACCATGGTTCTCCTTTACGTATATTGCCTGGATTATTATTACGTACCCCACGACTTACGCTGTTCATCGTTTATTTCCTTATATAGCGAACAATGATTTTACTGGCTAAGTAAAAGGCGATTATTTTAATTAATTCTCTTTGGTGGCTGCGTTAATTAATGGAAAAATAGCCAACAGCGCCTTTTTGTCGCTATTACATTTATCCAGCGTCAGGCTGAGCCTGGCAACATAATCGGGATAATCGCCCCAGCTATGCACATCGAAGACAGGTGCCTGACACGGCATCAGTAAATTTTCCGGCAGCGGAAAATCTGCTAACGACAAGGTGTTTGAGGGCGTCGCGTTGCAGCCTGATAACATCATCAGGCACAGACTTATCAGCGCAATCATTCTCTGCCAGCTTATTCTGCAGCGCTTTACGTACGGCATTATTTTTTTCCTCTAACTTTTTCTGCGTTATTTGCTGTTCAGCAACGGCGGCACTCAGCGTGGCGGCATGGTTTTTCAGGTGCCGCAGATGCGTATTAAGCTGTTCCAACTGCGATTTCAGGCTGGCATTCTGTTGCTTTAAACTATTTACCTGTTGATATTGCATGCGCAGCCAGAGCGTGCCGCCAAATAACCCAGCGATGCCAGCTATAAAAACAAATAAACGCAGGTTAAAAAGAACTTTCATCATAAGCGATTCCTTTACTGGCGCTTTGAATTATGGGAAATTCGCCACGCAGACTAAGATCGAAAGCCGCTCTGGTTCGGTAACATTGTCAGCGTGCTTTGAACAGGCTACAACCGAAGGTGCTACATACGCAGACGCATATCAGCGTCATCGCATTACTAAAATCTCGTTCATAGCCGTAAATGCCACCCAGCAGGCCGGTGAAACAGGAGATCGTCATTTGTGATAACAAGCCTGTCCAGGACCATTTTTCAATGGAGTTATCGGTCAAATACCGTACCACGCCGCCCCAGGCGGCGAAAAAAAACAATACGCCCCACATCATTAGGGAGTGATGCTGTAGTTTAAAAAGAAAAATACGCAGAAAAGATGTCATGATGTTCTTCCTTATAAGCAAACAGCTTTCACGCTGTCTATCATCATGTTGAGTTGATTCCGTTCCTTTTTCCGAACCAGTAATGCTTATTGACTCGTGCAATATAAGGATAACAAAACCGAGGGGGAATAAGCGAGCGGGAAGGAACTATAATTAATTAGCTATCAATTAAAAATCAAAAAAAACTTTAGTGGCAAAACACTGTTTCAGCTGATACCAATCTGTGCTTACTTTTGTTGCTATAGTGTAATTTTACATCTGATTTTTCCTGGCAGGTTATGAGAGGGTACTTTATTGAATAATCTATTATGAAATTATTTTTGAAAACGGCATTTTAACGTTAATAATAATTTTTTAATTAAAAGAAAACAGAAATTAAACCGCCATCCACTACACTTGTTAACGCTATAACAATACATCCGCTGATACAATGGTCTATTTCTCTTTAAGCGCTCCCGGAAATGCGCTGCCCTTTCCTGATTTACGCCGTGTCGGAATCACATTCCCGACACGGCGTACGGTTAATACCCTGCCGTTAAATCATCTACGGTGCGCGGATCGGATGCGCCATAACGCATGCCGTCAGGCCCGATCATAATGCTTTGCGTGCTGCCCATCGCAGGCAATACTTCCACGTTTTGTCCTTTCGCGCGCAGCAGCTTAAGCGTATCCGGGCTGAACCCCTTCTCAACGCGCAGCTGATCCGGCAGCCACTGATGGTGGAAACGCGGCGCGTTGGTCGCTTCCGCTACGTTCATACCGAAATCAATGCTGTTTACCACCATTTGCAGCACGGTGGTAATAATCCGGCTGCCGCCAGGGCTGCCGGTTACCAGCCAGGTTTTGCCCTCTTTTGCCACAATCGTCGGCGACATAGATGAGAGCGGACGTTTGCCCGGCTGAACGGCGTTGGCTTCCCCGCCAACCAGGCCATACACGTTAGGCGTACCAGGACGTGCGGAAAAATCATCCATCTCATTATTCAGCAAGATACCGCTGCTGCCCGCCACAATACCGCTACCGAAGTTGGTGTTCAGCGTATAGGTCACCGCAACCGCGTTGCCCTGTTTGTCCACCACCGAAAAGTGCGTGGTCTGGTTACTCTCATAGGGTGTGAGTTTACCCGGCTTGATCTCCGCCGAAGGACGCGCTTTGGCGAGATCGATCTGCTGCGCCAGCGATTTCGCATAAGCTTTGCTGGTTAACGCCTGCCACGGCACCTTTACAAAATCGGGATCGCCAAGATATTCCGAGCGGTCAGCGTAGGCATATTTCTCCGCTTCGGCGATGGTCTGCATCGCGTCAGCGCTGCCAAAGCCCATTTTCGCCAGATCGAAATTTTCCAGAATATTCAGGATCTGCACGATATGAATGCCGCCGGAAGAGGGCGGCGGCATGGAAAAGACCTGATAGCCACGGTAGCTGCCGCTAATCGGCTCGCGCTCTACGGCGCGATAACTCGCCAGATCCGCTTTGCTAATCAGGCCGCCATGCTGCGCCATCTCGGCCGTGATTTGATCGGCTATCTCGCCCTTATAAAAGGCGTCTGCGCCCTGTTTGGCAATCAGCGACAGGCTATGCGCCAGGTTCGCCTGCACCAAACGCTCGCCTTTTTGATAAGGCGTGCCGTCCGGCTTAAAGAAGATGGCTTTGCTGTTTTCATGAGAAAGCAGCACTTCTTTGCCGTAGTTATTCAGGTCATCCGCCAGCGCATCATTGACGATAATGCCTTTGCGCGCCAGTTCAACGGCAGGCTGCACCAGCTTGCTTAGCGGCAGCGTACCGTACTTTTGTACCGCCAGCGCAAAGCCCGCGACCGTACCGGGCGTCCCGGAGGCCAGCGGCGAGGTCAGAGAAAGTTTGCTGTCCGCATTGCCCTGCTTATCCAGAAACATATCGCGGCTGGCGCGCGCGGGTGCGACTTCACGAAAGTCGATAGCCGTCGCACGACCAGAAGCGGTACGCAGCAGCATAAAACCGCCACCGCCCAGATTACCCGCCTGCGGGTGGGTCACCGCCAGGGCGAATCCGACCGCTACGGCGGCATCCACCGCATTGCCGCCCTGACGCAAAATATCTACGCCGATCTGCGTGGCGGTGGCATCCACCGACGCCACCATGCCCTGCGTCGCCCGTACCGGATGGAAGGTGTCTGCCTCAATACCATATGAAACCGGCGGCGCGTTCTGTACCAGCGCCGCTGCCGATCCGCCCCACAGTAGCGTCAGCAACGCAGCGGTGAGCCGCCATCCCGTTATTTTTTTCTGCATATCATCACCCTTATTGTTATTTACATTGTGTTTACTTTTCTTAAACTTGCACAAAATAAAGACAAAAAGCGAGCCTTAACGCAAATTAGCTTCCCGCCACAGGCCGATCGCTGGAGGTGAGTTAAACTTAGAGCAGGCAACACACAGCGATGCCGCTCTGGCGTCGTTCCGTTACGCTGCCAATCAAGAGGAAGAGAAAGTGAAGAAACTACTGATGGTTTTTATCGCGCTGCTGCCGCTGAGCGGCATGGCGAATACGCTGAACAATAACAACAATAATCCTAATCAGCCGGGTTACAACCCGAGCCAGCAGCGCCTGGAAAACAATATGCAAACGCGTCAGATGCAGCAGCAGAATAAACTGCAACAGGATCGGCAGCAGCAAACGCAGCAAATGCAGCGCCACATGCAGGAACAACGTAACAATACGCAGCAGCGCGTTTTACAGTCGCAACCCGGCAGCAATACGCCGCCGCCGGTTTATCAAAACAATACCCGTTAATCCCTGAAATCGGGGCCGATAATATCGATGCGATCGGTGCAGATCGCATCCACGCCCCACTCCAGCAGCGTTCGCGCACGCTCAGGCTGGTTCACGGTATAAACCAGTATCCTTAGTCCGGCCTGTTTAATCGCCGCGGTTCGCTGCGCATCCAGCAGGTGGTGATTCAGATGAAGGGAGACGCAGTCCAGCGCGGCGGTCATTGCCTGCCAGTCTTCATGCCATTCATCCAGCAGCAGCCCACGCGGCAGCTCTGGTGCGGCCTGCATCGCCGCCTCCAGCGCCACCGTCGAAAACGACGAGAGCAGCGGCGCGGTTTCGCCCTGCCACAGTTCACGCGCCGCCAGCGCTATCGCCTTTCCGGTTTGTGCTTCATAGCCGGTAGTGGGCTTGATTTCGATATTCGCCATTAATTGATGCTGACGGCAGCGCGCCGCCACCGCCTCCAGCAGCGGCAGCCGCTCCTGGGAAAAGGCGGCATCAAACCAGCCGCCAGCATCCAGCTGCGCCAGCTGCGGCCACGGCAGATCGCCTGCAATGCCCTGTCCGTTGCTGGTGCGTTCGAGCGTGTCGTCATGCAGCAGAAAAATATGCGCATCGCGCGACAGCTTGGCATCGAACTCCACCATGGCGTGGCCGTAGCGCGCGCCGGTATCAATCGCCGCCAGGGTGTTTTCCGGTGCCAGTTTGCCGCCGCCGCGGTGGGCAACGATGGGGGGATAAGGCCATGCTTTATTCATTCCAGACGCACTCCGTGTTCAGCCGAGAAAAAGTGCAGCGCCTCAACGGGCAGATGCAGCCAGAGCATACTGCCCGGCTTCGGGCGCTCCTGATGCGGCAAGCGTACCACAAGGTGCTGATCGCCCCACCTGCCGTGCGCCAGATTATCTGCCCCCAGGATCTCCAGCGTATCAACCACCAGCGGAATACCGCCCTCTTCCCGACGGCTAAGGGTGATATGTTCCGGGCGGATGCCCAGCGTTGCCGCCTGATTCGCCCACTGCGTTTTCGCCACCGCCAGCGGCAAGGCCAGATTGTCGCTCAGTACAAAGGCGCTGCCGTCGTGGCTGAAGCGGCCTTCCAGCAGGTTCATCGCCGGTGAACCGATAAAGCTGGCGACAAAGCGCGTCGCCGGGCGTTCGTAAACCTCAACCGGCGTCCCGACCTGCTCGACCACGCCTTTATTCATCACCATCACCCGCTCCGCCAGCGTCATCGCTTCGACCTGATCGTGCGTGACATAGAGACTGGTGGTGCGCAGCCGTCGA
Source organism: Mixta sp. BE291 (assembly GCF_031457955.1). Taxonomy (NCBI): domain Bacteria; kingdom Pseudomonadati; phylum Pseudomonadota; class Gammaproteobacteria; order Enterobacterales; family Erwiniaceae; genus Mixta; species Mixta sp. BE291. Next base: position 392,038 of record NZ_JAVDXN010000004.1, on the reverse strand, counting down.
TGCAGCTGTTGCAGCTCCAGGCGCATCTGCACGCGCAGCCGCGCATCAAGGTTAGAGAGCGGCTCGTCAAACAGAAAGACCTCCGGCTCACGCACGATGGCGCGTCCCATCGCCACACGCTGGCGCTGACCGCCGGAGAGTTCACGCGGACGTCTTTTCAACAGCGCATCCAGCTCCAGGCTACGCGCCGCTTCCAGCACGCGCTGGCGGATCAGCTCACGCCCCATGCCGCGAATTTTCAGGCCGTACGCCATGTTCTCTTCCACGGTCATATGCGGATAGAGCGCATAGTTCTGGAACACCATCGCAATGCCGCGATCTTTCGGCTCCAGCTCGGTTACCCGCTGCCTGTTGATATAGATATCGCCGCTGGTGACGCGTTCCAGCCCGGCGACCATACGCAACAGCGTCGATTTGCCGCAGCCAGAAGGCCCGACCATTACCATAAATTCGCCGTCGCCAATCACCACATCCAGCGGCTGGATAATTTGCTGCTTGCCGTCATAAGATTTGGTGACGGCCTGAAGGGTTACTGCTGCCATAAATTATTTCTCACTCTCAACCAAACCACGGACAAACGCCCGCTGCATCACCATCACCACCACCACCGGCGGGATCAGCGTCAGCAGCATCGCTGCCATTACCAGATTCCATTGGGTGGTGCCTTCGCCGGAGGAGATCATGCTGCGAATGCCCGCCACCGCCGTGCCCATTTTTGTTTCGCTGGTGATCAGAATCGGCCAGAGATACTGGTTCCAGCCGTAGATAAAGGTGATCACAAAAAGTGCCGCCAGGTTAGTGCGTGACAGCGGCAGCACGATATCGCGGAAGAAGCGCATCGGGCCTGCGCCATCAATGCGCGCCGCCTCCATCAGCTCATCCGGCAGCGACATAAAGAACTGACGGAACAGAAACGTTGCGGTGGCGGACGCCATCAGCGGCAGCGTCAGGCCGCTGTAGCTGTCGAGCAGTTGCAGGTTAGCCACCACTTCCACCGTGGGGAAAATACGCACCTCAACCGGCAGCATCAGCGTGATAAAAATCATCCAGAACACCAGGTTGCGCAGCGGAAAGCGAAACCAGACCAGCGCAAAGGCAGAGAGCATCGAGACGGTGATTTTGCCGATGGTGATACCTAACGCCATCAGCGTGCTGTTTAACAGCAGCACGCTCATCGGCGCACTGTTGCTGCTGACGCCATGCAGCCAGATTTCACGCAGGTTGTGCCACAGCTGCGTGCCGGGTATCAGGGTCATCGGCACCTGAAAAATCTGCTGGTTATCCAGCGTAGCGGCCACAAAGGCCACCCAAAGCGGGAACAGAATGGTCAGAATGCCTAAAACCAGCATAACGTGGCTGAAAATATCCAGCCCGCGACGGTTTTCAATCATTGATAACGCACCTTACGTTCGACGTAGCGGAACTGAATAATGGTTAAGATAATCACCAAAAACATCAGCACGACCGACTGCGCCGCCGATGAAGAGAGATCGAGACCGGCAAAGCCTTCACGATAGATTTTATAAATCAGCGTGGTGGTCGCCTGCACCGGACCGCCCTGCGTGGCGGCGTCAATCACCGGGAAGGTGTCGAAAAAGGCGTAAACCAGGTTTACCACCAGCAGAAAGAAACTCACCGGCGCGATCAGCGGCAGGGAAAGATGAAAGAAACGACGCACCGGCCCGGCGCCGTCAATCGCGGCCGCTTCCACCAGCGAGCGCGGGATCGACTGCAGCGCAGCGAAGAAAAACAGAAAGTTATAGCTGATCTGCTGCCATACCGAGGCCAGCACCACCAGAAACATCGCCTGGCCGCTGTTCTGCGCATGGTTCCAGTTGTAGCCGATGCTTTGCAGGAAGTGGGTAATCAGCCCGATGCCGGGGTTAAATAAAAACATCCACAGCACGGCGGCGATGGCGGGCGCGACCGCATAAGGCAACAGCAACAGCGTCTGATAGAAGCGCTTCAGGCGCAGCACATAATCTGTCAGCGCGGCGAACAGCAGTGAAATCAGCAGTCCGAAGCCGGTGACCAGCGCGCTGAAGATCAGCGTAGTCCAGAACGATTCCAGATAATAAGCGTCATCCAGCAAACGGCTAAAGTTTTCCAGCCCGACAAAGGTGCTGGAAAAACCAAAGGGATCGACGCTTTGTACCGAGTACCAGAGCGCTTCACCGGCGGGCCAGATAAAGAAGATCAGGGTAATAAGCAACTGCGGAAAAACCAGCACCCAGGGGAGCCAGCGTGACTGGAAAACGGGACGAGAACTCGACATGCGGTGGTTCCATAACAGATCGGTACAGGCGGTGCGTGACAGGATGAAGGATAGCCGGGCCGCCAGCGGCCCGGCGTTGGCTTACTTCACCTGTTGTTCAAAGCGACGCAGCAGTTGGTTGCCACGCTGAACGGCGGAATCAAGCGCGGCCTGCGGCGTTTTGCTGCCGTTCCAGACGCCTTCCAGCTCTTCATCAACGATGGTGCGGATCTGCGGCATGTTGCCAAGGCGTAGGCCTTTGGTGAACGGCAACGGCGGCTTGTTCAGCATCTGGCGCGTGGCGATGTCTGCGCCCGGGTTTTGCTCATAATAGCCCTGCTGACGCGTCAGCTCGTAAGCGGCCTTGGTGATCGGCAGGTAGCCGGTTTTTTGATGCCATTCGGCCGCGTTTTCCGGCTGAGCGAGGAACTGTAAGAACTCCGCCACGCCTTTATAGGTGGGGTTGTCTTTGCCCTGCATGACCCACAGGCTCGCTCCGCCGATAATGGCGTTTTGCGGCGCGCTCGGGACGCTTTCGTCATATGGCATCATGCCGACGCCATAATTGAATTTGGCGTGCTGACGAATGTCCGCCAGCGAGCCGGATGAGGCGGTGGTGATCGCACAGTCGCCGTTATAGAACTTTTCGGTAGATTCATCCTTACGGCCAAAGTAGGTGAAGTCTCCTTTTTTGTTCATCTCTTCCAGCATGGCAATGTGGCGTACCTGCTCTGGCTTATTGAAAACCAGTTCGGCGTTGGTGCCGTCAAAGCCGTTGTTTTCGGTAGCTACCGGCAGACCGTGCCAGGCGCTGAAGTTTTCAATTTGGATCCAGCCCTGCCAGCCGCTGGCGTAGCCGCATTTCATGCCCGCTTTACGCAACGCCGCGGTATCTTTTGCCAGCTGTTGCCAGGTTTTGGGTGGTTGTTCTGGATCGAGGCCCGCTTTTTTGAAGGCGTCTTTGTTGTAGTAGAGCACTGGCGTGGAGCTGTTAAATGGCTGCGACAGCAGATGACCGCTTTTCGCATCGGTGTAGTAGCCAGAGACAGTCGGGACAAACTGCGATTCATCGAATTTGATGCCCGCATCGTTAAAGACCTGGTATACCGGTTTGATGGCTTTCGACGCCATCATGGTCGCGGTGCCGACTTCGTAAACCTGTAGGATGGCGGGCGCTTTGCCGGTGCGTACTGCTGCGATACCGGCTGCCAGGCTCTGTTCATAGTTGCCTTTGTAGACCGGTACGATTTTATAATCGGGGTTCGCCTGGTTAAAACGTTGTGCCAGAGAGTCGACTTGCTTGCCTAGTTCGCCTTCCATGGAGTGCCAGAACGGAATTTCCGTCGCGGCCAGGGCGTTGCCGCTCAGTGCCAGTCCCAGCACTATGCTGAGCGCGGTATGACGAAACGTAAAGGAGGACATAGCGTTTTCCTGTGACATTGTAGGTGTGCGTAATAACACGCTTTTTTTGTTCGCAACGTAACATGACACGGAAAAATGACGGTGAGATAACCGGCAGGTGACGGAAAGATGACAGTGAGGTTGCACTGAGCGGGCAGCGTTTGCTGGGCGGGCGAAGTTTGCTGAGCGTGCGGAGTTTGCTGAGCGTGCGGAGTTTGCTGGGCGTGCGGAGACGTAAACACGTTGGCTCGGCGTGCGGGAGACATAAACACGCTGGCTGGGCGTGCGAAGACGCAAGCGGGGTTCCGGCCTTCCGTAAAGACGCAACTGCCGTCATCCATGACCGGCTCGGCCCGCGCCTTCCATGGCGCGGGACGCTTTACTCCAGGCCGGAACCCCGCTTGCCCCAGGCTTTGGGCGTCGCCTGCTTAAGACAACTTCGGGCTTCAATGTCTCTTGTTTAAGACAACTTCGGGCTTCAGTGTCGTCTGTTAAAGACTTCCTCAGGCTTTGGGTGTCGTCTGCTTAAGACAACTTCGGGCTTCAGTGTCGTCTGTTAAAGACTTCCCCAGGCTTTGAGTGTCGTCTGTTAAAGACTTCCCCAGGCTTTGGGTGTCGCCTGCTTAAGACATCCCTTGGCGTTGGGTGTCGCCTGCGGTGCGCGATCAGGCGCCGAGATAGGCGCTGCGGACCGCCTCGTTAGCCAGTAGCGCATCGCCGCTGTCTTCCAGCACCACGTGGCCGTTTTCCAGTACGTAGCCGCGATCGGCCAGCTTCAATGCCTGATTGGCGTTTTGCTCCACCAGAAAGATGGTCATGCCCTCCTGACGCAGCTGCTCAATGGTATCGAAAATCTGCTGAATGATAATCGGCGCCAGTCCCAGCGAAGGTTCGTCCAGCAACAGCAATCGCGGCTGACTCATTAACGCGCGACCAATCGCCAGCATTTGCTGCTCACCGCCTGACATGGTGCCTGCTCGCTGGATGCGTCGCTCATGCAGGCGCGGAAACAACTCATAAACCTGCGCAATGCGCTGCTGATATTGCTGACGGCTGGCGAAGAAACCGCCCATCGCCAGGTTCTCTTCCACCGTCATGCGCGAAAAAACCCGCCGCCCTTCCGGCACAATAGCAATCGCCTCGCGCATAATGCGCGCCGTTTGCCAGTCGGTGATGTTGTTGCCATCGAATGAGATGGTGCCTTCGGAAGCGCGCGGCTCACCGCACAGCGTGCCCAGCAGCGTGGTCTTGCCCGCGCCGTTCGCGCCAATCAGCGTGACGATCTCGCCCTGATTGATCTCCAGACTCACCTGATGCAGCGCCTGAATTTTGCCGTAATGCGCGCTGACGTTGCTGAGCGTTAACATCGGATTCGCCATTTTATGCCTCACCTAAATATGCGCGGATCACGTCCGGGTTGTTACGTACTTCTTCCGGCGTGCCGTTTGCCAGCGGCGTCCCCTGATTAACCACGTAGATACGATCGGAAATCCCCATCACCAGTTTCATATCATGTTCGATAAGCAGCACCGTCACCTTATGTTCGCCGCGCAGCTCTGCAATCAGCGCATCCAGCTCATGCGTCTCTTTCGGGTTAAGCCCCGCCGCTGGTTCATCCAGCATCAGGATTTCCGGGCGCGTTACCATGCAGCGGGCGATTTCCAGCCGTCGCTGCTGGCCATAAGCCAAATTGCCCGCCTGCCGGTTAGCCATTTCCAACAGACCCACACGCCGCAACCAGCTGGCGGCCTGATCCAGCGCCTCGCTTTCACTTCGCCGGAAAGCCGGGGTTTTCAACAGGCCGGAAAACAGGCCGCTTTTCAAATGCTGATGCTGCGCCACCAGCAGATTTTCAATCACCGTCATTTCACGAAACAGACGCACGTGCTGAAAGGTGCGCACAATGCCCATACGCGCAATTTGCTGGCCCGGCAGCCCCGCCAGCTGGCGATCGCCTAAGCGAATCGATCCGCCGCTTGGCTTATAAAAGCCGGTCAGGCAGTTAAACACCGTGGTTTTGCCTGCGCCGTTCGGGCCGATTAATGACACGATCTCCTGCGGATGCAGCTCCAGCGCGACGTTATTGACCGCCAGCAGGCCGCCGAAACGCATCATCAGGCCTTCCACCGTTAATAAAGGCTGACTCATGCCTGCTCTCCCTGTTGCTTGTCCTTCAGCTTCAGATGCGGTCGCTGCATCGGCAATAATCCCTGCGGACGCCAAATCATCATCAGCACCATCAGCGCGCCCAGCACCAGCATGCTGTATTCATTCAAATCACGCATCAGCTCACGCGAAACCACCAGCAGAATCGCCGCCAGGATTACCGCAAACTGCGAGCCCATACCGCCCAGCACCACGATCGCCAGCACAAAGGCCGATTCGGCAAAGGTAAAAGATTCCGGGCTGATAAACCCCTGACGCGCGGCAAATAGGCTACCGGCGAAACCGGCAAACGCGGCGCTGATGGTAAAGGCGGTCAGCTTGATACGCGTTGGACTCAGGCCCAAAGAGCGGCAGGCGATCTCATCTTCACGCAGCGCTTCCCAGGCGCGGCCCAACGGCATACGCAGTAAACGGTTGATCACAAACAGCGTCAGCACCACCAGCAGCAGCGCCACCAGATAGAGAAAAATAATGCGATCGCTGGGATCGTATTTCAGGTTAAAGAAGTGATGAAAAGTATCCCAGCCGCCGTCGCGCGCGCTGCGGTTAAACTCCAGACCGAAAAAGGTCGGTTTCGGGATCTGGCTGATACCGTTCGGCCCGCCGGTAATGGCGGTGTTGTTCAGCAACAGGATACGGACGATTTCACCAAAGCCGAGGGTAACAATTGCCAGATAATCGCCGCGCAGACGCAGCACCGGAAAGCCCAGCAGCAGGCCAAACAAGGCAGAAACCAGCCCCGCCAGCGGCAGGCATTGCCAGAATCCCAGGCCGTAATAGTGATTAAGCAGCGCGAAGGTGTAGGCGCCGATGGCGTAAAAGCCGCCGTAGCCCAGCACCAGCAGGCCAGACAGCCCCACCACCACGTTCAGCCCCAGCCCAAGCATGACGTAAATCAGCGTGAGCGTAGCGATATCCACCGTGCCGCGCGAGACAATAAACGGCCAGATCACCGCCGCGACGATAAGCAACAGCGCCAGCAGCTTCTGCTTTGGCGTCGTGCCGTCAAAACTCGGCAGCACAAATCCGCTACCGCCGCTGCGCTTCAGGCTGCGTCCGATAAGCGGGCGTAAGAGCTGGAAAACAAACACCACGGCACAGCCGATGGCGATCCAGTTCCAGCGCACGCTGCCTGCGTTATTCACTACCAGCCGTGTGCCGTCGAGGTTAAGGCGCATTCCCATAAAGAAGGCGGCAAGAACTAACAGCATCAATGCCGACATAACGGCATTAAAAAAGTGAGCGGGCTTCATACTTTTTCTACCTCCGGACGACCGAGGATACCCGTCGGCATAACCAGCAGAACCACAATCAACAGCGCAAACGAGACCACATCTTTATATTCAGTGCTGAGATAAGCCGATGTCAGCGCTTCAGCGATACCTAACACCAGGCCGCCCAGCATCGCGCCGGGAATACTGCCGATGCCGCCCAGCACGGCGGCGGTAAAGGCCTTCATGCCCGCCATAAAGCCGATATAGGGGTTGATGACGCCATAAAACTGCCCCAGCAGCACGCCCGCCACCGCTGCCATCGCCGCACCGATGATAAAGGTCAGCGAGATCACCCGATCGGTATTGATGCCCAGCAGGCTGGCCATTTTGAGATCTTCGGCGCAGGCGCGGCAGGCGCGACCCATGCGTGAATAACGGATAAACAGCGTCAGCGCCAGCATGGCGAGGAATGTTACCAGCCAGATCACCACCTGCATGGTGCTAATGGTGGCGGCGAATCCGTTGCTTTCGCCCAGCGTCAGCTGACCACTGACCAGGCCCGGCAGCGCGAGATCGCGTGAGCCTTGCGTCAGGCTGACATAGTTCTGCAGGAAAATAGACATTCCGATGGCGGAGATCAGCGCAATCAGGCGCTTGGAAGAGCGCACTGGCTTATAAGCGACGCGCTCAATGCTCCAGCCGTAAGCGCTAGCGATAACAATCGCTGCGAGGAAACCCGCACCGATTAATACCCAACCCACATCAATGCCGACCATCATCAGGGCGGCGATAACGATAAAAGAGACATAGCTGCCGATCATATAGACTTCGCCGTGAGCGAAGTTGATCATGCCGATAATGCCATACACCATGGTGTAGCCGATGGCGATCAGCGCGTAGGTGCTGCCTAAGGTTACGCCGTTAAGCAACTGCTGAATAAAATAGAGAAACTGCTCGGACATAAGATAAACCCCAACAAAGCTGCGCAGGCATTGCCCGCAGCAAAAAAACGTCCGTCTTCACGAAATGCAGGATAGAACAGGGGCCAGGCGCAGCCTGACCCCGGACTGCCAGCCGTTAAAGCGGGTGCTTTATTTCACTGCGGTTGAGGTGCCGTCGGCGTGCCATTTGAAGACGCCAAATTCAAATCCTTTCAGGTCGCCTTTTTGATCCCAGCTCAGATCGCCCATCACGGTCGGCACCGGCTGGCCTTCTTTCAGGTTTTTGGCAATATCCGCCGGTTCTTCGCTTTTGCTGCGTTCAATACCGGCCACCAGCGACTGTAGCGCCGCATAGGTTGTCCAGACGAACGGGCCGGTTGCATCCAGCTTTTTCGCCTTAATCGCATTAACGATCGGCTGGTTCGCCTCAACCTGGTCATAGCGTTTCGGCAGGGTAACCAGCATGCCTTCGGACGCCGCGCCAGCAATGTTAGAAAGGGAAGCGTTACCCACCCCTTCCGGGCCCATAAACTGGGTTTTCATACCGGCAGCGCGTGCCTGGCGCACAATCTGGCCCATTTCCGGGTAGTAGCCACCGAAATAGACGAAATCGATATTCTCTTTTTTCAGACGCGCGATCAGCGTAGAGAAATCTTTATCGCCTGCGGTAATGCCTTCAAACAGCGCAACTGGCGCGTTGGCTTTTTTCAGGCTTTCCTGCACCGAGCGCGCCAGGCCTTCGCCGTATTGCTGCTTGTCATGCACGATGGCGATGCGCTGCGGTTTAATGGTGTCGAGGATATATTTGGCGGCGGTTGGGCCCTGATCGGAATCCAGGCCGGTGGTACGCATAATCAGCTGATAGCCGCGGGAAGTCAGATCGGCTGCGGTGGCGGCCGGTGTAATCATCAGCACGCCTTCGTCTTCATAAATATCGGAAGCGGGCTGCGTGGAGGAAGAACAGAGGTGGCCGATCACATAACGAATGCCTTCGTTAATCACTTTGTTAGCAACCGCTACCGCCTGTTTAGGGTCGCAGGCATCATCATATTTCACTGCGACCAGCTTATTGCCGTTCACGCCGCCTTTGGCGTTAATGTCGGCAATTGCCTGGGTAGCGCCGGTAAACTGCATATCGCCATACTGCGCGACCGGGCCTGACATCGCGCCAACAATAGCCACTTTGATATCTTCTGCCAGCGCGGCCTGGCTCATTGCCAGCGCCATACACCCTGCCAGCATTACGCGACCTTTATTTCTCTTCATCCTGACTTTCCCCATCTGTTGTGTCTGTTGTGATGTGTGTTTTGATTATTTTTAGCGGCTATAGAACAAAACTTGTTTAATGTTAACCAGTTAGAACTATACCCACGCATTATTTATAAATAACGCTTTATTTTCAGTTCATTAAACAGGAGTTTTATTCTGTAAATCAACTGAGATAATCAAAATCTGGCCGCTGTCACAGAGCAATCATCTGGCAGTTACGGTGGTGTTTTAGGCACTTTTCCAGCGCATTATGCTGGCGCTTTGGCATCTCTTAAGTGTTTACCGGGAATATCCGCGCGGCAAAAAACAGATTGCTTTGTTTTCGTACAGAAAAAGTTACACGTCATTTTTTGAACATTTTCGCTACAATATGCCTTTTACCCAGGGGCGGCTTATTACATGAAATTAACCATTATTCGACTGCAACAGCTGGGCGCGCAGGATCGGATCGATCTTGGCAAAATCTGGCCTGGCGTGGATTGTGACGCGCTGGAAAACACGCTTAATGAAAACCATCGGCTTTACGCCGCGCGTTTTAACGAACGTCTGCTGGCGGCGGTGGCGTTGGATATACGCGGTACGCAGGGCGAACTGGCAAAGCTGGAGGTCAGAGAGGTAACCCGGCGGCGCGGCGTCGGTCAATATCTGCTGGAAGAGGTGATGGCGCAAAACAGCTCGGTGACGCACTGGTGGATAGCTGATGACGGCACGGCCGATCAGCAGGCGATTGCGGCGTTTATGCAGGCTTGTGGCTTTCGTACGCAGGCTGACGGTTGGGTCTATACTGTCGAGTAAGCGGTTTTTAGCGGAAGACAGCGTAATATTGCCGGTAAATGACCATAAAAAAGGGCGGCCTGTTAAGCCGCCCCGATGGCAATCAAGCTTTAGGCTTCGATTGCTACCCGCAATTTTTTCATCGCGTTTTTCTCAAGCTGACGCACGCGCTCCGCTGAAACGCCGTATTTATCGGCCAGCTCCTGCAGCGTGGTTTTGTTGTCATCATCCAGCCAACGGGCGCGGATAATATGCTGGCTGCGTTCGTCCAGCCCCTGCAGCGCGTCGCTCAGTTTATCTGCCGCGTGCATTTCCCAGTTGTCTTCTTCAATGCCGTCGGCAAAGTCAGAGGTTTTATCCTGTAGATAAAGCACCGGCGCCATGCTTTTGCCTTCGCCTGATTCATCTTCTGACGTTAAATCGAACGTCATATCCTGAGCGGCCATGCGCGATTCCATTTCACGCACATCTTTGCTGCTCACGCCCAGCTCGCGCGCCACCATTTCAACTTCATCCTGATTAAACCAGCCCAGACGCTGCTTGGTTTTACGCAGGTTAAAGAATAGCTTGCGCTGTGCTTTGGTGGTCGCGACCTTCACGATACGCCAGTTACGCAGCACATATTCGTGAATTTCCGCTTTAATCCAGTGAACAGCAAAAGAAACCAGGCGAACCCCGACTTCAGGGTTAAAGCGGCGTACCGCTTTCATCAGGCCGATATTACCTTCCTGAATCAGATCCGCCTGCGGCAGGCCATAGCCCGCATAGTTACGAGCGATATGAACAACAAAGCGGAGGTGAGACAGGATCAGCGTTTTAGCCGCATCCAGATCGCCCTGGTAATGCAGCCGTTCAGCCAGCGCTTTTTCCTCTTCTGCCGTCAGCATCGGCCAGGTATTAGCAGCCCGAATATAGGATTCCAGGTTACCAAGAGGAGCAATAGCTAAAGTGTGCATTTCTTTGGTCATTCAAACCCTCACATAATTAATAATATTGCCGCACGATTTCCTTTTGCGCGATTCACCAGGGTACAGGAATCGGCAACGAAACCCCAAAGCAATCTGTGCTACTTCATTAGAGAGTGAAGTTATCCACAAGTTCACTTTACAACGTGAATATTTTATACACAAGATACGGATGATATGATTGTGACAGACAGGGAGAAATCCGAGCGGACTTCCTCTGCGGCACAAGCGTCATGCAGCAGAGGAAGATTATACCAAAAAATCGCTACTGTGGCGTAAAACGACGTAAATGTTGTACTGTCGCCAGCCACGCGGCGATCCAGCCAATCATGGCCGACAGCAGCAGCAGCAGCAGGCTTTCATCCCAGGAGAGCCCGGTCAGGCGGAAAGTGGTGCCGAACACCGCCGCCACCTGCGCCACTACCGATTCCAGCCGGAAAACCAGAATTTCAGATAACACCAGCGACAGTAATGCCCCGGCAAATCCCAGCAGCGCGCCACCATACAGGAAAGGACGCAGAATAAAGCCGTCGGTCGCGCCGATCAGTTTCTGCACGTTAATAGTATCGCGGCGGGCGAAGATGCTCAGGCGCACGCTGTTACCAATCACCAAAAACACCGCTACCAGCATCAGAATGCCGATCATGGTCGCGACCTGACCAACCAGGCCGGTCAGCGCCGCCAGACGGGCAAACCAGCTATCGTCCATGCGCACATCGTCAACGCCTTCCACGTGCTGCACGCGATCGCGCAGCGTTTGCAGTGTATTTTCGTTCTGGAAGTTCATTTCCGGCGTGATGATCACCACCGCTGGCAGCGGATTCTGCTCCAGCATATCCAGCGCGCCGCCAAAGCCTGACCAGTTACGAAACTCGCCTAACGCCTCTTCACGCGACAGATAGTTGACCTTTGCCACGCCCGGCTCTTTCTTCAGCGTGGCGACAACATTTTCTGCCGCGCTGTCATCCAGCGTTTTCGACAGATAAAGCGTCAGCTGTGGCGCGGGATACCACTGCTCCGCCGCCTGACTGACGTTTTTCCACACCATATAACAGACGCTGGGCAGCGTCAGCGAGATAGCGATGACCATCACCGTTAACAGCGTCGCCAGCGGCTGACGCCACATATCGGAGAGCGTGCCGCGCCAGGCGTAACGCCACTGTTCCTGCCAGCCGCCCTTCAGCGCTTTGCTTTTTGACGGCTGTTTGGTTTTCGGCGCCGGTACGCGCTTATTACGTTTATTCGCCACGATCGCCTCCGTGCAGTCTTCCCTTGCTGAGCGTCATCACCCGATAGTTGCGACGGCCAATCAGGCCCATATCGTGCGTCGCCATCAGCACCGTCACGCCAACGCGGTTGAACTCTTCAAACAGCCGCAAAATATCATTCGACAGCGCGTCATCCAGGTTACCGGTGGGTTCATCAGCCAGCAGCACCGCAGGCTTGTTGACCACCGCGCGCGCTATGCCCACACGCTGCTGCTCACCGCCTGAAAGCTGGATTGGAAAATTTTTCGCTTTGTCGAGAAGGCCTACCTTATCCAGCGCCGCCGACACGCGACGGCGGATATCTTCGCCGCTGGCACCGGCAATGATCAGCGGGATAGCCACATTGTCATAGACCGTACGATCCATCAGCAAATGGTGATCCTGAAAGATCATGCCGATCTGGCGGCGCAGAAAAGGCACCTCGCTATTTTTCAGGCGGCTAATATCGTGCCCGCTGAACCAGATATGGCCCGCGCTGGGACGTTCAATGCCACAAATCAGCTTCAACAGGGTGCTTTTCCCTGCGCCGGAATGACCGGTCAGAAACGCCATTTCGCCCGGATGCAGATGAAAATCTACCCCTTGCAGCGCTTGCCGACCGCCGAGATAAGCCTTACTGACCTCTTCAAAGCGAATCATCCTGGTTAATCCTCTCGGGCAAACAGTGCCTCAATAAAATCTTCGGCCTTAAACGGCCGCAAATCATCGATGCCTTCTCCGACACCGATAAAACGAATCGGGATACTAAACTGGTCCGCTACCGAGAAGATAACGCCACCTTTTGCCGTACCATCCAGTTTAGTCAGCGTTATCCCTGTCAGACCTACCGCCTCATGGAACAGCTTAGTCTGACTCACCGCGTTCTGGCCGGTGCTGGCGTCAATCGTCAGCATCACCTCGTGCGGGGCATTTTCATCGAGCTTTTTCATCACACGCGTGATTTTTTTCAGCTCTTCCATCAGGTGCGCTTTATTCTGCAAACGCCCGGCGGTATCCGCGATCAGCACATCGACATTGCGCGCTTTGGCGGCCTGAATCGCATCGAAAATCACCGAAGCGGAATCCGCGCCGGTATGCTGCGCCACCACCGGAATATGGTTGCGTTCGCCCCAGACCTGTAGCTGCTCCACCGCCGCCGCACGAAACGTATCGCCCGCCGCCAGCATCACTGATTTGCCTTCGGCCTGGTACTGACGCGCCAGCTTGCCGATGGTGGTGGTTTTACCCACGCCGTTAACGCCAACCATCAAAATCACAAACGGCGTTTTACCCGCCATATCCAGCGGCGCTTCGACCTTATGCAGAATCTCAGCCATTTCGGTTTTCAACAGACCGTAGAGCGCCTCAGCGTCACGCAGCTGTTTGCGATTCGCCTGTTGCGTCAGGCTACTGATAATACGCTGTGTAGTATCAACGCCAACGTCCGCAATCAGCAGCTGTTCTTCCAGTTCTTCAAACAGCTCGTCATCAATTTTTTTGCCACGGAACAGGCTGATAAAGCCAGAACCGAGATTTTGCCGGGTTTTTACCAGGCTGCGCTTCAGGCGCGCAAAGAAGCCCTCTTTGGTCGGACGCGCCTGTTCAACAGGCACGACAGGCGAGGCTTCCTCTTCCGGCTCAGCGTCGGCCAACGCCAGGGCGGCCAGCTCTTCGTCTGAAAGCGGTGCATCCTCTTCCAGCGCGGCGTCCTGATCCGGGGTATCGGAAAGCGCGACCGCAACCGCAACCTGGGTGGCGATAGCCGCATCTTTTTCTGGCGTGATGGCTGGCGTTTCGCCTGGCAGTTCCGCTTCTAACAGGGTAGCGGGCGCGTCGACCTCTTCCAGTTCAATAACATCGTCAATCGCCGCCGTAGAGGCGATCTCTTCTTCTGAGGTCGCAACGGCATCGGCCTCTTCCGGCAAGATTTTTTCCGCAACCGGCGCAACGGCGTCGGCAGGTTTGATCGCTTCCGGCAGGATTTCTTCCTCAACCGGCGCAACGGCGTCGACAGGCTTGATCTCTTCCGGCAGGATCTCTTCCGCAACCGGCGCATCGGCGTCGGCAGGCTTGATCTCTTCCGGCAGGATCTCTTCCGCAACCGGCGCAACGGCGTCGGCAGGTTTGATCGCTTCCGATGGCGTAACAGCAGCGGCGGTCTCGGCCGCTTCCGCCTGCTCCTGACGCGCGACTTCCTGCGTCGTAGCGACAATATCCTCGGCGATTTGCTCAGCGCTCGGTTGCTGCGCCGCAGACGCTTCGTTTTCAGCGGTGTTTTCCGGCTGTTCCGTTAACGCCTCTTTTTGTTCTTCTGGCTGCGCAGGCGTTTCTTCACGACCAAAACCCAGCCAGGAAAAAAAGCCACGCTTTTTCTCTTTTGCCATTGTGTGACTACACTCCTCGATGGCTTTCATCCGGTCGTTTGTTGTACCGGGCTGAAAAAATAACCTGATAAAGAATTCATTAGTCTAACACTTTCCAGCGAGCGCAACACCAGCACCCTTTTTAACGTTTCCTCAACCGCTTTCGCCCGTTAAACTACGCAACAAATTATGACGAGTTGTGAGCATCATGAATAAAAAACCCCGCGGCGGCGCAGGACAAATCCGCATTATTGGCGGTCAATGGCGTGGAAGAAAACTGCCGGTGCCGGACAGCGCCGGATTGCGCCCCACCACCGATCGGGTGCGTGAAACGCTGTTTAACTGGCTGGCACCTGATATCCAGCAGGCCCGCTGCCTGGACTGCTTTGCAGGCAGCGGCGCACTGGGGCTGGAAGCGCTGTCGCGCTACGCCGGTTCCGCTACGCTGCTGGAACTGGAAAAGCCGGTCGCTCAGCAATTAACACAGAATTTACAGACGCTGAAAGCCAGCAATGCGCAAGTGATCCAGACCAACACGCTTAGCTGGCTGGCGCAGCAGGGCGATCCCTACCACATCGTGTTTATCGATCCGCCTTTTCGCAAAGGGCTGTTAGAGCAGGCGCTACAGCTGCTGGAAAGCAACGGCTGGCTGGCTGATGAGGCGTTGATTTACGTTGAAAGCGAAGTGGAAAACGGTGCGCCGCCGGTGCCGGTTAACTGGCAGCTGCACAGAGAAAAAATTGCGGGACAGGTCGCCTACCGCTTATATCGCCGCGCAGGCATTTCACAGGAGCAAAACGATGTGGCTTAATCTGGGTCGCTTATTAATGGTTTTCGTTTGGGCCTTTTTGCTGCTGAATATCGTGCATCCCTTTCCTAAACCGCTGACATATTTTGTTAACGTTGCGCTGATTTTTATGGTGCTAATGCATGGCCTGCAGCTGATTTTACTGAAAGCCACACAGCCGAAAGATGGCATCAAGCTCAGCCGCCTAACGCAGGTTAAGATCTTCTTTTTCGGCGTATTCGAGCTGCTTGCCTGGCAGAAAAAGCACTACCCGAAGTCATAACGCTCAGGGCGCGTCAGGCGTAAACGCGATAAAGCGGGAACCCTGAACTTTAAGCTCGCCTTTTGCGCCTTTATCCAGCTGATGGTAATCGTTCGCCGTTACCGTCAGCTTGATATCGCTGCCGTCGTTTAACAGGTGAAACCAGGCCTCATAACGCATCTCTTCACCGGCAATCACCTCACGCTGGCGCGAACGTCGGTTTGGCGACGGAAACTCCCGCTTACTTTTCACCTCCGCCGATAACAGGCGCATCGGCGCAGCCTCGTTTGCCGCGTTCTCGCGTCGTTGTTTAATGAACTGACGCGAGGCCAGCACGGCAATAATCGCCAGCACGATGATAAAAATTAACGGCGGTTTGCTCATCTCTTTCGGCTTCCTTTAAGCGTTCTGTTACCCCGGAAGGATACAACCAGAATGCGCGCATTGTCACATTACGCGCCCCTAACCTAAACTCAGTGCAGGATATTGCACATAAAACGGTAGTCAGATTATCAGCGCTACACATTGACGGTTGATTTTGCTGTCACCCCTTTCAAAAAAGGACAACGTAATGATTTGGTCATTTCTTGCGGTACTTTTTTCCGGCTGGCTCTATGTTGATGCTTCCTATCGCGGGCCGCAGTGGCAACGCTGGCTGTTTAAACCTGTCACTCTGTTACTCCTGCTGGCCTGGGCCTGGCAGGCGCCAACGCGTAATCCCACCGATTATCTGATCCTACTCGGCCTGCTGGCGACCCTGGCGGGCGATGCGTTAATGCTGCTGCCGCGTCAGCGCATGATGTATGCACTGGGCGCGTTTTTCCTGGCGCATTTGCTCTATACCATCAATTTCGCCAGTCATATGACCATGAGCTTTTTCTGGCCGATTCCGCTAACGCTGCTGATTGTTGGTATTGTCTGGATCGCCATCATCTGGTCGCGGCTGGAGGAACTGCGCTGGCCGGTTTGTACGTTTATCGGCATGACGCTAGTAATGAACTGGCTGGCGGCAGAGCTTTATTACTTCCGTCCCACCGATTACAGCTTCTCGCTGATGGCGGGCGCAACGCTGCTGACGCTGGCTAATGTGGTCTGGTTTATCAGCCATTATCGCAAGCGCTTCACGGCAGATAATGCCATTGTCGCCGCCTGCTATTTTGCCGGTCACTTTATGGTGGCTCGCTCGCTTTGGCTTTACTGACCGGTTTTGCTGGATCATAAACGCAGCCGCTGCGGGCGGGCACAAAAAAAAGCGCCTGCTCGCTGAGCGAGCGGCTGTCAGCGCCAGACAGCCTGAAACGCTGAAGCTTGCGCCTGAGATGGGAAAACATTAAAACATCGTAGCGGCCCGCGTGGGAGGGCCATAACTTCAGTTAAGGAAGCGCCTCATGTCTGACATTTTAAATAAAATCCTGGCGGTGAAGCGTGAGGAAATCAGCGCGGCCAAACGCGCCTCTTCGCTTAACGCGCTGCGCGATCGTGCGCAGCAGCAAACCCGACGTGATTTTATCGCGGCGCTGCGCCAGCATAATCAGCAGGGCAAGCCGGGCATCATTGCCGAGGTAAAAAAAGCCAGCCCGTCGAAGGGGCTGATTCGCGCTGATTTTAACCCCGCGGCCATTGCTACAAGCTATCAACAAGGCGGCGCAGCCTGTCTTTCCGTGCTAACCGATACGCAGTTTTTTCAGGGCAACGAGCACTATTTGCAGCAGGCGCGCGCGGCTTGTTCGCTGCCGGTTCTGCGTAAAGATTTTATGATTGATAGCTGGCAGGTGGAGGAAGCGCGAGCGATGGGCGCCGACTGCATTCTGTTAATTGTCGCCGCGCTGGAAGATAGTCAAATGCAGGAGCTGGAAGCGGCTGCGCATCAGCTGGGGATGGCGGTGCTGGTAGAAGTGCATGACGGCAATGAGCTGGAGCGAGCGCTGAGCCTGACCACGCCCCTGATTGGCATTAACAACCGCAACCTGCGTAGCTTTGAGACGTCCATCGAGACGACGCTGCGTCTGCTGACACAGCTGCCGTCGGATCGTCTGGTCGTGACGGAATCAGGTATTGCCACGCGGCAGGACGTGCAGCGGCTACGTCAGGCAGGAGTTAACAATTTCCTGGTTGGCGAAGCCTTCATGCGTGCCGACGAGCCGGGCGCAGAGCTGACGAAGCTGTTCTTTTAATCCTCAGGAAAGGCCCTTACGCAGCAGATAGCGGTAGGGCTTTTCATCCGTATCCTGTGCCACCAGCGTATGTTCCATAAAGCGGCAAAAGCCGGGGATATCACGGGTGGTCGCCGGATCGTCAGCGATAATCAGTAGCGTTTCCCCATCCTGCATATGACGTACGGTTTTACGCACCATCATCACTGGTTCGGGACAGCGCAGCCCAAGCGCATCCAGGGTTTGATCGGGGTTATCGAAGTGATTACTCATTATTGTCTCATCGCGAAATTCTGTTGCGCTCTATTCTACCCCCGACGCTCTGTTGCGCAAGCGGTCAGGAAGGTGAACGTTTGCGTGAAAACTAACCATTGCAAACTGCAGGTAACGCGGTAAGATGCGCCCGCGCCAGGGTTTTTGAGCCGTTGAGCGCGCCATAAAGCTTTGCCATCCGTAACGGTACAAAACTTAATTAAGACTGGGTTCCCTCACCCCAACGTAAAAAGGTAAATTATGATCTCTTTAACACCGCGCCAGCGGAAGCATGCGCTTGTCTGGCTTTCTTTGTTTCACCTTCTGATAATCACCTCCAGTAACTATCTGGTACAGCTGCCTATTTCGATTTTTGGCTTCCATACCACCTGGGGGGCCTTTAGCTTTCCGTTTATCTTTCTGGCTACCGATCTGACCGTGCGCATTTTTGGCGCGCCGCTGGCTCGTCGCATTATTTTGTCGGTCATGATTCCGGCGCTGTTTATCTCCTACGGCGTCTCTTCGCTGTTTTACAACGGCAGCTGGCAAGGCCTGGGCGCGCTAAGCGAAGTAAACCTGTTTGTTGCCCGTATCGCCTGCGCCAGCTTTATGGCCTATGCGCTGGGACAGGTGCTGGACGTACACGTTTTTAATCGTCTGCGTCAGTTACCAAAGTGGTGGGTAGCACCCGCCTGCGCCATGTTTTTAGGCAATATTAGCGATACGCTCGCCTTTTTCTTTATCGCATTTTATAAAAGCACCGATGCTTTTATGGCTCAGCACTGGGTGGAAATCGCGCTGGTGGATTACAGCTTTAAAGTTTTGATCTGTATGGTTTTCTTTTTGCCCGCCTATGGCGTATTGCTTAACGCAGCGCTTAAGCGACTGGCAGAGCGCACACAGCGGACACAATACCATTTCGGCTAGCCGTATAGGCCATGGCAATTTTGACACTGGATGTTATGCAGCGTTGTCTTAGAAAACCTATGTACGGCAAGATTCTGTGACATACGTTTAGTTGCTTTTGAGCGCTGATTCAGCTTGTATTAAGCTTTGTATTGCCAGACAAATAAAGAAAGGGAACCTGATGCGTCAACTTACAAAATATCTTGGGATAGGTTTACTGGTCGTGGGTCTGGCCGCTTGCGATCAGCAGGATAAGGCCACCGCAGACGATAACGGCGCCAGCGCCAGCACTTCAGTGCAGACTGTATCATTAATGGATGGCAAGCTAAGCTTTAACCTGCCCGCAGGCATGTCGGATAAAAGCGGCAAGCTGGGCACCCAGGCCAATAACATGCACGTTTACGCCGATGAAAGCGGCCAGCGCGCCATTATCGTAATCGATGGCGATGCAACCAATGAAGGGCTGGACGTGCTGGCTAAGCGCCTGGAGCAGCAGCAGCGTAACCGCGATCCTCAGCTTCAGGTGGTCACTAACAAGGCGATCAGCCTGAAAGGCGAAGCGGCGCAGCAGCTGGATACGGTGGTTTCCGCTAATAACCAGACAGCATGGTCCTCCGTGGTATTAGCGAAAGCTGAAGGCAAGTTGCTGACGCTGCAAATTACCTTACCGGCTGATAATCAACAGCAGGCGCAGACGCAGGCTGAAAACATCATTAATACCATTACGCTGAAATAAGCCGCACACCGTTGCTATAAAAAACGCCGTCAGCTAATGACGGCGTTTTTATTCGTCCGTTTCAGGCAGGCCCACTCACAAATAGTTTATCTGACTGGCAATATAGCCGAGGTGGCGACGCTCTCTACACGCTGTGGCTGATCAAGGTTTCAATGGTGAATTTGTGCCAAATCGTCCTCGGTAAGACCGGTCATTTTCATGACGGTATGGCAATCAAGGCCATTCTGCAACATGGTGCGGGCAATTTTAAAGGTCGCTTCGCGCTCGCCTTTTTCAATCCCGCGTTGTTCACCGAGCTGGATACCCTTTTCGATGCCTTTTTCGATGCCCTTTTCGATGCCCTTCTGTTCAAGCTGTTGTGCGATGGTCATCAGTTCATCCTTATGCTGCGGCACCCGTTGTGCCAGTTTGCGTACAAAAGTCTCTGCGTCTGAAGTTTCGCCCACCTGTACAAGGTAGTTTATCAGCGAAACCAGCTGCTGTCCTGACATGTACTCTGTCGTTAATAGCATGGCCAGTTTGTCCAACAGGTCTGCCAGATCTCGTCGATAAATATGTTTTTGCAGTAGTGTGAGTGCCGCCATACTACGGTGGCCCATGATCTCATCATCAGATATGACGGTCACATCAACAAGCGGGAAACTTCCGCTGAAGAGCTTTTGTGCCAGCGTTGGGTTACTAAAGTCATCCAGCCAGCAATTTGACCAGGGATAAGGACTGCGCCTGCCCGTATAGAACAGTATCGGTATCACCAACGGCAAGTGATCATGCCCGGCTTCCAGATGACGTTGCATGGCGGCCACCGCGTAACGCAGAAGCCGGAATGCCATATGCCTGTCCGGTGTGGACTGGTGCTCAATGAGGACATGGATATAGCCGTTATCGCCGGTCGTGGTTTTCAGGCTATAGAGTACGTCGCTGAAGTAAGGTCGCAGGTTTTCTTCAATAAAGCTGCCTGATTCCAGTTTAAGGGTACTGAAGTCACAGGCAGCCTGAAGTTCTGCAGGCAGATGCAGTTGCATGAAATCCCGGGCGGTATCGGGATGGGTCAAAAATTGTTTAAACGTTAAATCGTGTGGGGTTGGGATCCGGTTCGCCTTCCTGTTAGCCATGCCCTTCCCCATTACCTTCGTTATATCGCTTTATTGCCCGAGTACTGCCTTACCGTGTCTTTTTTACGGCGTTAAATCCCGGCGGTCTCGCGAATATATCTACGTGCTTTTACCGCATATTCAAACGGATTTGCCAGTGCCGGATCCTGCTCCGCTTCTACTACCATCCAACCGCGGTAGCCTGCTTCGTCCAGCATCTTAAACACCGGTTTGAAGTCGATTACACCATCGCCGGGCACGGTAAAGGTGCCGCGCTTCACACCATCAAGGAAAGAAAGCCGTTGCTTGCGCACCTCCTCGACAACCTCATCACGTACGTCTTTCAGGTGAACATGATTAATGCGTGACAGATGTTTCTCCAGTACTGCCAGCATCGCCTGCTCACTGTTTTCTGAGTAGTAAAGATGGCCGGTATCGTACAACAACCAGACGTCATCGTTGGTTAATTCCAGGAAACGGTCAATTTCAGCTGGCGTCTGAATGCCGGTGCCCATATGATGATGCAGGCAAACCTGCATACCTTTTTCCGCCGCAATTTTCGCCAGTTCGTTATAACCTTCTGCGGTTAAGCGCCACTCTTCATCAGTAAATATCGGTTTCTGCTCGAATACCGCCAGTGAAGTGCCCTGAATACTTTTGCTCTGCTCAGAGCAGCCAATCACTTTCGCGCCCATCGCGTGCAGGAAGTTCATATGATTAATGAACTCATCAATGGTTTTCGCCTTTTCGCCGTTAGCGAAAAACGTGCTGAACCAGGCGTTACAGATCTGAATGCCGCGAATCTCCAGCATCGGCTTCAGCACCGCTGGATCGCGCGGATATTTGCTGCCGACCTCGCTACCGCTAAAACCAGCCAGTGCCATTTCACTTACGGTTTGCTGAAAAGTGTTCTCTTTCCCCAGCTCTGGCATATCGTCGTTGGTCCAGCCAATCGGCGCGATCGCCAGTTTTACGTGATCTTTATTCATGATGAATTCTCTGTTCGATACGACGGTCGTTGGCCGTCACGCGGTCAGGCTCCGGCAGAGCTAACCACCTTATTTGCCCAGCAGCTCACGCTCAATCAGTTCACGTGTCTCAACCGCCTGGTATTTCATCTTTTCCGGGTAGCCAAACAGCGCTGAGGTAATGATCGATTCGCCGCCGACTTGCCAACTGCGGCGGGCAAAATCCATTTCGCGCAGGGTCTTAAACAGCGTAGTGAAATCCACCTCGCCTTCGCCCACGCCGACATGCTGATGCACTGCGGCATCAACGCCTGGCGGGTTGACGATATAGCGGCAGTGCCTGGTGTGGTTCATGGTATCGGCAATCAGCACGTGCGAAAGGTCATCGCCAACGTACTCCAGCATGCTTTTCACATCGCCTTTGCCGTTGTCATAGAAAAAGGTGTGCGGCACGCTGTAAACATACTTCACGTTCTCGCTGCGGAACGATTTCACGATATCGGCGGTTTCATTGTTGCGCTCGCAGAAGTCCCAGGGATGGGACTGGATTTCAAGGCGGATGCCTTCGCGCTCTACGATCGGCAGCAGCTCTTCCATTGAGCGATAGAACATCTCTTCACAAATTTCCGGCTCGTTCGGGTTACCAGACAGCTCGGTATTGATCACCTGCACGCCCATCTCAACCGCAATCTCGATCATGCGTTTCCAGTTTTTGACCGCTGCCTGGCGACGCAGCTCATCCGGGCCAGACCAGCGATAAACCACAATAAATGAAGAGATCTCCACGCCGGTGGCTTTCAGCGCGTTTTTGTATTCCGTCATGATCTCCCGACTGGCCTTCGGGTGCTTATAAAAGGGATTAATCTGTGGATGCGGCGACTGCTCAATATATTTGTATCCCCAGTCCGCCACCTGATGAACCATCTTTGTGATGCCTAAATCTTTAATGACATCTACATCGAACGCGATCTTCATAACCTTCTCCCTGATTGCTCAGTGCATGATGCGCGCTCTTCCCGCCGGAGCGGGAAGAGACGGGGAATTAAACCTTGTCGTAAAAAGCCGGACGAGGCGGCAGCTCAACCGGCTCAATCGCGCCGCTTTCCTGCGCCTTAAGGCAGGCATCGGCAGCGACCGAAGCCGCATAGCCGTCCCACGCTGACGGGCCGGTCAGGGTGCCGTTGCTGACATCATTAATAAAGGCCTGCAGCTCGACGTCGTAGGCATCGATAAAGCGGTCTTTCCAGTCGGTAAGAATGGAAGTAGAAAGCTGGGCACTTTTACGCATCTGTACTGCTGAAGGTTCCGGCAGTTTAGCAACGCCCTCTTCGCCCACGACTTCGCACTGAATATCGTAGCCGTAGGCGCAGTTAACAAAGATCTCTACATCGATGCGGATACCCTTCTGGGTTTCAAACAGGACAATTTGCGGATCTTTCAGGCGAGCATGACTTTTTGAGGTTACACGCGGGAAAACTACCTGCACGGTTTTATAGTCATCGTTGGTCAGCCAGCGCAGCACATCCAGTTCATGGATTAGCGTGCTGGTAATCGCCATATCGGTGGTATAGCTCTCCGGCACCGCTGGGTTGCGGTGCGCGCAATGCAGCATTAGCGGCTCGCCGATCCCGCCGTCGGTAATCACTTTTTTCAGCGCGCGGTAGCCCACATCGTAAGGACGCATAAAACCCACCTGCACCAGGCGTTTGCCGAATTTGATTTCGGCATCGACAACGCGACGGCAGCCTTCAGCGGTCATCGCTAACGGTTTTTCACAGAAAACCGGCTTGCCCGCGGCAATAGCAGCCAGCGTGTATTCTTCATGGGTCGGATCCCATGAGGTTACCAGCACCGCGTCGACGTCTGACGCTTTCACCACGTCATGACCATTGGCATACACTTCCGCCTGCAGGCCAAGACGCGTCAGTGCCGCTTTTGCGCTTTCAAGGTTAATATCAGAGACGGCTACTACGGTAGCGCCCTGCAGCACTTTGCTGCAGCGACGAATATGTTCCTGGCCGATTGCGCCGGTGCCGATAACGCCAAGTTTCAGAGTCATGATGTCTCCAGAATTCAGGGTAAGCGCGAACCCGCCAGCCTGGCCGGCAGGATTCGCTGTCAGGGTAGATGTCAGATAATTAAGAATTATTAGTATTAATATTTACGCGCCTGCTCGACATGCTCGTTCAGCATCTTAGCCACGGCATCGATGCGCTCTGAGGTCGAAACCTGCGCGCCGCCGACATGCCACCAGCTGAAATACTTATGCACCATGGTTTTGGGCAAAACTTTCACGTCAATCAGGGTTGATACGGTTTCTTTACGCGCCGCTTCCAGCGCATGGCTTAATTCTTCCAGCGTGGTCACGCGCCAGGTTTTACAGCCGTAACCGGCGGCGATGGCGGCGAAATCAACCGGGATAAAGCCGCCATCCAGCTTGCCGCTCTCGCGATCGCGAAAACGAAACTCGGTGGTAAAACTGTCCATACCATGTTCCAGCTGAAGGTTGTTGATACAGCCGTTGGTCATATTGTCGAACAGCACCACGTTGATTTTGGCCTTCTCCTGAATGGAGGTCACCAGCTCGGAATGCAGCATCATAAAAGAGCCGTCACCGACCAGCGCGTAGACTTCGCGCTGCGGTTCAGCCAGCTTAACGCCGAGCGCAGCACTGATTTCATAGCCCATGCAGGAGTAGCCATATTCAACGTGATAGCCGTTCGCCGCTTTGGTGCGCCATACGCGTTGCAGATCGCCTGGCAGACTGCCCGCTGCCGCGACAATCACGGCATCTTCTGGCAATTGCTCATTCAACGTGCCCAACACGCTGCTCTGGGTCAGAAAGGAGCCGGTCAGGCGATTGAATTCGGCAAACAGCGCCTCGCGATCGATGCTGTCATCAATTTCCGGCACAAAGTTTTCTTCGCTGTATGCCACCTGATAAACGCGTTGCGTTTCCTTTAGCAGCTTGCTTTGCGCCTGCTCGATTTTCGCGCCCCACCCGCTGCTGAAACCTTGTGCAATCAGGCGTTCATTCAGCATGGTTAAGGCTTCGCGCGCATCAGCAACCACCTGAACGCCATCCAGTTTCCAGGCATCGAAATTGCTGACGTTAATATTAAGGAAGCTGACCTCAGGATGCTGGAATATCCATTTCGATGCGGTGGTGAAATCGGTATAGCGCGTGCCGACGCCAATCACCAGATCGGCCTCTTTCGCCAGCAGATTCGCTGCCAGACAACCCGTTTCGCCGACGCCGCCCACGTTCAACGGATGATCGGAAACCAGGGTGCCTTTGCCCGCCTGCGTTTCTGCAAAAGGAATCTGATGCTGTTCAGCAAACTGGCGCAGCGCTTCGCCCGCGCCGGAATATTTCACGCCGCCGCCACAGACGATCAACGGCTTACGCTTATGCGCCAGTAGCGCCAGCGCATCCTGTAGCTGCGCTTCAGTGGCGGGACGACGGTCTAAGCGATGCACACGTTTCTGGAAGAAATAGTCGGGATAATCCCAGGCTTCGCCCTGCACATCCTGCGGCAGCGACAGCGTTACCGCCCCCGTTTCCGCTGGATCGGTTAAGACGCGCATGGCATTAATACAGGCGGTCATCAGCTGCTCAGGGCGACTGACGCGATCCCAGTATTTACTGACGGCGCGGAAGGCATCATTGGTGCTCAGGCTTAGATCGTGGCTCTGCTCAATTTGCTGTAGCACCGGATCGGGCTGGCGCGTGGCGAATACATCGCCAGGCAGCAGCAGCAGCGGGATGCGGTTAGCCGTTGCCGTCGCTGCGGCAGTGATCATATTGGCTGCGCCGGGACCGACGGAAGAGGTACAGGCGATGATTTCCCGACGCAATTTTTGCTTGGCGTACCCGGTAGCGGCATGTGCCATACCTTGCTCGTTACGACCCTGATGCACCACCAGATCGCCATTGTCCTGCTCCAGCGCCTGGCCAAGACCCAGCACATTGCCATGGCCGAAAATAGCAAAGATACCTTTAACAAATTTGGTTTCCACGCCATCAACAGAGAGGTACTGATTATCAAGGAATTTCACCAGCGCCTGTGCCGTGGTTAATCTGATCTTGCCCATTTGCTTATCCTTTACCCGTGGCGGAACCGTTAACAGGGCGCGCCGTGATTCGCGTATGTCGACGGCCAAAACCACCGCCGCCTGACGGCTTATGAGTGAAACGTGAGGCGATTATAAACAAATATTTTTTTCATAAAATACGATTACAGAAGAAACATTTCATTTTGCGAGAGAGATCAAATAATGGGTTCAACCAGCCCGGCAGGCGACCTGCCAGCGGCAGCAGGTGAAACGAGAAATAGCGGGAGCGAAAAAAATAGTTATTCCGTTTCATTTATTCACAGGCGTAAATGATTCAATATTGGTGATAAAACGGTAGAAATTTCGCATTTACCCGCCAGTCGCCTCAGCTTTTGTTATGATGAGGAATCAGAAAGATTTTTACCCGCCTCACATTTTTGGGCCATTAATTTCATTTCATGTTGTTTTTGGAATATTCATTCCTCATACTGCCAGCACAGTTGATCCGGTGCGATCGGATTTTCGAGTTTTCCCGCAAAATTTCTGGAGATGCTCGACAGTGACGACTTATCACAGAAGGAAACAACAGGTATGAGTACACAACAGAAGCGGCTTGATGTGATTTGTATTGGCCGTATTGCCGTTGACCTTTATGGTCAGCAAATCGGTGCGCGCCTGGAAGATATCAGCACCTTTGCCAAATACCTTGGCGGCTCCTCCGGTAATGTCGCTTACGGCACCGCGATTCAGGGCCTGAAATCAGCGATGCTGGCGCGCGTTGGCGACGAACATAATGGCCGCTTCCTGCGTGAAACACTGCAGCGCGTAGGCGTCGATACCGAATTTTTAATTACCGATAAGCACCGTTTAACCGGGTTAGTGATATTGGGCATTAAAGATGAAGATACTTTTCCTCTGATTTTTTATCGCGATAACTGTGCGGATATGGGCCTGACGCCGCAGGATATCGATGAAAACTATATCGCTTCTGCCCGCGCGGTGGCGGTCACCGGTACACATCTTTCCCATCCCGACACGCGCGCAGCGGTATTAAAGGCGCTGGAGATTGCCCGGCGGCACGGGCTGCGTACCGCGCTGGATATCGATTATCGTCCGGTGCTGTGGGGATTGACCTCATTAGGCGATGGGGAAACCCGTTTTATTGAGTCAGGACACGTTACTCAACAGCTGCAGGAAGTGCTGCACTATTTTGATTTGATTGTGGGCACAGAAGAGGAATTCCATATCGCCGGTGGCAGCACCGATACGCTGACGGCCTTGAAAGCGGTACGTCAGGCCAGCAAAGCGACGCTGGTATGCAAACGTGGCCCATTAGGCTGCGTGGTTTTTGAAGGCGATATTCCTGATAGCTGGGAGCAAACCACGTTGCAAAGCGGCGTACGTGTGGAAGTATTAAACGTGCTGGGCGCGGGCGATGCCTTTATGTCCGGCCTGCTACGCGGCTGGCTGAATGATGAAGGCTGGCAGCAGGCGTGTCGCTATGCCAACGCCTGTGGCGCGCTGGTCGTGTCACGTCATGGTTGTGCGCCAGCGATGCCGACCAAAGCGGAGCTGGATGATTATCTCAGTCGGGATAACGACGTGAAGCGCCCCGACCGCGATGTACGCCTTAATCACTTGCATCGGGTCACCACCCGCAAACAGCAGTGGCAGGAGCTTTGCGTGTTTGCGTTTGACCATCGCAAACAGCTGTTTGATATGGCTCAGGATGCCGGTGCCGATCCGTCCCGTATTCCGCAGTTAAAAATGCTGTTGCTACAGGCGGCTGAAGCGGCAGCGAGCGAGGCTGGCTTAGAAAATCACAGCGGCATTTTGGCCGATACCACCTACGGGCAGCAGGCGCTCAACGCGATTACCGGTAAAGGCTGGTGGATCGGGCGACCAATTGAAATGCCTGGCTCGCGTCCGCTGCGCCTTGAACATGGCAATATTGGCTCGCAGCTTATCGATTGGCCACAGGAGCATGTGGTGAAATGTCTGGTCTTTTATCATCCGCACGATAAGACAGAACTGCGCGCGCAGCAGGATGCGCTGGTTCTTGATGTCTGGCGCGGCTGTAATAAATCGGGCCACGAACTGCTGCTGGAAGTGATCCTTCCGGAGGAGAATCCGGATCGTCAGGAAAGTTACTATCTTGATATTGTTGAGCATTTCTATCACCTTGGCGTACAGCCCGACTGGTGGAAACTGCCGCCGCTGTCGCTGAAAAGCTGGCAGGCGCTGGGTGCTATTATTGAGCAACACGATCCCTGGTGCCGGGGCATTTTATTGCTGGGGCTGGATGCGCCGGAAGATAAGCTGAAAGCGGGTTTCCGCGATGCCGCACAGGCTCCCTGGGTGAAAGGTTTCGCCGTGGGACGCACTATTTTCGGCCAGCCGTCACGTCAGTGGTTACAGGGTGAACTGAATGACAGCCAGCTGATCGAACAGGTAAAAAATAATTATCTGACGTTAATCGGCTACTGGCGCGAAGCCCGTCCGCTACGCCAGGTCAGCTAACATCAAGATGCCTGATGCCGCCGAAAGTAACCTCGGCGGCGTTATTTTTTAATGAATAATAGCGGTGAAATGGCAGCTTTTATGGGCTTTTATTCCCTAAAAACCGGGCATTTAGCACCACGTTTTGTGAAGCAATTCATGTTGCGATGAAATAAACCCTGCTAATCCGTCATTCAAATGAAATTTTCCGTTCGTCTGGTAGAATATTGCTCAGCAAGGTACCCATCATTTTTAGCAGGCCAAAATAATGACAACTAATCCTACTCAGCTTTCCCTGTTACAGGACGACATTCGTCGTCGTTACGATACGCTCAGTAAACGTCTGAAACAGGTTGCACGCTATATCCTTGATAACAGCAACAGCATTGCTTTCGATACCGTCGCGTCTATTGCTCAGCAGGCTGACGTCCCGCCCTCTACATTGATTCGCTTTTCCAACGCTTTTGGCTTCAGCGGCTTTAATGAAATGAAGCAGGTTTTCCGCCAGCATCTGATGGAAGAAACGGTTAACTATACCGAGCGGGCGCGGCTGTTCCGGCAAACGGCAACCGACGAAGCCGCGGCCTCCCCTGAAAATCCGGCGGAAATCCTTAATGTGTTCACCATGGTGAACTCACAGGCTCTGCAACAGCTGGCAATGCAGACCAATCCGGAGCAGCTGAATAAAGCGGTAGAGATGCTGAACAACGCTGAAAACATCTACGTTATTGGCCTGCGCCGCTCTTTTAGCGTGGCATCGTATCTGACTTACGCCCTGCGCCACCTGGAACGACGGGCTTTTCTGATCGATGGTCTGGGCGGCATGTTCACCGAACAGCTCAGCCTGGTGAATCCAAAAGATGTGGTGGTTGCCATCAGCTATTCGCCTTACGCACGTGAAGGGGTCGAGCTGGTAGAAATGGGGGCCCGGCGCGGCGCGCAGCAAATAGCGATTACCGATAGTCAAGTCAGCCCGCTGGCTGCCTTCAGTGATGTCTGCTTTGTGGTGCGCGAAGCGCAGGTAGATGGCTTCCGTTCCCAGGTGGCTTCTCTTTGTCTGGCCCAGACGCTGGCGGTATCGCTGGCGTTGAATAATGCCAAAGAGTAACTCTGTGGTTAATTTTTCCTGCTAATCAAAAGCAGCCGGTGTAAGGCTGCTTTTTTATAACGGGTAACCTTGTCGGCAGCCAGACAGGCAGGCAACCAGGCAACCAGGCAGCCAGTTCAGGTTTTATAACGGGTAACCTTACCGGGAGCCAGGCACCACTTAAGGCTGCCTGGCATCGCCTTTCCCAACGGCGTTTATTTCCCTTTAGACGGATAGCTTTCGCTGTTAACCCAGGCGTGATCCTTCTCCCAGGTAAATTTCCATTTGCGCACCGGTCCCGCCATTACATTCAGGTAATAGTTGTCGTATCCGGCAATCGTGGCGACCGGATGGTAGCCGCGTGGCACCTTAACAACGTCACGATTATAGGGAGCCATACATTCATCTAACGAGCGATCGTCGGTATAAACGCGTTGCATGGCAAATCCCTGCTCCGGCTGAAAACGATGATAGTAGGTTTCCTCCAGGTAGGTTTCATCGGGTGAATCCTCCTGGTCATGCTTGTGGCTGGGATAAGAGCTGGTATCGCCCTCGTCGGTATATACCTCTACCACCAGCAGGCTGTCGGCAGGCTTATCATCCGGCAGGATATTATGTACCAGCCGCTTGTTGCGTCCTTTGCCGCGATGCTCAACGCCCACATCCTCGGGTGCTATCAGCCGTGCCGGTAAATTGCCCCGCCCTGGCGCGCTGCATACCGCCAGCTCCAGATCGGAGTCAGCGATAACCTCAACACGATCCTGATGAGGTACATAGACCGAATAAGGCGGCGTGCGTTCAAAAGGTGACTGGCGTTTGCCGATATCAGGAAACTCCGCCCGTTGCGTTTTCACTGAAGCCAGCCCGGCCACCAACACCAGGCACAGCTCTTTATCTCCGCTTTCCAGCGTTAGCCTTTGCCCTTGTTTCAGCAGATAAACATCAAAGCCCACGAAGCGCCAGCCAGCGTTTTCCGGCGTAATGTGTTGGATACGCCCATTGGTATCAGGCTGCTGACGTTTAGCCAGTAACGACATACGTTTCTCCTTAATCAACCGGTTAGCTCAGCGTTGGCATACTGAATTCAGATACCGTTTGCTGGCCGCTCGGCCAACGCGCCGTGGTGGTTTTCATACGGGTATAAAAGCGCACCCCATCCGGGCCATGAACGTTCAGCGCCCCAAACACGGAGCGTTTCCAGCCGCCAAAGCTATGGAAAGCCATTGGAACAGGCACCGGCACGTTTACCCCCACCATGCCCGCCTCAACATTTTGCACAAAATCACGGGCGGTATGGCCATTGTTGGTAAAGATTGCGCTACCGTTGCCAAATTCATGGCTGTTGACCAGCTCCAGCGCGCTCTGATAATCGGTCGCGCGCATAATGCCCAATACCGGCCCAAAAATCTCTTCGCGCCAGATCACCATATCTCTGGTGACGTTATCAAACAGCGTACCGCCTACGTAGTAACCTTCTGCGTGACCCGGCACCTGAAAATTACGCCCGTCAACCACCAGCGATGCCCCTTCCGCTACGCCTTTATCGATATAGCCCAGCACTTTCTTCTGATGGACGGCAGAGACCACCGGCCCCATCTCATTTTCTTCATCGCCTTTTTGCATACCCGGCCCTACGCGTAGCGCTTTTACCAGCGGCGTAAGGCGAGCGATGAGCTTATCAGCGGTATCATCGCCAACCGCCACCACTACCGGCAGAGCCATGCAGCGTTCACCTGCAGATCCATAAGCGCCGCCCATAATCGCATTTACCGTGGCATCCAGATCGGCATCCGGCATGACGATGGCATGGTTTTTGGCCGCGCCGAACGCCTGGACACGCTTACCGTAAGCGCTGGCGGTTTTATAGATATGCTCCGCCACGCCCGATGAACCCACAAAACTCACCGCCTGAACCCGACTGTCGGTGTAGAGCTGTTCAGCGTTTTCATTAGAGCTGTGGATGACGTTAAACACGCCATCCGGCAGCCCGGCCTCGCTCAACAGCTCAGCCATGCGCACGGCTGCGGAGGGGTCAAGCGCCGGGGGCTTCAGAACAAAAGTATTGCCGCAGGCCAGCGCAATCGGGAACATCCACATCGGCACCATCGCCGGGAAGTTAAACGGCGTAATGCCGGCCACCACGCCCAGCGGTTGCATCAGCGAATAGCTATCGACGCCGGTGCCGACATTCGGCGAATATTCCCCTTTAAGCAGGTGCGGGATGCCGCAGGCAAACTCAACAACCTCCATGCCGCGCGTAAGTTCGCCCAGCGCATCCGACCAAACCTTACCGTGCTCGCTGACAATCAGCTCCGCCAGCTCCTCGCGATGCTTTTCCAGCAGCGTTTTAAAATTGAACATGACGCGCGCGCGACGTAGCGGAGAAGTTTTAGACCACGCCGGGAAGGCCTCATGCGCGACGGCTATCGCCTGAGCGACCTCATCTGCGGTGCTTTGGGTGAGTTCGCGCACCACTTTACCGGTAGCGGGATCGTAAACCGGAACAGTTTCATTGCTGGCGCTATGCGTGATTTTGCCGCCAATAAAGTTTCCAACGATATTCATGTTCATGCCTCATCAATGTGGTGGCCCCTGCCGATGGCTTGCTGCGCTATCGGCTAGCGAGATTTAACCCGTATCCGTGCATTGACCCTATTATACTGAAATAAATTTTTCAAATATTTCGGATTGGAAAAATCATTTTTAGCGGGATGGATCGCATTTTTCCCGTAACGTCACGCAGCCGTTTCAGCTTGCCAGGCCGTACGAGCGGCGGTTAGCGCCTTTCCGTTATCGCCTCCCTCTCTTTTCCCCGCGTACGCATAGCTGAAAAATGAAATTTTTTGCGAAGCAGATCTAAAAACCTAGGTTTCATTCTTCCTTAAGTTTGAAATAAATGTTCTCTTTAACTCAACCGCCCGCTATGTCACCGCGCTGGCTTTTACCTAACGTTTTGCAGGAGCACACCATGGCCATCGATCCCACTCGTTTCTGTATCAACCGCAAAATCGCGCCCAGTCTCAGCATTGAATCGTTTTTCAAACTGGTTCAGCGGCTTGGCCTGAATAAGGTGGAATTACGTAACGACATGCCCAGCGGCAAGGTGACCGATAATCTAAGTCACCAGCAGGTAAAGGCGCTGGCGCAGCAGTACGGCATGGAGATTGTGACGATCAACGCGCTCTATCCCTTTAACCGTATAGATGATGCATTGCTGACCCAGGCGGAAGCGCTGTTAAAAGAGGCGCAGGCGATTGGTGCTGGCGCGCTGGTGCTGTGTCCGTTAAACGATGGCCAGCCGATTGCTCCGGAGAAAACTATCGCCGCGCTGCAAAAGCTTGCGCCGCTGTTTGAGCGGTATGGCGTAAAAGCACTGGTAGAGCCGTTGGGGTTCCCGCA
The DNA here is from genome assembly GCF_031457955.1 of Mixta sp. BE291. NCBI lineage: Bacteria > Pseudomonadati > Pseudomonadota > Gammaproteobacteria > Enterobacterales > Erwiniaceae > Mixta > Mixta sp. BE291. Next base: position 359,248 of record NZ_JAVDXN010000004.1, on the reverse strand, counting down.
AAGCTCATTGCGTTCCGCCGTCCAGACGCAGGCGCTAATTCGTGATGCGCAGGTGCCTTTTAACGTGCTGATTGATACTTTCCATCACCATTTATATGAACAGGCTGAGCAGGAATTCGCCTCTGGCATTGATATCGATCGTATCGGACTGGTTCACCTCTCCGGCGTGGAAGACAGACGCCCAACCGCAGAACTGACCGATGAAGAACGTATTATGCTCAGCAGCAGCGATGTGCTGAACAGCGTAACGCAGGTGCAGCGTCTTGAGCAGATGGGTTATCGCGGCATTTACGCCTTTGAACCTTTCTCTTCAGATTTGGCGAACTGGAGCGAGGCGGATATCGAACGCGAGATCCGCCAAAGTATTGAACTGCTGCAGGCTTAATGCTGGCGCGGTTCTGCAGATGTTATCTGTTATTTGTGTCTTTGCTGTTTCTGGCCTCCACTGGAGGCCTTTTTTATGGCGTCGCCTCAGGCTGGTGGCGCATGCGCCACGTCAGCAATAAAGCCAGGCAGACCAGCAAAGCGCTTAGTAGATAGATAACCGGCACGCCTGCATAGCTCATAATAAAACCGGCGACCGGCCCGGTAATGCCCAGCGACAGATCCATAAACGCCGTGAAGGTCGCCAATGCGCTGCCCTGGTTCTGCTGCGGCACCGCTTTCACCGCCACCACACCAAGCGCCGGGAAAACCAGTGAAAAACCTGCTCCGGTCAGCAACGCGCCAAGGTTGGCAAGCCACGGGGAAAAAGAGAGCCAGACGATAAACAGGCCCAGCGCCTCCACAGCAAAGCAGGCCAGCGCGACCCGCAATCCGCCGTGCCGGTTGATGCTATTGGGAAACAGTAAACGAGTACCAACAAACGCCAGGCTGAACAACGTTAATGAGAAAGCCGCGCCCGGCCAGCCTTTCGCCTGATAAAACAGCGTAATAAAGGTGGCGATCACGCCAAATCCCGCTGAGGCCATTGCCAACAGCAGACCGAACGGCCAAATCTTCCCCAACACTGCGCGAAACGGCAGCGGCTTGCCTTTATTGCCTTTTACCGACGGACGCGGCAGCGCCAGCAAAATAGCGATAATCGCGATCGCCATGATAACCACCGCCAACAGCAAAATACCGCCGAAATGATAAATCAAGGCGCCAAGCGGCGCCCCCAGCGCCATCGCACCGTAGGTACAGATGCCGTTCCACGAGATAACCCGGCCAATATGCAGCGAACCCACGACGCCAACGCCCCAGAGCGTGGAGCCGGTACCGGCAAAGCTCTGTCCAATCCCCAGCGCCAGCCGCCCGATACAGAGCAAAGCCAGACTGATCAGCGGCCAGGCGGCGCTAAGCGCAGCCAGCGCATAACAGATCCCGCTAAGCAGGCAGCCGAACAGGCCAAAAATCACAACTTTTTTGGGCCCCCATAAATCAGCGTAACGACCGGCGTGCGGGCGGCTGAGTAGCGTAGAGAGATATTGCAGGCTGATGACTAATCCTGCCCAAAAGGCGCTGTATCCCATTACGTCATGAACGTAGCCGGGCAAGACCGCCAGCGGCAGCCCGATGGCAAGATAACTGGCAAAGTTAAAGATAACGATGGAAAGAATTCGCTGATTCAGGCGAAAAGCCCCTAAAGAAGCTTCCGTCTCGGGCTGTCCAGACATAATATTTGACTCGTTACGGGGGATAATTAACCGGCTAAGTTCTTACTATACGCAGATTAGTGGCAATGATCAGTTCGTTAGAAATTGTTAGCGGCTACACTTTCTGTGCTGAAATTATTTACAGGGAAAACTATGCTCACGCCTCAGCAGGAAAAGATGGGACAAAACATGTTGCTTAAAATGGCAACGCTGGTAGTTATTCTGGCAGGGATACGGGCGGCATCAGACATTATCGTTCCTTTTCTGTTGGCGATTTTTTTGGCGATTATCCTTAATCCGCTGGTCACCATGCTGATGCGTCGGGGCCTGCGCCGCAGCTGGGCGATTACGCTGGTGATGGTCGTAGTACTGATGATTATTTTGATGCTGGTCGCTATGCTGGCCAGTTCGGTCAACGAGTTTTCCCTGGTTTATCCGCAAATACGTACCATGCTTGAGCAAAAGCTGACAGTACTTCAGCACTACGCCGGGCGGCTGCATATTCCTGTCTCTTCCGAAGCGCTGGCGGAACAACTTGATCCCAATGCGATTATGAATGTCGCTACCACCGTGCTGCGGCAGTTTTCTGGAGCGATGAGCAACTTTGTTCTGCTGATCATGACCGTGATTTTTATGCTGTTTGAAGTGCGCCACTTGCCCTACAAACTGCGTAATGCGCTGGCTAATCCCCAAATCCGCATCGCTGGCCTGCATAAAGCGCTGAAAGGGGTGACCCATTATCTGGCGTTAAAAACGCTGATCAGCCTGATTACCGGCATTGCCGTCTGGCTAACGCTGCTGCTGCTGGACGTGAAGTTTGCGCTGTTCTGGGGCGTAGTCGCTTTTGTGCTGAACTTTATTCCCAATATCGGCCCGATTATCGCCGGGATCCCGCCGTTTATTCAGGCACTGGTGCTGAATGATTTTTATGATGCTCTGCTGGTCGCCGCACTGTTTAGCGCGATTCATATGGTGTTTGGCAACATGCTGGAACCGCGCGTGATGGGACGCGGCCTCGGCTTATCAACGCTGGTGGTGTTTTTGTCGTTGATTTTCTGGGGCTGGCTGCTCGGCCCGGTGGGGATGCTGCTGTCGGTGCCGCTGACCAGCGTCTGTAAAATCCTGATGGAAACCACGCCGGGCGGCAGCAAGCTGGCTATTCTGCTGGGCAATGGCCGCCCGCCGGTGAAGCGTTAATCGCGACTTATCAAGCGGATGTATCAAACAGATGATCGTAAACGCGCTGCAAATGCAGCGCCATGCTATCGCGGGCCAGCTGTGGGTTCTGCTGCACAATAGCGTTAGCGATCATCTGATGGTCGTGATTTAACGCCTGCGGAAAATCGCGATCGGCAAAATGGCTCTCCAGCCGGACAAAGCGCTGGCTTTTACGCATATTCCACAGCTGCTCCGTCATCTCGCGCAGAACTTCATTGCCGGTCATCTCGCCGATCAGCAGGTGAAAGCGTTTATCGTGATCTAAAAACGCGTCGTCATTCACCGTCTGCTGCGCCAGCTGATGCGCAATTGCCAACAGTTCCCGCCGCTGTTCGGCGCTACCGTAACGCGCCGCCAGTTCAGCGTTCATCGCCTCAAACGCCTGACGCGCTTTAATCAGATCGCGCAGGCTAAAGGTATCTGTGGGTTCTGCTGGCTGACCGGGTAACGGATCGACCACCAGCACACCATTACCGCTGCGGATCTCAACCCAGCCGGTCACCTCCAGCGCAATCAGCGCCTCACGCACCGAAGAACGGCTGACATTAAGCTGCCTGGCAAGCTCGCGCTCCGGCGGCAGCAAAGCGCCAGGCGCAAACTCGCCGCGCGTTATCGCTGCGCTGATCAGGCTGGAAATTTGTCGATAAAGCCGCTCGGTTTTGATGGCGGGTAAGGTCATAACATTCTCTCCAAGCGGTTAACGCTGCTTTATAAACAGCTTCATGCGGCGCGATGGTTGCAGCCCGTCTGGATTGCGCAACACGTCGACTATTTTAGCGGGCATAACGCCTGATAATGCGACAAGCTTCACTCTTTCGGTCAAAAAAGTGCCCTATTCTGGCCCAGCGGCCGGACCAATGGCCCCTTTTATTAACTGGCTGGCCGAAGGCTTCGGCCAGCCGTTCCACGATAAATGAATACAGGAGAGTTTATGGAACACACCTGGCGCTGGTATGGCCCGAACGACCCCGTGACGCTGGATGATGCCAGACAGGCAGGCGCGACCGGCATCGTTACCGCTCTGCATCATATTGCGAACGGTGATATCTGGACCATAGAGGAGATCAAAGCGCGACAGGCGCTGCTGGCGGAGAAAGGGCTTTACTGGTCGGTGGTAGAAAGCGTTCCGGTACATGAAGCGATTAAAACCCAACACGGCGACTGGCAGCGGTATATCGCTAACTATCAGCAGTCGCTGCGCAACCTGGCCGCCTGCGGCATCGATACCGTCTGTTATAACTTTATGCCGGTGCTTGACTGGACGCGCACCGATCTCGGCTGGCTGCTGCCTAACGGCGCGCGCGCGTTGCGCTTTGACGCCGTCGCTTTCGCCGCATTTGAATTGCATATTCTGCAACGTCCCGGCGCGGTGGAAACCTACAGCGAAGAGGAGCAGCGCCAGGCGGCGGATTACTACGCCGCCATGACGCCGGACGCGATCGCCACGCTGACGCGCAATATTATCGCCGGGCTGCCCGGCGCGGAAGAAGGCTATACGCTGGAGCAGTTTCAGGCGCAGCTGTCGCAGTATGACGGCATTGATAAGGCGCGTCTGCGTGAAAATATGGCGACGTTCCTGCGTGCTATCGTGCCGGTAGCGGAAGAGGCAGGGATCATGCTGGCGGTACACCCGGACGATCCGCCGCGCCCTATTCTTGGTCTGCCGCGTATTATCTCCACGCAAGAAGATATGCAGTGGTTAACCGAGACGGTCAGCAGCCTGCATAACGGTTTCACCTTTTGTACCGGCTCTTATGGCGTGCGCGCCGATAACGACTTGGTGCAGATGGCGCAGACCTATGCCGACCGCATCCATTTTATCCACCTGCGCGCCACGCAGCGCGAAGAGAACCTCAACAGTTTTCATGAGGCTGCGCACCTTACCGGCGATGTAAATATGGTTGAGGTGATCAAGGCAATCCTGGCAGAAGAGCAGCGCCGCCGCCGCGCGGGCAACCAACGCGCTATTCCCATGCGTCCCGATCATGGTCATCAGATGCTGGACGATTTGCATAAACAGACTAACCCTGGCTACTCCGCCATTGGTCGCCTGAAAGGGCTGGCTGAACTGCGCGGCGTTGAGCTGGCGCTGAAGCAGTGCTTTTTCGCTGATTAAACGTTCTCGCCTTTCCCTCTAAAAGATCCTTTTCCCAGAGCGCCACTTTCAGGCGCTTTGTCCTGCCTCTTCTTTTTTAATCTTTCTGACAGCGGAAAAAAACGGCCTTTCCTGCCAGGCTTTAGACAGGCTTATGTTATAGCAGAGTCTGCTGCCAGCTCGGTTAATGGTTACTTTTTATACGCCTTTAACCGTTACGTATGGTGCAGATGTAACATTTTCCGCGTTCTGACGATATACTGTGAAATCATTACGTAATCATTGCGTTAAGTAACTATTACTAATGATGGAAAAATGAGCTGGCACGATGCCAGTGAAAAAAATTTTCTCAACGTCGCGATCTGGGCCGGTTTTCGCTTCGGTTCGCGCCGTTGAGGAAATTAAATTAATCAGCAAACACAGGGCGAATGATATGAAGCTACGTAGGAAGCGTGTCAAACCTATTGCGCTTGGTGACGTTACCATCATCGATGACGCACGTTTACGCAAGGCCATTACCGCCGCATCGCTTGGCAATGCGATGGAGTGGTTCGATTTTGGGGTATACGGTTTTGTTGCCTATGCCTTAGGTAAAGTCTTTTTCCCTGGCGCCGATCCGGGCGTACAGATGATCGCCGCGCTGGCCACCTTTTCCGTTCCCTTTTTGATCCGTCCGTTAGGCGGGCTGTTTTTCGGCATGCTTGGCGACAAGTACGGACGCCAGAAAATCCTGTCGATCACCATTATTATCATGTCGCTCAGTACATTCTGTATCGGCCTGATCCCCTCTTACGAATCGATTGGCATTTGGGCACCAATATTGCTGCTGCTGGCGAAAATGGCGCAGGGCTTCTCGGTAGGCGGCGAATATACCGGCGCTTCTATCTTTGTGGCCGAATACTCGCCTGACCGCAAACGCGGCTTTATGGGCAGCTGGCTTGATTTCGGCTCTATCGCTGGCTTTGTGATGGGTGCAGGCCTGGTCGTGCTGATCTCAGCCATTATCGGCGAAGCCAACTTCCTCTCCTGGGGCTGGCGTCTGCCTTTCTTTGTGGCGCTGCCGCTGGGTATCATTGGGCTTTACCTGCGCCATGCGCTGGAAGAAACCCCTGCGTTTCAACAGCATGTGGAAAAACTGGAACAGGGCGATCGCGAAGGTTTGCGTGAAGGGCCGAAAGTCTCTTTCCGCGAAATCGCCACCAAACACTGGAAAAGCCTGCTGACCTGCGTTGGCTTGGTAATCTCTACCAACGTCACCTATTACATGCTGCTGACCTATATGCCGAGCTACCTCTCGCATAATCTGCACTACTCAGAAGATCACGGCGTATTGATTATCATCGCCATCATGATGGGTATGCTGTTTATTCAGCCGGTGATTGGTCTGCTGAGCGACCGCTTTGGTCGTCGCCCGTTTGTGATTATTGGCAGTATCGCCCTGCTGTTCTTGTCGATTCCCGCCTTTATGTTGATCAACAGTAACGTGTTGGGGCTGATTTTTGCCGGTCTGCTGATGCTGGCCATCATGTTGAACTGCTTTACCGGCGTCATGGCCTCAACGCTGCCAGCGATGTTCCCAACGCACATTCGCTACAGCGCGCTGGCAAGCGCCTTTAACATTTCAGTGCTGGTTGCCGGTTTGACGCCTACGCTGGCGGCCTGGCTGGTGGAAACGTCAAACGATCTTTACATGCCCGCTTACTACCTGATGGTGATCGCGGTGGTCGGTCTTATTACCGGTCTTACCATGAAAGAGACCGCCAACAAACCGCTGAAAGGCGCGACGCCAGCGGCTTCCGATCTTAACGAAGCACGTGAAATCCTGCAGGAGCATCACGATAATATCGAGCATAAAATCGAGGATATTACCGAAGAGATTGCGAGGCTGGAGGAGCGACGTAAAAATCTGATTGAGCAGCATCCACGTATTAACGAGTAATAATAAAGCCCCTCGCTGAGGGGCTTTTTTTTGGCGGCAACGCCGTCGCTTTGGCGTTTTTATCCAACCCGATCCCCGCCTTACCATGCTGCCGTTTGGCTTGCTGACCGATTAGCGCCCACACTTATACTTTACGTTTAAGGAGAAAGGCTATGCGGATACACCACCTGAGCTGTGGTTCGATGTGTCCTTTTGGCGGTGCGTTGTATGACGGTTTCAGCAAAGGGCTGCATGCACATCTGGTTTGTCACTGCTTATTAATTGAAACCGATCGCGACGGGCTGGTGCTGGTGGATACCGGCTTTGGCGAACAGGATCTCCGCCGCGATTCCCGTATCGCCCTCTTCTTTCGCCAGCTGAATAATATCCAGCGCAAACCGGAGCTTAGCGCATTGGCGCAGGTAAAACGGCTGGGTTTTCAGGCACAGGACGTGCGCCATATTGTGCTGACCCATCTCGATTTCGATCACGCCGGTGGGCTAACCGATTTTCCCAATGCGCGTGTTCATCTGTTGCAACAGGAGCTGGAAACCAGCCATCAGCGCGATAACTGGTTACAGCGCCGCCGCTATCGTCCGGCGCAGTGGCCTGCGGATATTCAATGGCAAACCTATCAGCCGCAGGGCGAAAGCTGGCAAGGATTTTCCGCCGTGAAAGCATTAAACGGGCTGCCGCCTGAAATCCTGTTGATTCCGCTGCCGGGGCATACGCCAGGCCATGCGGGGGTGGCTATCCAGCAACCGGACGGCTGGCTGCTGCACGGCGGGGATGCCTGGTTTTATCGCGGAGAGATGTATCAGCCGCAGCGTCACTGTACGCCAGGGCTGCGCTTTTATCAGTGGATGATGGCCACTGATAATGCGGCGCGGCGCGAGAACCAGCAGCGGCTGCGGCGGCTATCCCTGAGTCAGCAGGAAAATATCACGCTGTTTTGCAGCCACGATGCGCAAGAGCTGGCACGTATGCAGGCGCGTAGCCGATAAAAAAGCGGCGGTTGGGGTTAACCTTTGCTGGCAAGGCCGCACGGGAAGTTTCACTCGCTCTGCGAAAAGGGCGTAAACTACGATGACTTTTTCACCTGTATAGCAAAAAATTATGTCTGATTTTTCTCTGATTAATCGTCCCAGAAGATTACGCAAAAGCGCTGCGCTGCGTGATATGTTCCAGGAAACCACGCTAAGCCGCAACGATCTGGCGCTGCCGATTTTTGTTGAAGAAGGCGTGGATGATTACAAAGCGATTGAAGCGATGCCGGGCGTGATGCGTATCCCGGAAAAACGTCTGGCGTATGAGATCGAACGCATCGCAAAAGCGGGTATCCGCTCGGTGATGACCTTCGGTATCTCACATCACACCGACGCCACCGGCAGCGATGCCTGGCAGGAAAACGGCCTGGTGGCGCGTATGTCGCGCATTTGCAAAGATGCGGTGCCGGAAATGATCGTGATGTCCGATACCTGTTTTTGTGAATATACCTCGCACGGCCACTGCGGCGTGCTGTGCGATCACGGCGTGGATAATGACGCAACGCTGATTAACCTCGGCAGGCAGGCGGTGGTCGCCGCACAGGCGGGGGCTGACTTTATCGCCCCTTCTGCGGCGATGGATGGTCAGGTTGCGGCGATTCGTCGGGCGCTGGATGAAGCGGGCTTTACCGATACCGCGATTATGTCCTACTCCACTAAATTCGCCTCATCGTTCTACGGTCCGTTCCGCGAAGCGGCGGGCACTGCGCTGAAAGGCGATCGTAAAACCTATCAGATGAACCCAATGAACCGCCGTGAAGCGATCCGTGAATCGTTAATTGACGCGGCGGAAGGGGCGGATTCGCTGATGGTCAAACCGGCGGGCGCTTATCTGGATATTCTGCGCGACATCCGTGAACGTACCGAACTGCCGCTGGCGGCTTATCAGGTAAGCGGCGAATATGCGATGATCAAGTTTGCCGCGCAGGCTGGCGCGATCAATGAAGATGCAGTGATTCTGGAAAGCCTGGGCGCCATTAAACGCGCGGGTGCCGATGTCATCTTCAGCTATTTCGCGCTCGATCTGGCAGAGCGTAACCTGCTGTAATTCCTGACAGGCAGCCGCACGGCTGCCTGGATCCCTGATTATCCGCTTTTTTCCCCTTCAGGTTTTACCTCCTTTCACACAGTGACTAAGGTAACGGTTCCGCTGCGGCAGCTGCGGCAAGCGCAGCGGGACGTACGGATTTATTTACGGCGGTGTAAAGCTAGTATGGTTTTATTCTGAAGTTGTGCCTTTTCTAACCGATACTGTCACAGAGAGTACATAAATCAAAAACTATAAAGTTTGAAGGCTTTTATGAAAACACCAAAAATCCCTGCCAATGAGACTCAGCGCCTGAACGAGCTTCATGCGCTGAAAATATTAAACACGCCCGCTGAGGAGCGTTTTGATCGTCTGACGCGCCTGGCAAAACGGCTGTTCAACGTCTCAGTTTCGGTTGTCAGCCTGTTGGATGCAGAGCATCAGTGGTTTAAATCAGGAGACGGCATCAACGCCACCGAAACCACGCGCGATATCTCTTTTTGCGGTCATGCCATTCTGCAGGATGACGTCATGGTGGTAGAGAATGCGTGCGATGACCCACGTTTTTACGATAATCCGTTGGTAATCGACGAACCCCATATTCGCTTTTACGCAGGCTGCCCGCTACGCGCGCCTAACGGTGCCAAAGTGGGAACGCTGTGCATTCTGGACAGCCAACCGCGCACGTTTGATGCGGAAGACGCCATTGCCCTGCGCGATCTGGCTTCAATGGCGGAAGCAGAGCTGGTTAATTTCCAGGCGGCCACCTCCGATGAGCTAACGCAGATTTCTAACCGACGCGGCTTTATGACGCTGGGGCAGATGCTGCTGAAAGAGTGTGTGCTGCGCCACTGTTTCGCCTGTCTGGCATTTTTCGATCTCGATCAGTTCAAGCAGATCAACGATACATACGGACATCGGGAAGGCGATCGGGCACTAATGGATTTTGCCGACGCGCTGAAAACCGGCTTTCGCCAGTCGGCGCTATTTGCCCGCCTCGGCGGCGATGAGTTTGTCGTGCTGTTTATCGATATGAATCAGCAGCAGGCAAATGCGCGGCTGGACGCGTTTCGCGACGAGCTGGAAAATTATATGCAACCACTTGATCGTCGCTACCGCCTCAAATTTTCCGTGGGAATGGTGGAGTTCGATCCCACCCAGCCGCAGCCGCTGGCCTCGCTGCTGAATCACAGCGACGGCATTATGTATCAGCATAAAAAAGCGCGTCGCCTGCAATCTTAGGTCGGTTTATTCAGTCTCTGCAGCGCAGCGCCAGCCGTGGACGCTGCAAAGCATGCGATGCCATGCCACCAGCCGGGATGCATCCAGCTTGGCCAGCTGTTTACGCGCCGCTGGCGAAGTAAGTTCGGGAAACGCCAGCGTGTGCCGCGCCTGTTCCAGCGCGTCGCCGTCTGGCTGTAGCCCCTGCCATAATCGCTCACGCTTTTCTGCCAGCTCATCAGCGGAAATAATGGCAATATCTTGCTCGATTTGCTGCAAAAAGCGCTGAATATACGTGAATAGCGCCTCAGCCCTGATGCGCGGCGACTGCAGCGCAAACAGCACGCCGACGCGATCGGCAGCCCGATGAAAGCTACAGCTCACCACATAGCCAACCTGCTGCTCTACGCGCAAGCGCTGGAAAAAAGCGGGCTGATAAATCAACGCCAACATGCGCCACGCCAGCTGCGCCTCCAGATCGGGCTGCGGCAGCGGATAAAATAGCAGCAGCGCGCTATCGCCCTGCGTCAGGCGCAGCGTATGCTGTTGCTCTGGCAGCGAATCGTACTGTAGCCAATCGTTAGCTTCCTGCACGCGTCCCGGTAAGGGCGTTAGCAAGCGCGCCAGCGTCCGGGCCAGCGCCGGGCTACCGCCTACCAGCGCCGCCTGCCACGTCGTGTCGTTTAGCGTATCAGAGGCGGGCTGCCGCGCCAGCAGCCAGTGCGGTAGCTGGTTAAGCAGACGCCGCACCGCAATATCGCCCTGCTGTTTCTGCTGCTGCCGTTGCCAGGCACGTACGCCTGCGTCTGCTGACGTCAGCGCCTGCAAACGCGTCACCATAGCCGCCAGCGCTGCCGAGATTAAGTCCGGCTCGCCGCTTAGCTGCAGCTGCCAGATCCCTTGTTGCCGCTCCACGCTCAGCCTGCCGCCCTGATGCGCTAAACGAGCCGCCAGCGCGCACAGCGCCGCCTGCAAGGCATAGCCCAGAGCATCACTGACAGGCGCATTTAACGCCGGACGCAGGGTAAAAACCGCTGGCGCAGACGAGGGCAGATGGCGCAAAGGAACAGCCTCGTCAGGCAGGCGCTGTGGGATATCCAGCGGCGGAAAAGGCCAGAAGCGCAGCGGTAAAGCGGTCGCGGCGGGCACAGAGCGGAAAGGCGCGCTGATAAAGGTGAACCCTGCCGAGGCGCTGCTTTCGCCCTGCACGGCGTCATCCAGCCACAGGCGGCTAAGATCGGCCTGCTGTAACGGTTTTAACCAGCGCTGCCATGCCGCTGGCGTCACTGATGCAGGCGGCGCAAAGCCAAATGCCTCTTCACGTAAGCGATCAAGCGCGCTTTTAGCGGCAAACCGGCGTTGCGCCAGCTGCAAATAGTGATTTAACTGCGTGGCATTAAAGTCCGCCAGCGCCGCCAGCCATTGCCGCAGCGCTGCCTCCAGCAGCCCAGCCAGATCCGGCCGTGGGTGCGCCACCAGAAAACAGACGGCAATCAGCGCCGCGCCGCCGCCCTGCCAGACCCTCTGTAAGCTCACGCCATCGCAGGCGTCAGCGGCACGCAGCTGCGCCATCAGGCCGCCTTCCGCTTCATCCAGCAGCAGCGCTTCCAGTAGCGCGCATGCGCCCGCATCGCTTTCCTGCCAGTGGTTAAGGGCAAAGGTCAGCGTAAACTGTGTTGGCCCCGTGACGCGCACTGCCGCATCTGCCCGCGCCTGCAAGCAGGCCGAGGGCGACGCCGCAACGTCAGCAGCAACAGGCAGACTGGCTGCGCAGCGCCGGGCAATCGCTTCCAGCTCTGACAGCGGCTGCGGTCCGGAAAGCCACAGCGTCATCGCTCCGGCGTGATAGCGCTGCCGATGAAAATCTTGCAGAGCCTGCTGTAGCCGATCGATATCGTCGCCAAAGCTGGCGCGGTTGCCAACATGAAAGCGTTGCATTGCAGGCGGGCCGTGAAAAAAGTGCCGCTGCGCCACGCCGATCAACGTTTGGCTGTCCTGGCACAATAGTTGATATTCAGCGTCAATCACCGTGATTTCCTGCGCGATGGCGTCCGATGCCAGCAGCGGCTGCCCCAGCATATCCACCAGCCGCCTCAGCCCCGCTTCCAGCGCGCTGGCGGGCAGGCTGAAGAAATAGGCGGTGCGATCGGCGCGGGTGGTGGCATTCAACCGACCGCCCTGCGCAGGCACCCAGCTCATCAGCCGCTGCTGGTCGCGGTAGCGCGCGCTGCCGGTAAACAGCAGATGCTCCAGCAGATGTGCCAGACCAGGCCATTGTGCCGGTTCGCTGTCGCTGCCGCAGGCGACCTGCAACAGCGCGGCAGCCTCCATCGCCTGCGCATCGTGCCGCAGCCGCACCGTCAGGCCATTATCCAGCCGCAACGAAGCAGCCTGCGACATTACGCGTTCGCCTTAAAGATCAGCTGCGAATTGACCCGATTACGGAACTGCAACTGGCTGATTTGCATTTGGGTGCAGTTGGCTTCCTCGCGCGCCGCCAGGATTTTGCCGTGATGCGGCGATTTTGCGCAGACCGGATCGGCATTGTCAGCATTGCCGGTCAGCATAAAGGCCTGACAGCGACAGCCGCCGAAATCCTTCTCTTTTTCGTCGCAGGAGCGGCAAGGCTCCGGCATCCAGTCAAAGCCGCGATAACGGTTAAAACCAAAGGATTCATACCAGATATGCTGCAAATCATGCTCCAGCACCGACGGGAACTGCACCGGCAGCTGACGCGCGCTATGGCATGGCAAGGCGGTGCCTTCCGGCGTCACGCTCAGGAAAATCGCGCCCCAGCCGCCCATGCAGCCTTTTGGACGCTCTTCGTAATAATCGGGCGTGACAAACAGCAGGTTGGTCAGGCTACCGCTTTCCGCCATACGCTGACGATATTGCTTCACCACCGCTTCGGCCCGTTCAATCTGCTCGCGCGTCGGCAGCAGTCCTTCACGGTTCAGCTGCGCCCAGCCGTAAAACTGACAGGTCGCCAGCTCGACGTCATCCGCTTCCAGCTCGATACATAGCTCAATGATGCGATCGATCTGGTCGATATTGTGGCGATGCAGCACAAAGTTCAGCACCATCGGATAGCCGTGCGCTTTCACCGCCCGCGCCATCTCCAGCTTCTGCCGGAACGCTTTTTCCGATCCCGCCAGCGCGGCATTCAGCGTTTCATCGCTGGCCTGGAAGCTGATTTGAATATGATCCAGACCGGCTTCGGCAAAGCTATCCAGCTTTTTCTCGGTCAACCCGATCCCGGAGGTAATCAGGTTGGTATAAAACCCGAGATTGCGCGCCGCTGCGATCAGTTCCGGCAGATCTTTGCGCACCAGCGGCTCGCCGCCGGAGAAACCGATCTGCACGCTGCCCATCGCTCGCGCCTGACGAAATACCTCAATCCACTGCTCGGTGGTGAGCTCTTTTTCCTGCTGCGCAAAATCCAGCGGGTTAGAGCAGTAGGGGCATTGCAGCGGACAACGGTAGGTTAATTCCGCCAGCAGCCACAGCGGCGGATTAACCGCGGGTTTCCGTTCAGTCACGGAAGATGATCCACTTGTGTTCATAGGCCTGGCCAAAAAAATCAGTAACGTCATTGCCCAGATCGGGCACGCCGGGGAAGCGCGCATTTAGCTCAGCGACGATATCGCCCAGCGTGCGCTTGCCGTCCACCAGCAGTAAAATTTCCGCCGCGCTGGCGTTGAGGCGCGCCATGCCTTCGGGATAGAGAATGACATGACAGTTTTGCGCCTCTTCCCACTGCAGGCGAAAGCCACGGCGGAATTGCGGCGTCTGTGAAGCGTTAATTTCCATTACACCAGTCTCGTTTTATGCCAGGCGAGATCCGCCGTTACCGTATGGTAAGGCGGGCGTTTCATTTCGTAAGCCATGGTCATGGCATCCAGCATGCTCCACAGGATATCCAGTTTAAACTGCAGGATTTCCAGCATGCGCTGCTGTTTCTCTACCGTGTCGCAATATTCCAGCGCCAGCTGCAAACCATGTTCGACATCGCGGTTCGCCTGGCTCAAACGGCTGCGGAAATAGTCATAGCCTTCCGCTTCGATCCACGGATAGTGCTGCGGCCAGCTATCGAGCCGCGCCTGATGGATCTGCGGAGCAAACAGCTCGGTCAGCGAGCTACAGGCCGCTTCCTGCCAGTTGGCGCGGCGGGCGAAATTAACATAGGCATCCACCGCGAAGCGCACGCCTGGCAGCACCAGCGCTTCCGACTGCACCACTTCGCGATCCAGCCCTACCGCTTCGCCCAGCCGCAGCCAGGCCTCAATGCCGCCTTCGCTGTCACCGTAGCCGTCGTGATCGAGAATGCGCTGCACCCATTTACGGCGTACTTCCGGGTGCGGGCAGTTCGCCATAATGGCGGCATCTTTTAGCGGAATATTGGTCTGATAATAGTAGCGGTTCGCTACCCAGCCCTGAATCTGCTCACGCGTCGCTTTGCCGTTGTGCATCGCAATGTGATAGGGATGATGAATATGGTAGTAAGCGCCTTTGGCGCGCAGCGCCTGTTCAAAATCTTGCGCTGAAAGCGGCTGTGCCTGCGTCATGGTTATACCTCGATTAACATGCCATCCCAGCTTACTTCGATGCCCTTCTGCGTCAGGCTTTGGCGCTCGGCGGACTCTTCGTTCAGGATGGGGTTGGTGTTGTTAATATGAATCAGAATTTTGCGTTCCGCCGGGAGCGACGCCAGCAGTGCGGCCAGTCCCTGCTCTTCAGAGAGCGCCAGGTGGCCCATATCTTTACCGGTGTTTTTGCCGACGCCGGTTGCCGCCAGCTCATTATCGCGCCACAGCGTGCCGTCGATCAGCAGGCAATCCGCCTTGCGCAACCACGGCATCAGCGCGCTGTCCGGCTCGCCCAGTCCCGGCGCATAGAGCAGGCTTTTACCGCTGTTTTCATCTTCAATAAACAGCGCCACGTTGTGGCCCGGCAGCGGACGGTCGCGATAAGGCGAGTAAGGCGGCGCGTTGCTGAGCAGCGGTATGGCGGTAAAGCGCAGGCTTTGGCACACGCTGACGTTAAAGGTTTGCTCCGGCACGATGGCGTGATGAATCAGGCCGCCGTTCCAGTGGGAAAGCATGGTAAACACCGGAAAGCCGGTGGTGAGATCCTGATGGACCTCGTCCGTACACCAGACATGGTGCGGACAGCCTTCACGCAAATTGAGTAAGCCCGCGCTATGATCGATTTGGCTATCGGTAAGGATAATGGCACCAATACCGGTGCCGCGCAGCACGTCGGGATTATTCAATTCGGGCGAAGCCAGCAATTGATGACAAATATCGGGCGAAACGTTGCACAGTACCCAATCTTTGCCGTTGTCGCTGATGGCGATAGAGGATTGCGTACGCCGTGAGGTTTTCATCGTGCCGTTACGCACGCCCTGGCAGTTTTGACAGTTACAGTTCCATTGCGGGAACCCTCCGCCAGCTGCGGAGCCAAGAACTTTGATCTGCATGTGATAACCGGGAAAGGAAAGAAACAGGCCCGCGACGGGCGCGGGCGCAGGGATTAGCGGTTGGAAATGTACAGCGTAACTTCCAGACCCAGACGTAAATCTTCAAATGCAGGTTTGATCCATGCAGACATAGGGTATCTCCTCTTGGTGTTAAAACGACGGATTGTCACCGTTAATTGCGGCAGGCAATCCGTAACTTGTCAAATATGAAAATTTGGCAGCGCAGATGTTGCTCTAATGTGACTTGGATCGCAACTTTTCTATTGGCCCCACGTGCGCTTTAGTACCCGCAGCCAGTTGCGCCAGGCGAGTTTCGCCTGTAGATCCGCATCAATACCCGCGGCAGTTAAGGCGTTAAACAACGCAGGCATGCCGGTGACGTCGCCCAGGCTTTCCGGCACGCTGATGCCGTCAAAATCTGAGCCGAACCCCACGCGGTCTTCCCCTAATTTATCAAGCAGGAAACACAAATGTTTAACAATTTCGTTAAGAGAGGTGTCGGCGTTGCGCTGCCCGTCGGCGCGTAAAAAAGCGTTGCCGAAATTAACGCCGACAAAACCGTCGCTGGCGGCAATCGCTGCCAGCTGCGCGTTAGTCAGGTTGCGCGGCTGGGCGCAAAGCGCGTGTGCGTTGGAATGGGTGGCAACCAACGGCGCATCGCTCAACTCAGCGGTTTGCCAGAACGTTTTCTCATTCATATGCGACAGGTCAATCAACAGTCGTCGCTGATTACAGGCGCGGATCAGGCGCTTGCCCGCTGCCGTCATGCCTTCGCCGGTATCGGGCGAACCGGGAAAGCCGCCATTCACGCCTACGCCGAAGCGATTGGGCAGATTCCAGAACGGCCCAATGCTGCGCAGGCCAAGCTGGTAAAAGCGATCCAGCAGCGTCAGCTCCTCATCGAGCATCTCCGCGCCTTCGATATGCATCACCAGCGCCAGCACATCCTGTTGCAGGCACTGCTCAATATCGTTCGCCGTCAGGCAGAGGCGCGCCTGGCCTGCTGAGGCATCCGCCAGCTGGTGCAAGATGGCGATTTGCGCCTCGGCAATCGCCAGCGCGTCATGTTGCGCCTGTACAAGGCTCACCGCCTGGCCGCGCTCGCCAGCCAGCCAGGCCACCGGCGGCACAAAAACCGCAAACAGGCCGCCGACAAATCCGCCCTGACGCATACGGGGAAAATCGAGATGGCCCTGCTCCCGACCGTTAAAAAAAGCCTGCGCCGGATGATCGGCATGGTTTACCCACAGGCGCAGCAACAGATCGTTGTGGCCATCGAAAAATTTTCCCGCATTTATCATTTTAAGGTCGCTAAATCCTCGATCAGCGCCTGATGAAACTTATCCGGCGCTTCCATTTGTGGCGCGTGTCCCATGCCATCGAACTCCACCAGGCGAGCATCAGGAATACGTTTTGCCGTCTCCTTGCCCAGCACGCTGTAATGGCCCAGCTGCGCTTTAACCTCCGGCGAGGCAATATCGCTGCCAATGGCGGTGGTGTCATTAGTGCCGATAAACAGCGTGGTCGGGACGCGCAGATCCGGCAACTCATAGTAAACCGGCTGGGTATAGATCATGTCGTAGATCAGCGCAGAATTCCAGGCGACTTTTTTATGCCCCGGCCCGCTATTCAGTCCGGCCAGCATATCAACCCATTTGTCATACTCCGGCTTCCACTGGCCAGAATAGTAGGTTTGCTGCTCATACTTTTTGATGCCTTCCGCCGACAGTTTTAGCTCGCGTTGATACCACTCATCCACCGATCGCCACGGCGCGCCTTTCGCTTTCCAGTCTTCCAGACCGATGGGGTTCACCATCACCAGCTTTTCCGTTTGCTGCGGATACATCAGCGCGTAGCGCGCCGCCAGCATGCCGCCGGTGGAGTGACCGATAACGATTGCTTTCTTCACGCCGAGCTGCTGCAACAGTTGATGGGTATTGTCAGCCAACTGCTGGAAGCTGTACTGGTAGTTATTCGGTTTGGTTGAGGTACAGAAACCTATCTGGTCAGGGGCGATAACCCGATACCCCTGCTGGCTTAGCGCCCGTATCGTGCTTTCCCAGGTCGCGCCGCAGAAGTTTTTACCGTGCATCAGCACCACCACATGACCGTTGGCATTGCTGACCGGTTTAACGTCCATATAGCCCATGCTGAGCGACTGCTGCTGAGAAGAAAAGGTGAAATGCTGCAGCGGATAAGGCATCGGGAAGCCTTCCAGCTGCTCGCCGTAAGACGCGGCGGCGGCGTGACCCGCTGCCAGCATCAGCGTCAGGGCCGCAGCCGTAGACGTTAGCTTGTTCATTATTCTGCTCCTGTGAAATGTGGCCGCCTGAAGCGGTAAAAAACAACCCGTACGGCAAAAATATAAGCGCAATCAGGTCAGCCAGGCGCACTGCTTAGGTAAAAGCAGGTAAAGGTGCGCGCATTTCAGAAGCTAAGGCGATAGCCAGCATTGAATTGCCGCTGATTAAACTGGCTGCCGGTCGAGCTGTCGCCCTCGAGATAGACCACGTGCCCATCGGCAATCTGCGCGCTGACGCCAAGGCCATTATTCCACCAGTTGCCCTTAAAGCTGTGCTGCTCCGGCGAGCCGTTGAGGCGATAGCGGGTTTCGCCTTTAAATTCGCGGACGAGACCGCTTTTCAGATAGAGATTAAGCCGTAAGCCGTTTTGCTGCACACGATAGCCAAGCAGCGCGCTGGCGCGTCCCAGCAGAGAGTCATAGCCAGCCAGATCGATATGCAGCCCGTTAGACGCCACAAGCTGGTTTTGCTGCTGATGGCTCCAGCTTACCTGTAGCTGCGGTTCCAGGTAAAAGCCCTGCGACGCCGCTGTCAGGTTAATACGTTTTCCACTCTCCAGAGATACGCTGTAACTATCCGTTTTGCCATAGCCGGAAACCGTCGCCCCCTGAGAATCCCTGACGTTAAAGGTGTTTTTCATGCGCGCATATTTCACCAGGCCATCCAGCCACAGGCCGTTATTGGCCTGCGCGGTAAGATAGAGCCCGGCATGCTGCGAGGTTTGGTCGCCACGGCCTGAGGCATAATGCGCCTTGCCGTTGGTTACGCCCATAAACGCGCCCAGCGTAATGGGCATTTCAGGTGCAATCTGTTTATCCACGCCAAATTGCATCCCGGAATAGCTCAGGTGAAAACCGCTGAGTTTGCCGCTGCCGAAGTCGTCAAAGCGTCCGCCGATGCCGCGCATCCAGCCGTTGCCGCTATCCTGTTTTTGTCGCAGGTCGCCAAAGCGCTGCATAAGCGTCTGCGTCTCCGCATAGTTAATCAGATAGTTGATATTAAGGAAGTTCGCGCCCGCATCCGCCGTGCTGGTCAGCTCTGGCTCTTTAGGCCCTGGCGCTGGCGGCACGATCTCTGGCTTATCATCCGGCTGCGGGATGGGCTGCGGCGCAATTTCCGGCTCATCGTCTGGCGTGGGCTGCGGCACAACTTCCGGCTTATCGTCCGGCGTAGGCTGCGGAAGGTTGTCCTGTTCTTCTTCCCGCTCATTCTCCGGGCCAGGATCCGGCGCAGGTTCAGGATCTGGCGTAGGCTCAGGCGTTGGGGTGGGTTCTGGCTCTGGGGCAGGCTCAGGCGTCGGGGTGGGTTCAGGATCGGGACGATCCGCCGTACCGGTGGCTGCCAGCTGCCAGTTCGATCCCGCCCGTTGCAGGCCATAGAGATAGCCGCCCAGCTCCACTTTTTCCATTGAGGGCGCCAGCGTAAAGCTCGCCTGACCATCCTGCGTTTTGACGACTGTCAGCACTTCTTCACCGGTGGTATGCATATCGCCGCGATTGCGGATCTGCAAATAATGGCTGCCTGCGCTGCTGCCGGTCACGATTAACCGATCGCTGCGGCGCTCCACGATATCGGTCAGTAGCGCAAAGGTGCCGCTGCCCGCCAGATTACCTACCGTCAGGCGCGCGCCGGGCTCTGCCGCCGTAAAGTTAACCGCGCTGTCGTGCAGGGTTAAATTATCCACTTTTGCGTTGCCTGGCATATTCCACTGGCTTTGACGCATCGTGATAGTTAACGCGCCACCGTTAACCCCATCGCTGGCGGTCAGACCGGTTAGTTGCGATCCCGCAGCCATATCTATATCGATGTTACCGCCTACGGCATTCAGGCTGCCGACAATATCCACTAACCCGCGCAGGCTAATGCGGCTGGCGCGAAAGCCAATGTCATGCTGTGTTGCCAGCGCCACATGTAACGGCGAGGCCATACGCATAACGGTTTTTCCGGTTAGCGCAATATCACTGCCGCCCATGGCATATACGCCAATCGTCCCGCTGTCGCCGGTAATCGACAGGTTATTGCCCTGCACCTTGCCGCCGTCCATCGTCCATATGCCAACCGCCAGGCCGTTATCACTGCGAATATCGATATCGCTCCGCGAAAGGTTGACTTTTGCCCCGGCAGACTGCGCCGAGACAGCATAAGAGCCGCTGGAGAAAATGCGGTTACGCTGCGTTTCACTGCCGGTAAAATAAATGGTTGCCGCCTCGCCGCGGGCCATCAGCGTGCCGCTTTTCTCGCTGTAAAGCGAGCTGCCCGCGCCAATTGTCGCCACGCCCTGCTCCCTGACCTCCAGCGCATTGGCAAAGCCATCGCCTGTGGTTTTCACCTGCAGCTCATCCGCCGTCAGCCGCCCCTGGTTCGAAATCCCCATCGCGTTTTCGCCACGGGTTTCGATCCGGCTTCCACGCCCTAAATTTACCTCAGAGTCGGCCTGAATATTGATGCCGTAGGCCAGATCGCCTTCGGTGGTCACGGTCAGCTGGTTCGCCTTCAGGCTGGCTAACTCCCCATTATTGCGACCAAAAATATATATGCCGGAGGCCTGCTTGCCTTTTGTCTCAATAAGCGAATGGTTGCCCAGATCCATGCGGGTACCTGCATCAAAAATATATACGCCGTTGCCAGCACCGCGCGTGATAATCGTTAACGCATCCGCTGATAAAAAAGAGTGGTTCCCGAGATAGATACCATTCCCCATCAGGGTATTATTATTTACTTCAATGCGGCTGCCGCTGCCTAAATTGATCTGTGCGTCTTTTGCATTAACCTGAATACCATTTTGCCCGTTAACATTAACCTGTAGCTGATTCGCCTCCATGCTGGCACGATCGCCTTGCAACTTAATACCGGCAGACACCGGGCCATCAACATTAACGCTAACTTTATCGCCTAAATTAATTGCGCTATCTTTTGCGCCAACGCCGACACATATACCGCAAAGATTTTTTTTGCTGCCCGTTACCGTTATTTCGTCGCCGTCATTCAGCATCAGAAACCCATTCTTTTCAAGGGTTATTGCCGCATACGAGGCGGCATCAGCCTGGACGGGCAGAAAGCAGAGTAATGAGAGAGATAATGTCCCGCTGAAAGTCACGCCACGGCGAATTATCCTGGCTAACGGTTTTATTTTAAATAAAGGTGTAATCACTGCTTTGATCCTCTTAATCCTTGTTTATTTCTGCTCAAGAAAAGGCGATCGCGATCAAAAAGCAAAATCACTTTTGCGCATTGAGAAAGCAGAAGGGAAAAGTAAAAAGGCGCACGCAAAATATCACCATTATTAAAACCGTAGCATAAGGATGAGTTAATGATTTATTGAGAATAAAGAAATCACAATTATTGACTATTCATTTTCAGGCTGATTAAGAAAAACGAATAAAACAATAGTGTTAATTGATTGATTAAGCGTTATCTGGAATAAAAATCGCTGCGCGCAATGAATTTTCTTATTCATTTACTGAATTTATTCCTCCTAAAATAAAGCGCGTCTTCTACACTTAATTTATTTACCAGACAAGGAGAACGACGATGAATGAAAAATTGCGGCAGGCGGCTTCGGAACTGGGAGAAATACTGACGGCGGCCAGCGTTAAACTGGCAACGGCAGAGTCCTGTACCGGCGGACTGGTTAGCATGTCGATGTGTTCCGCCAGCAGCAGCGCAGACTATTTCAGCAGCGGCTTTGTGACCTATACCAACGACGCGAAAATGCGTCTGCTAAACGTTGATCAACGAACATTGGAGAAATTTACTGCCGTTAGTCAACCAACCGCCAGAGAGATGGCGGCGGGCGCAAAGGCGCAATCTGGTGAGGCGGTGAGTCTGTCGGTTACCGGCTATGCCGGCCCCGATGATGGCCCGGACGGTACGCCAGCCGGTACAATCTGGTTCGGCTGGGGATTACCTGACGGAACCATTAAAGCGGAAATAAAGCACTTCAGCGGCGACAGCGAATCCGTTATTAACCAGGCGGCACTCTTTGCTCTTACCCGCTTAACAACTCTGCTAAAAGCGGCAGGCAGCCAACAATAAAGCAACGGGTTTCAGCCTTGCGACTGAAACCCGTAGGTAAAGCAGGTAAAACGATTAAACGTGACGCAGCGTCTCGGTCAGGCCCGGCACCAGGATCACCTTACGGCACTCCTCTTCGCGTTTTTCGAAGATCTTATACGCTTCCTCCGCCCGCTCCAGCGGCATGTGGTGCGTAATAATCTCTTCCGGCTTAATAAAGCCCTGCTCGATTAAATTCAGCAGCTCTGGCAGGTAAGCCTGAACGTGGGTCTGGCCCATTCTGAACGTCAGCCCTTTATCAAACGCATCGCCAAACAGGAAGCCATGAATAAAGCCAGCATAAACACCCGGCACGCTAACGATTCCCCCACGTCTTACCGCGGCGATACATTGGCGTAACGCTTTGCCGCTACTGCCTTCAAGCTTCAGGTTGGTCATTACCGTTTCGGTCAGGCTGCCTTTCGCTTCAAAACCTACCGCATCGATCACCGCATCAACACCGCGATGGTTGGTGGTGTTTTCGATAATAAACGCGGCCGGATCGTCATTCTCATCAAAGTTGATGGGAATCACATCATAGCGATCCCGAGCAAATGCCAGCCGATAGGGATGATGATCCACCATAAAGATCTTTTCCGCACCCAGATAGCGCGCGCAAGCGGCGGTCAACAGGCCCACCGGGCCAGCACCGAAAATAGCCAGGCTGCTGCCTTTCGTTACCTGAGCATTTTTCGCTGCCTGCCAGGCGGTCGGCAGAATATCAGACAGAAACAGCACCTGATCGTCGGCCAGCACCTGCGGCACCTTAAAGGGGCCGGTATTCGCTTTCGGTACGCGCACATATTCCGCCTGGCCGCCCGGAACGCCGCCATAGAGTGCGCTGAAGCCAAACAGCGCAGCGGGCGAGGTGATCTGCTTTTTATTCAGGATAGCGCCACGGCCGGGATTAGTGGTTTCACAGGCGGCGAACTCCTGCAAACGACAGAAGAAGCAGTCGCCGCAGGCAATGACGAAAGGAATGACTACCCGGTCGCCCTTCTGTACTGCCGTAACGTCCGGACCAGCTTCAACCACTTCACCCATAAATTCATGACCAAAAATATCGCCATGGGAGGTGCCGGGGATCTTGCCGCGGTAGAGATGCAGGTCGGAGCCACAAATAGCCGTCGCGGTCACACGCAGAATAATATCATCCGCCGCTTCCAGGCCAGGGTCAGGAACGTTATCGACTTTGACACGATGCGGGCCATGATAAGTCAATGCTTTCATTGCCTTTCTCCATGTTAAGAAAAAAATGAGATGACCATCTCTTGTTGCAGGAAATATAAAAAAAACCCGCATCAAGCGGGGAGCGCATCTGCGCCAACACCAGGGAATCTATTAATTAAAATTTAGTATCTCGCCGGGATTCCGCAAGTCGCAGCAGACAAAAACGTAAGATTTTTGAGCATGAGCAATGTGATGGCGTTGGGTGAAACCTCTCACCGGCCGCGCTGAGGCTGGGGGCAAAAAAAAAAGCGATGCAAAAAAGAGGCGCAGCATCGCTTGGTTAGTAACATGCATGTTTTTTCAAACACGTTGCGTTACTCAAAAGCACTAAGGAAATTCAGTACCCCTACCTTTCTCAGCAGGCGGTAACAATATTAAGAAAACGTAACGGTTAATAAAGCGGTCGACGGCTAAACTGCGGCTGTTTTTGCCGATTAATCTGTTCCGACACTAACAGTGATTTATAGATAAAATCAGACATGCAGTTTAACGAGCGCGCATTCATTTTCTTCAGCCCAAAATTCATCATAACTTTACGTTTATGCGCCGATACGGTTTTAACGGAGATATTCATTACCCGGGCAATCATGCCAGGCGTTACGCCGCGTATCAGATACTGCAGAACTTTGCGCTGTTGAATAGTGAGTAAAAACTCCAGCGGCCTGACGCCGGTAGTGGTTTCAACCAGATGATTTAACAGCCCGGCCGCGCTGATTTTACGCGGTATAACGCCCTGAAAAGGATGGGAAATCCCCTGGTGCGCGGAAAGATCGTCCGTGATAAAAAATACTCTTAACGGTTTCTTATCCAAAGAGGCGAACAGATTACGCAGCGGCCTGCGCTCATTAGTATCAATGATAACAATCAGCTCTTCATCCTCTTGTTCAGAAAATACTTTTTCAGGATCATAAAAAAAATTCCAGGTTTCATGACCCGCATTATTCAGCAACGCGGTCATCCCTTTGGCAAAGAAAAAGCTATCAGAACAGACAATGACTTTCATAAAATTTCCACATCCCTTTTAGAATAATTACCTGATCGCGTACCCAGAACCCTCTTTATTTCCTGTAAAGCAGGCCATGGTTGATTCTCTGCAGATAATACCTTATGTCAAATCAATTTGGTGTATCAGAAAAACCGCCCTGCCGTGGCGTTAACGAAAACAATCTTACTGTTATCATTAATTCAGACAATATCAAACCCTTTAAATAAGCTTTTTTTATACTTAAGAAGTTAAGCGCAAGGCTTAAGAAAGGCACAACGTGATGATATTTATCGTTAAATATCCACAAAGCTTTACCAGACTGTTCTTTGTGATAATCCAGATGATATTAAAGGCCGCCGACCCACCTGAAAAGCCATCTACAAAATAACACGCTTTTCTCAGTGCTATTTGCAGAATAGCCTGCGGAGGGTTATCTTTTTGCTGCCACTTTCTTTGGCGCTAAAAAAAACGTTAGTTTATCACGTTACCGATATGAGACCGTTTCTGCTCTCTTTTCCCTGAATAAAGTCAGCTTTAATACCTTTACAGGAAATAGCGAAATTTCCGAAGCTTTATGAACGATTCAATTAGTTCATATATTGCATAAAAGCGTATGCACACGCTTATAAAAACATGGTAATGTTTTACTTTCAGGGGCATATAACATGACTTAGCAAACAGGATGTGGCTATGGGTCCAGTTTATCTTATTGACAAATCAATTTATTTTTATCCAAAGAGTCATCGACTTGTTTGTCTTGCTCAGGAAAAGGAAGATACGACATTAACCCAACCGGCAGCCAAATGCCTTGAATTATTAATTATAAGTGACGAACTAGTTTCGCAAAATAATCTTTATGATTATGCCTGGGGAGAAAACAGCCATAATGTTTCACCCAATACGCTTTATCAAAATATTTCGCTGATCCGCCGGGCGCTAAAGAATATCCAAACCGGCGCGGACAGATGGATCATTACCGTGCCCCGTAAAGGCTTTAGGTTCGATCACAGTATTTTCACCCGGCTGCTGAGCGCTGACGAGATTGTTCCTGGTTTTCCCCCTGTCCCCGGCGCCTTAGCGCCGCAAACCAAAGTTAAACTGCTAAGAACGTTGCTTCCACTTTCCTTTTTTGGGCTGTTTTTTAGCCTCGCTTTTATTTTTAATCCTGCAGATGACGAATTTAAAAAATTAATGCGAGGTTATGAGAAGTTCGCCGTAACCGATTCCTGCCAGTTCTATGTGAATCATAATAATGACCCTTTAAAAGAGCAGGTATACAGTCAGGTTAACCAATACATTGATTGTAATAGCTACCCCCATATTTATATCAGTTACGATAAAATCATTAAAAACATCTCACTCTTTTCGTGCCAGGTGCCGCTGATTGAAGGCAGCAAACATTGTGCTTCCTGGTCGTTGGGAGACACGCTATGAAAAATAAATTCAAATTCATTGCCGCGACCTTAACAGTGATTATCGCAGCAGCCATCTATTTCACTATTAACAATGCCCATCGCCGCTTTTCCTGTATGGCACAGTACCATGTACAAAATAATGGCATTCGCGCCAATATGTTTATGCATTTCTTTTTTGATGAGCCGTCGGGCTTCGTTACCATGAACGGCGAGTTTATTAATGCTTCAGGTCAGCACAAAATTTTGAGCAGGCGCGTTTTATTCGATTTCACCACAACAAAAAGTAACTATTTACTCACTTCCACCGCCATTATTCGCGCGGCATTTGATGAAGTTGGCAATGATTCTTTAGCCTGGCTGCTTGAAAGTTTTTACGTCAATAAGAATCAGCTGACGCAATATAATATCTATTACGATGGCAACGGCGGCTATATTTTTATGAATGGAAACATCCCCGTTCTGCTCTGTGCGGGCGCCTGAGGCAACAGCCGAAGCGATGCCGACGTAGGCATCCTTACCAGCAGAACAGGTCTGGTTATCATCTAAAGAAGTAGTTTAATTGGGTAGTTCATTTCAGGCCCCGCCAAAGCGCGCCATAACGGGGCCTGCTTTTTTTACAGCGCCTGCGCACACGCCCAGGCGGAACTCCACGCCCACTGGAAGTTATAACCACCCAGCCAGCCGGTAACATCCACCACTTCACCGATAAAATACAAACCGGGTACCTCACGCGCTTCCATGGTTTTTGAAGAGAGCTGCGTGGTATCGACGCCGCCCAGCGTCACTTCCGCCGTGCGATACCCTTCAGTGCCGTTGGGCTGAACGCGCCAGCAGTGTAGGGTTTCGGTGAGTTCGCGTTGCTGCTTCGCATTGAGCTGCTTTAAGGTCACTTCCGGTACCGTGCCCAGCGCCTGCAATACATCCACCAGCCGCTTCGGCAACGGCTTCGCCAGCGTATTTTTCAGGCTTTGATTCGGGTGCGCCTGGCGCTCTTCATTAATAAAGGCAGATAAATCGCGCTCCGGCGAGAGGTCGATCGTCACGAATTCGCCCGGCTGCCAGTAGCTGGATATTTGCAGCACCGACGGCCCGGAGAGGCCGCGGTGGGTAAACAGCATCGCTTCTTTAAAACGCTTGCCGTTCGCCGCCTCAATGGTGGTCGGCAGCGAAACGCCCGACAGCGTCTGCAGCTGCTCCAGCAGCGGTTTATGCAATGTAAAGGGCACCAGCGCGGCGCGCGTAGGGAAAACGCGCAGGCCAAACTGTTCCGCCAGCCGATAGCCGAAGGGTGAAGCGCCCAGCCCCGGCATCGACAGCCCGCCGCTGGCGATAACCAGTTTATCCGCCCGCGCTTCCGCGCCATTCAACTGCACAGCATAGCCCTGGTCGTCGCGATTTACCGACAGCACTTCGCTACGCAGTCGCAGCGTTACCTGCCCTTTCTCGCACTCCGCCACCAGCAAATCCACCATCTGCTGCGCCGACTCATCGCAGAAGAGCTGGCCCAGCGTTTTTTCGTGCCAGGCGATGCCGTACTGGTTTACCAACGCGATAAAGTCCCATTGCGTATAGCGCGCCAGCGCCGATTTACAAAAATGGGGGTTATGCGAAAGATAGGCTGCCGGTTCGGTATACAGGTTGGTGAAGTTGCAGCGGCCGCCGCCGGACATCAGTATTTTACGGCCCGGTTTTTTGCCGTTATCCAGCAGCAGCACGCGCAGGCCGCGCTGCCCTGCCTGCGCCGCGCAAAACAGCCCGGCCGCGCCTGCGCCAATAATGATAACGTCATACTTTTCCACTGCTCACTCCTGCCGACGGGGCAAAAACCGCGATTGTAATAGGTTGCACTTGCCCAGGCCAGCGTAACCAAACTGAACCGAAAGTAACATAATGTAACTAGCGGATTTGGTAGTAATTTTCGTACCAGATGACGCGCGTTTTACACTTTTATGGCAAAAAAAGTCTATATTTTTCTTTCCCCAGGCGCGGTTTGTCGCTGATAATGCGCCGCGTTCATGTCCCCGAAAATGGCGTAACGCTTATGCTACATCTGTTTGCTGGTCTCGATTTTAATACCGGCTTGTTATTAGTACTTGCTCTGCTGTTTGTCCTGTTCTACGAAGCCATCAACGGTTTCCATGATACGGCTAACGCAGTGGCAACGGTAATCTATACGCGTGCGATGCGTGCGCAACTGGCTGTAGTAATGGCTGGGGTGTTTAACTTTTTTGGTGTGCTGTTAGGTGGCTTGAGCGTCGCTTATGCCATTGTACATCTACTTCCTACCGATCTGTTGTTAAATGTCGGTTCGGCGCACGGGTTAGCTATGGTCTTCTCCATGCTGCTTGCCGCTATTATCTGGAACCTGGGAACCTGGTATTTTGGTTTACCTGCGTCCAGCTCTCATACGCTTATTGGCGCTATCATCGGTATCGGCCTGACCAATGCTTTGGTTACCGGCAGTTCCGTGGTAGATGCGCTCAATATCCCGAAAATGATCAATATCTTCGCTTCGCTGATCCTCTCGCCAATTATTGGCCTGGTGATCGCGGGTGGTTTGATCTTCCTGCTGCGTCGCTACTGGAGCAAAACCAAAAAGCGCCGTCGCATTCATATGACGCCTGCCGATCGTGAAAAGGAAGACGGTAAGAAAAAGCCGCCGTTCTGGACGCGTATCGCACTGATTATTTCCGCCATCGGCGTGAGCTATTCTCACGGCGCGAATGACGGTCAGAAAGGCATTGGCCTGATTATGCTGGTGCTGATTGGCGTAGCGCCCGCAGGTTTCGTGATTAACATGAATGCCTCCGGCTATGACATTACGCGCACCCGCGACGCGGTAAACCATCTGGAACAGTATTACAGCCAGCATGGTGAGACGCTGCAGCACGTTGTCGAATTGACGCCGCCTGCGCTGCCGACGCCGGAAGAAGTACCGAACGGGCCGAAGGAGTTTCACTGCGACAGTTCACGGGCGCTGATTGCGATTAATCGTGCTCAGCAGCTGTTGAATAACCTCTCCAGCTACGATGCGCTTAGCGTGGAACAGCGCGGCCATCTGCGCCGTCTGCTGCTCTGTATTTCCGATACCGCGGAAAAAGCGGCCAAGATG
Source organism: Mixta sp. BE291 (assembly GCF_031457955.1). Taxonomy (NCBI): domain Bacteria; kingdom Pseudomonadati; phylum Pseudomonadota; class Gammaproteobacteria; order Enterobacterales; family Erwiniaceae; genus Mixta; species Mixta sp. BE291. The sequence goes on along the minus strand of NZ_JAVDXN010000004.1, from coordinate 330,509 downwards.
CCGGATGTTAAGGCAGAAGATCAACGCTTCCTCGGCAAGCTGAAAGGCGATTTGCTGAATACCGTAGAGTATGCGCCGATATGGATTATCGTTGCGGTAGCGCTGGCGTTGTCGCTGGGTACCATGGTTGGCTGGCGTCGCGTTGCCACTACTATCGGCGAGAAAATCGGTAAGAAAGGCATGACTTATGCGCAGGGTATGTCGGCGCAGGTCACGGCGGCCGTGTCGATTGGCGTCGCCAGCTATACCGGGATGCCGGTCTCTACCACGCATATTCTGTCGTCATCCGTGGCCGGCACCATGCTGGTGGATGGCGGCGGCGTTCAGAGCCGTACGATTAAAAGTATCGCGCTGGCGTGGGTATTTACGCTGCCCATTTCGATTCTGCTGTCGGGCAGTCTCTACTGGATTGCGTTAAAGCTTATCTGATGTCTCTGCGGGCCGGTTAATCCGGCCCGCTTCTTTTCTGGCGTTTAATGCCAAAGCGCTAATCCCACCAGGCTGATGACCACCAGCGCGCAGAGCGAACTGGTCAAGACAAATTGCCCACGTACCCGTTCACAGCGGCGAATGAACTCTTCGTCATGATGATCGAGGTAATACCGTTTCCAGATATAACGCACCAGCCTGACCTGCTTGCTCGGCTGTCCATGCGCGGTAAAGAAGCCTGCGCCGTCGACATATTGATACAGCAACGGATCGCACCCGCGCAGCACCACCAATAATGCGCGCAATGATGAAAAATAGCGTGCCATGTTGACCAAACAAACTACACATAAAGCCCAGAAAAGCGCGACGGTGCTAATCATGTTTCCCCTCCCGGCCTACAGCGGCCGAAGCGTATTCAGCGGGGATACGTAAAATACGCCCCACCCTGACTCGCTAACCTTATGGAACCGGTCTGTATTATGTCTGAACAGAAGAGTACGGCATTCTGTGGAAGCAGGACCGTTAAGATTTAGTGTAGGAGATGAGTTTAAAATTTTTCCAGCTCCGATTTTCATTACGGTGGAAAAGGGGGTAAAACACTCCTTGATCCGGCTCGCAAAGCGGGCGTACTGAAAGCACATTTGTTAACAACTGGCGCTATACTGACGCTATGTGACACATGGAAGGAGTTCCGTCATGGCTTATAAACATATTTTGATTGCCGTTGATCTTTCACCGGAAAGTAAGCTGCTGGTCGAGAAAGCGGTTTCGCTGGCCCGGCCTTACGATGCCAAAATTTCGCTGATTCATGTAGATGTGAATTATTCAGATCTTTATACCGGTTTGATTGATGTGAATCTCGGCGATATGCAGAAGCGTATTTCTGAGGAGACGCATCACGCGCTGACTGAGTTGTCGCAAGGGGCGGGTTATACGGTGAGCGAGACGCTGAGCGGCAGCGGCGATTTGGCGCAGGTGCTGGTTGAGGCGATTAAGAAGTATGATGTTGATTTGGTGGTCTGCGGGCATCATCAGGATTTCTGGAGTAAGTTGATGTCTTCTGCGCGTCAGCTGATTAATACGGTGCATATCGATATGTTGATTGTGCCGCTGCGTGATGAGGACGAGGAGTAAGTAAGCGCTTGTTAGCGATGCGCGGGCATCTGTGTTTGCTTAGGGTGCGTGGGCATCGGTGTTTGCTTAGAAAGGTGCGCGGGCATCGGTGTTTGCTTAGAAAGGTGCGCGGGCATCGGTGTTTGCCTAAAAGGTGCGCGGGCATCGGCGCCCGCTCAGGAAGTGCAGGCCGATCGTAAAGACGCAAAAAGCGTCATCCCTGACAGCTCGACCCGCGCCATCCATGGCGCGGGACGCTTTACTCTTCGGCCTGCACTCCCTGCGCCTTGTATCAGGTGTCTGCCTGTTAGATTAAAACGGCAATGACCTTTGTGTTAAGTGCCTGCCTGTTAGATTAAAACGGCAATGACCTTTGCGTTAAGTGGCTGCCTGTTAGATTAAAACGGTAATTCCCTTTGTGTTAAGTGCCTGCCTGTTAGATTAAAACGGCAATGCCCTTTCTTCATGCAGCAACACAAGCTTATCGTTTGTCTGCGTCATTAGCGTTTAACGGCGGATAGATATCAAAGCGATGGCTTTTGGTGGTAACGGCCGATTGGGTTGCCACGCCTGCCAGCGGCGGCGCGTAGTCCGGGCGTTTCACCACAATTCTTTTTTTCGCCAGCAGGCGCGCAGGCAGAAGCAGGCCGTCGGCGTCGTTATCCGCGCCAACCAGCGACTGGAATACGCGCATCTCTTTCTTCACCAGCGCGCTTTTTTGTCGATGGGGATACATGGGATCGAGATAAACCACATCCGGCGCAGGCGTGATCGCTTCCAGCGCCGTCAGGCTGGAGACGTGCAGTAACGTCAGGCGTTCCCGTAGCCAGCCGCCGATTTCCGCATCCTGATAACCCCGCTGCAATCCATCGTCCAGCAGCGCCGCGACCACCGGATGCCGCTCCAGCATGCGTACCCGACAGCCGATCGCCGCCAGCACAAAGGCATCACGTCCTAAACCGGCGGTGGCATCCACCACATCAGGCAGGTAATCCCCTTTGATGCCGACCGCTTTAGCGACCGCCTCGCCGCGTCCGCCGCCGAAGCGACGTCGATGCGCCATCGCGCCGCCGACAAAATCAACCCAGATGCCGCCCAGCTTTGGCTCATCGCGCTTGCGCAGCTCCAGATGCTCCGGCGTCATCACCAGCGCCATCGGCGACTGCTCATCCTGCTCCAGCCCCCAGCGGGCGGCTAAAACAGATAAGGCACCGTCTCCGGTGCCTGATTCATCAATTAAAGCAATTTTCACGCCTGAGGTTATCCCTGAATACCGTAATGTTCCAGCATCGCATCCAGCTGAGGCTCGCGACCACGGAAGCGTTTGAACAGCTCCATCGGCTCTTCGGAACCGCCACGCGTCAGGATGTTATCCAGGAACGACTGCCCGGTTTCGCGGTTAAAAATGCCTTCCTCTTCAAAGCGAGAATATGCATCCGCCGCCAGCACATCCGCCCACAGATAGCTGTAGTAGCCCGCAGCATAGCCGCCAGCGAAAATATGGCTGAAGGCGTGCGGGAAACGGCCCCAGGCCGGGCTTGGCACCACTGCTACGCGTTTTTTCACTTCGGCCAGCGTTTCCAGAATCTGCGCGCCCTTCGCCGGATCGAATTCAGTATGCAGACGGAAATCGAACAGGCCGAACTCCAGCTGACGCAGAATAAACAACGCCGCCTGGTAGTTTTTCGCCGCCAGCATTTTGTCTAACAGTTCCTGCGGCAGCGGCTCGCCGGTCTCGTAATGACCGGAAATAAACGCCAGCGCTTCCGGCTCCCAGCACCAGTTTTCCATAAACTGGCTCGGCAGCTCGACCGCATCCCACGGCACCCCGCTGATACCGGAAACGCCCGGGACATCCACACGCGTCAGCATATGATGCAGGCCGTGACCGAACTCATGGAACAGCGTGGTCACTTCATCATGGGTAAACAGCGCCGGTTTGCCGTTGACCGGACGGTTAAAGTTACAGGTCAGATAGGCAACCGGCTTTTGCAGGCTGCCGTCCGCTTTGCGCATCATGCCAACGCAGTCATCCATCCAGGCGCCGCCGCGTTTGTTTTCACGCGCATAGAGATCAAGATAGAAACTGCCGCGCAGCTCGCCGCTTTCATCAAACAGATCGAAGAAGCGCACGTCCTGATGCCAGACATCGACATCTTTACGCTCTTTGGCGCTGATGCCATAGATGCGTTTTACTACCTCAAACAGGCCGTTAACCGCGCGTTCTTCCGGGAAGTAAGGACGCAGCTGCTCATCGCTGATGGCGTACAGGTGCTGCTTCTGCTTCTCGCCGTAATAGGTGATATCCCACGGCTGCAGCTCATCAATACCGTGCTGCTGTTTGGCAAAGGCGCGCAGCTGCTCCAGCTCTTTCTGCGCCTGCGGCCGCGCGCGCTGCGCCAGATCGTTCAGGAAATCGATCACCTGCGCCGGGTTCTGCGCCATTTTGGTTGCCAGCGATTTATGTGCGTAAGAATCAAAGCCCAGCAGCTGCGCCAGCTCGTGACGCAACGCCAGCTCTTCCGCCATAATCGGGCCGTTGTCCCACTGTCCGGCGTGCGGCCCCTGATCGGAGGCGCGCGTCGCGTAAGCGCGATACATCTCTTCACGCAGCGCCTGATTGTCGCAGTAGGTCATCACCGGCAGATAGCTGGGAATATCCAGCGTCAGCAGCCAGCCTGACTGACCTTTGGCTTCCGCCTGCGCTTTAGCCGCCGCCAGCGCGCTTTCCGGCATACCGGCCAGCGCGCTTTCGTCGGTGATTAATTTGCTCCAGCCCATGGTCGCGTCCAGCACGTTGTTGCTGTAGGTCGAGCCCAGCTCTGACAGACGCGCGGCGATTTCACCGTAACGCTGCTGTTTCTCTTTCGGCAGGCCGATGCCCGACAGTTCAAAATCGCGCAGCGCATTATCCACCGCTTTTTTCCGCTCCAGGCTCAGCTGTGCGTAGTTATCGCCCTCTTTCAGGTTGCGATACGCCTGATACAGCCCTTCATGCTGCCCTACCCAGGTGCTGTATTCAGAAAGCAGCGGCAGCGTCTGTTCGTATGCCTGACGCAGCTCCGGGCTGTTTTTTACTGAGTTAAGATGGCTGACCGGCGAGAAAATACGGCCCAGACGATCGTCCACTTCTGCTAGCGGCTGGCACAGGTTTTCCCAGCTGTAGGGCGCTCCCTGAGCCACGACTTTTTCTACCGTTTCACGGCATGCCGCCAGCGCCTGCTCAACGGCGGGCACCACATGTTCCGGCTGAATGGCAGAGAAAGGCGGAAGAGAGAATGGCGTCAATAATGGATTGGTCATCGCGCAGTCCTTTAAGTTTGATGTGGGCGCGCACGGGCGCAATATGACTAACATGCGGTTAAGCCGTCGGAAAATCAATGGGGCGGCTGATGCTTTGGTGGTACAGATCTGACCCGATCGGTTTGTTATAGTCTCTGCCCTGTCGATTTCTGCTGCTTAAGGAAGAGAAAATCATGTGGTATTTACTGGCGGCGGCGCTGCTGGCGTTGCTGTTTTTTCGGCCCGCCGTCAAACCGCTGCTGCTGCTTACGCTGGCGCTGGCGCTCTGGCAACAGACGCTGCAATGGCCCGGCCTGCTGCTGCTGTTGGGCCTGGCGCTGACGGCGTGGCTCCGCAAAAACTATGCGTATCATCGGCGTCTGATGCCGGTGCTGGAGGCCGTGCTGGTTGCGGGCGCGGTGGCGTTGATGCTGCACCTTATTCCCGGCTTTCATAATACGCCCGTCGCGATAAAACAGCAGGCGGGCCCGCTTAGCGCGCCTTTTACATTTTACTACAACCTGGATAAAGCGCTGGTGCCCTTTGTTCTGCTGGCCTGTTTGCCGACGCTGGTGCAGGCGCCTGCCGCCGCGCCGCGCTGGCGTTTCGCCTGGCCTACGCTGATTGCCGCGATCCCGGCGTTGCTGCTGCTGGCGACGTTGGCGGGCGGGTTACGCATTGAGCCGCACGCGCCCGCATGGCTGGGCGAATTTATGCTGGCGAACCTGTTCTTTGTATCGCTGGCGGAAGAGGCGCTGTTCCGCGCCTGGCTGCAACAGCGCCTGAGCCAGTGGCTGGGGCGCTGGCCCGCTCTGCTGATTGCCGCGCTGGTTTTTGGCCTGGCGCACGCGGCTGGCGGGCCGCTGCTGATTTTCTTCGCGGCGCTGGCGGGCATGGTTTACGGCCTGGCCTGGCAATGGAGCGGCCGGCTGTGGGTCGCGACGCTGGTGCATTTCGCCTTTAACCTGACCCACCTGCTGTTGTTCACTTATCCCGTGCTGCAACGCTAACCGCACGGAGCCGAGTATTTTTAGCGGCGTCCAGCTATACTAGCCACAGTTTCCGCCGGAGCGTTCATGCTCCGGCCTCATTTCATCAGGCATCACCGGATACATTGTTTATATGCTTAGTTACCGTCACAGTTTTCACGCTGGCAACCATGCGGATGTGCTGAAGCACACCGTACAAAGCCTGATCATCTCCGCGCTTAAAGAAAAAGAAAAACCGTTTCTTTATCTTGATACGCACGCTGGCGCAGGCCGTTATTTACTGAGCGGCGAACATGCAGAGCGTACCGGTGAATATCTGGAAGGCATTGCCCGCATCTGGCAGCAGGACGATCTGCCGGAAGCGCTGGCGCCCTATATCAGCTGCGTAAAAGCGCTTAACCGCGGGCCGAACCTGCGCTATTACCCAGGCTCGCCGCTGATTGCCCGCCACCTGCTGCGTGAAGACGACAAGCTGGAGCTGACGGAGCTGCATTCCAGCGATTTCCCTTTGCTGCGCAGCGAGTTTCAAAAAGACAGCCGCGCCCGTCTGGCACGCGCCGATGGCTATCAGCAGCTTAAAGCGAAGCTGCCGCCGCCGTCGCGTCGCGGCTTGATTCTGATCGATCCGCCTTATGAAATGAAAAGTGACTATCAGGCGGTGGTAAAAGGGATTGAAGAAGGCTATCGCCGTTTCGGCACCGGCGTGTTCGCGCTCTGGTATCCGGTTGTGCTGCGTCAGCAGATCAAGCGCATGATCCACGATCTGGAAGCAACCGGCATCCGCCGCATTTTGCAGATTGAGCTGGCGGTACGCCCGGACAGCGATCGTTTCGGCATGACCGGATCCGGCATGATCGTGATCAACCCGCCGTGGAAGCTGGAACAGCAGATGCGTGACCTGCTGCCCTGGCTGCACCGCGTGCTGGTTCCGGCTGGCACCGGCCACACCAGCGTTAACTGGATCGTGCCGGAATAAGCCAGCCGCTGTTTTACTGGTTTACGCGCAATCGGGCATCGGGCTTACAGGCCGGATGCCCTGTGACTACAGCGTAAATACCGCGAAATCGCGCGCCATTTCGGTGGCGGGAAATATTGTCTGACACTCCGCCAGCAGCCGCGGCATATCCTCAAAGCGATAGCGTGAGCTAAAATGCGTGGCGATAAAACGCTTCGCGCGCGCGTCTCTGGCGACGGTGGCCGCCTGCACGGTGGTTGAGTGGCCGCGCCCGTTGGCTTTCTCCTCCATCGCCGCCTCCAGCGTCGCTTCATGCACCATGACATCCACATCTGCCGCCAGCGCCAGCGCAGTCGCCACCGGCGCGGTATCGCCAAAAATCGCCAGCTTTCTGCCCGGCGTCGCGGGGCCGAGGTAATCGCGTCCGTTAATCACGCGTCCATCTTCCAGCGTCACGCTTGCGCCCTGCTTGAGCTGCTGAAACCAGGGGCCGCGCGGTACGTTATCCGCCTTAAGCCGCTGCGCGTCGAGAAAGCCGGGTTTGTCATGCTCCTCAATACGATAGCCAAAACAGGGCAGAACATGATTCAGCGGATACGCAGTAACTTTGAATTTGCCATCATCAAACAGTTCGCCCGCTTCGATCTCAATCACCTCCAGCGGATAAGTGACAAAGGATCCGCTCAGGCTGAGGGTGGTCTCAATAAAGGTTTTCAGCCCTGTCGGCCCGTAGATCGTCAGTGGCTCGCTGATACCGCCCATGGAGCGGCTGGTCAGTAATCCGGGCAGGCCGAAAATATGGTCGCCGTGCAGATGCGTAATAAAAATTTTATCCAGCTTGCCGGGCTTGAGCGCGCTACGCATAAACTGATGCTGCGTCGCTTCGCCGCAGTCAAACAGCCAGTATTCGCCCCGACGCGATAGCGTCAGCGCAACAGCGCTAACGTTGCGGTGCAGGCTTGGCGTTCCGGCGCTGGTGCCAAGAAAAGTCAGTTGCATAGGATGAACCTTGTTGATGTTAAAGGGCTTCCCAGCACAGCCCGAAACGGGCACGGTGTTGACGCAGCCGATCGGCTGGCAACGATTCCTTGTCTGGCGTCGTCATCAAAGCGTACCTGCATTTGATCTTGCGGACAACGCACGGTCATTCATACTCCAGATTAAGCGCACGCGCTTCCCGCCGCCGTTGGCAGGCCCGGAAGCCCTCCCGGATCGCCGTCGCCAACGCCGCCCAGAAGGAAACCGATCATGAAATCGCAATACCAAACCTTATCTGCGCCCAACAGCGCGCCGGTGAAAATGTGGACCAATGGCGTCCCGGTTGAGCCGGAAGCGCGCGATCAATTACTCAATACGGCGAAAATGCCGTTTATTTTTAAACATCTGGCGGTGATGCCCGATGTTCATTTAGGTAAAGGATCGACTATCGGCAGCGTTATCCCCACGCGCGGCGCGATTATTCCGGCGGCGGTCGGCGTCGATATTGGCTGCGGCATGATTGCGGTACGCACCTCGCTAGCCGCAGGCGACCTGCCGGATAATCTGTACGGCATCCGCAACGCGATTGAACGTGCGGTGCCGCACGGGCGCACCAGCAACCGCTCCGGCAATGATAAAGGTGCGTGGCAGCGCGCCCCGGATATTGTGGATCAGCACTGGGCCAGCCTGCAGTCCGGTTTTAAACGTATTACCAATAAATATCCGTCCCTGCTGAAAACCAATAACTATGCCCATCTCGGCACGCTCGGCACCGGCAACCATTTCATTGAGCTGTGCCTGGACGAAGCGGATCGGGTCTGGGTGATGTTGCATAGCGGCTCACGCGGCGTAGGCAACGCGATCGGCACGCTGTTTATTCAACTGGCGCAGCAGGATATGCGCCGCCATATCGCCAACCTGCCGGATCGTGATTTAGCCTGGTTTGCCGAGGGCAGCCCGCATTTTAACGATTATATTGAGGCGGTCGGCTGGGCGCAGGATTATGCGCGTCATAACCGTGAAGTGATGATGCAGCAGGTGCTGGCGGCGCTCTCAAAAGAGATCGTTAAGCCGTTCAGCGCCACGGCCGAAGCCGTTAACTGCCACCATAACTATGTACAGCGCGAGAAACATTTTGGCGAACAGGTGTTGGTCACCCGTAAAGGCGCGGTATCGGCTCAGCGCGGCGAGATGGGGATCATTCCTGGCTCGATGGGTGCCAAAAGCTTTATCGTGCGCGGACTGGGCAACGAAGAAAGCTTCTGCTCATGCAGTCACGGCGCGGGACGCACCATGAGCCGCGCCGCCGCCAAAAAACGTTTTACCGTTGCCGACCAGCAGCGCGCCACCGCCCATGTCGAGTGCCGTAAAGATAGCGACGTGATTGATGAAATCCTCATGGCCTATAAAGATATCGATGCGGTGATGGCAGCGCAGTCTTCGCTGGTGGAAATCGTGCATACGCTGCGTCAGGTTGTTTGCGTAAAAGGTTAAAAAGACAGCTCCTGTTACAATCATAGGCGCAAACTTTGCGGGAAAACGCTGAGTAACGGTACACTTACGCCAGTTTTCTTTTCTTACTTTTGGAGTTCGCTCAATGACCCGACATTATGATTATCTCGCTATTGGCGGCGGTAGCGGCGGTATCGCATCCATTAACCGTGCGGCGATGTACGGGCAGAAGTGCGCCCTAATCGAAGCGAAAGAGCTGGGCGGCACGTGCGTGAACGTCGGCTGCGTGCCGAAAAAAGTGATGTGGCATGCGGCTCAAATTGCTGAAGCGATTCATAACTACGGCCCCGATTACGGTTTCGATACCACCGTAAATAACTTCAGCTGGCAGACGGTGGTAAAAAACCGCACGGCTTATATCGATCGTATCCATACCTCATACGAAACGGTGCTGGGCAAAAACAACGTTGATGTGATTAAAGGTTTCGCTCGTTTCGTCGACGCGCATACCGTTGAGGTTAACGGCGAGAAAATCACCGCCGATCATATTCTGATCGCTACCGGCGGACGTCCGGTACAGCCGACCATCCCAGGCGCGGAATATGGCATCAACTCCGACGGCTTCTTTGAGCTGGACGATATGCCGAAGCGCACCGCCGTGGTTGGCGCAGGTTATATTGCGGTTGAGATTGCGGGCGTGCTGAATGCGCTGGGTTCTGAAACCCACCTGTTTGTGCGTAAAGATGCGCCGCTGCGCCAGTTCGATCCGCTGCTGAGCGAAACGCTGGTCGAAGTGATGAACGCCGAAGGCCCGACGCTGCATACGCAGTCGGTGCCGAAAGCAGTGGTGAAAAACAGCGACGGCAGCCTGACGCTACAGCTGGAAAACGGCAAAGAGCAAACCGTTGATTGCCTGATCTGGGCCATCGGCCGCGAACCGGCGACCGATAACCTGAACCTGGCGGCAACCGGCGTGGCGCTGAATGAAAAAGGCTATATCACGGTTGATAAATTCCAGAACACCAGCGTTTCCGGCCTCTACGCCGTGGGCGATAACACTGGCGCGGTGGAGTTGACGCCGGTCGCGGTGGCGGCGGGTCGTCGTCTTTCCGAGCGCCTGTTTAACAACAAGCCCGACGAGCATCTGGATTACAGCAATATTCCGACCGTGGTATTCAGCCACCCGCCGATTGGCACCGTGGGCCTGAGCGAACCGCAGGCGCGCGAGCAGTATGGCGATGACGCGGTAAAAGTGTATAAATCCTCCTTTACCGCCATGTATACCGCTGTTACGCAGCATCGTCAGCCGTGCCGCATGAAGCTGGTTTGCGTCGGACCGGAAGAAAAAATCGTTGGCATTCACGGCATCGGCTTCGGCATGGATGAGATGTTACAGGGCTTCGCGGTAGCGCTGAAAATGGGCGCGACCAAAAAAGACTTCGATAACACCGTTGCGATTCACCCGACGGCATCGGAAGAGTTCGTCACCATGCGCTAAGCGCCATCAATAAATAACGCTGTAAAAACAGCGTATTAAAGGCCAGATACCTTAAGGTATTTGGCCTTTTTTGCTTTTAGCACCAATAATTATTGGAATATCCGACCGATCATCAACGGAAATATAAGTTTCACTGTTAATTATTTTGTTGCACATGTTAATATTAGGCAACTTAGTTATGTCTATATCTAGTTAATAAATAAACATAAACTAAACAAAGATAAAAAACAGAACCATTTTTTTAACTTTACGTGAGATATTCAGGGCTATGTTGTTCAATAAAGAAACATCCCGCCGTAAGTTTCTACTCGGCGCGCTCGTCGCTTTACCCTTAAGTGACATGATCTTCAAAGGACTTACCGCAGCACAGGCCGCTGAAATGGCCGCCCCCGAATTAGACGCCTACAAACCCATCTTTTTCAAGGCTGATGAGTGGCAGTTTATTTTGGCCGCCACCGACAGCCTGATTCCAGCTGGCGGCGAAGGCAAAGCCCCCGGCGCGTTAGAAACCAACGTTCCGGTGTTTATCGACCAGCAGCTTCATGGCGATATGGGCGAAGAAATCTATATGCAGGGGCCGTTTAACGCCCATGCGCCCGCCACCATGGGCTATCAAATTCCTTACCGTCCGCAGCAACTCTATAAGATTGCGATCCCCCTGATCGATAAATGGTGCAAAAACACTTATCAGAAGCCTTTCCATCAGCTAACACAGCAGCAAAAAGATGACGTGCTGACCCATCTGCAAAAAGATGGCATCGACTTCGCCAGCCTGGGCGAAGAGAACATGAAGCCTTCACACTTTTTCAGCCAGCTGATTTCCGATACCAAACATGGCTACCTTTCCGATCCGATGTATGGCGGCAACAAAGGCATGAAAGCCTGGATCGCCATCGGCTTTCCTGGCGCACGCGCCAGCTTCCTGGAATGGGTTAAGCAGCACAACGTGCCTTATCCGTTAGGGCCGGTGAGTATCAAAGGTGAACGCGCCTGATCGGCGTAACTGATTTGTTTTTGCATGATTTACAGGGTTAATAATGGCACAGCTAAATAAGAAAGAAGTCGACGTCGTTGTGGTCGGCCTGGGTTGGGCTGGCTCTTTAATGAGTATTGAGCTGGCAATGGCGGGATTAACGGTACGGGCGCTGGAAAAAGGGCCGGAACGTGATTACCCCGAGTTCGCCTATCCGAAACCGGCGGATGAATACGCTTACGCGGTACGTAACAAGGTGATGACCACGCCTGCGGAATCGGCGGTTACCGTACGCTACAACATGGATCAGACCGCGCTGCCCACCCGTAAATGGGGCGCTTTTGTTCCAGGCGGCGGCGTAGGTGGTTCAGGTCTGCACTGGACCGGCGTGCTGATTCGCCCGACGCCAACCGATTTAAAGCTCAAAACTTACGCTGACGAAGCGTATAAGCCAGGCATCTTGCAGGAAGAGATGCGCGTCATGGACTTCCCGTTCACCTGGGATGAAATTGAGCCTTATTACGACAAATTTGAGCGTATTTGCGGCCAGTCCGGCAACACCGGCAACCTGCGCGGCAAAATTCTTGAGGGCGGCGACCCGTTTGAAGGCCCGCGTTCTCAGCCTTATCCGCTGCCAGCCTTAGAAGATACGCTGAACAACGTGATGTTCGCTGAAGCGGCGAAAAAGCTGGGATATCATCCGTTCCCGAACCCGTCTGCGGCGGTTTCACGCGCCTGGACCAACCCGTACGGCAACCAGATCGCCCCTTGTAACTACTGCGGCTATTGCAGTAAATACCCTTGCCTGAACTACTCGAAAGCATCTCCGCAAACCGCGGTGATGGATGCGCTGAAGCGTATGGATAACTTCTCCTATGAAGTGAATGCCAACGTGTTAAAAGTGGTGCTGCACGACGATAAGAAAACGGCGAAAGGCGTTATCTACATTGATGAGCAGGGCAACGAATGCTTCCAGCCAGCGAAAATCGTGGTGTTAAGCAGCTTCCAGCTTTACAACGTGCATCTGATGCTGCTCTCCGGCATCGGCAAGCCGTATAACCCGATTACCGAAGAGGGCGTGGTTGGACGTAACTACGCGTTCCTGAGCAACGGCGGCGCCACGCTGTTCTTCAAAGATAAAAACTTCAATCCGTTTGCGACTTCCGGCCCTACCGGCCAGATGTTTAACGATATCTCACCGGGCAATTTCGATGGTCCAGGGCTGGGCTTTATCGGCGGCGCGAAGATCCACAGCTCACAGGCGACCGGAACGCCGATCGGCACCGCATTGCCAAAAGGCACGCCGTCGTGGGGCATGGGCTGGAAAGAGGGTCTGGAAGAGTGGTATGGCCACTCCATGAAGATCAGCATCACCACCACCTGCATGTCTTACCGTGACATCTATCTGGACCTCGATCCGAACTACACCAATGAGCATGGCCAGCCGCTGCTGCGCATGACGTTCAACTGGAAACAGAATGAGCTGAAATTGCAGCAATACCTGAAAGGCATCGTGGGCAATATTGCTAAAGAGCTTAATCCGGACAGCATGAGCATGAGCTTCCTGCCGATGGATGCGCAATTTGATCTGACCAAATATGTTTCTACCCACAACGTGGGCGGCGCGATAATGGGCGATAACCCGAAAACCTCGGCGCTTAACCGCTACCTGCAAAGTTGGGACGTGCATAACGTGTTCGTACCGGGCGGCAATGCCTTCCCGCAAAACTTCCAGGCGAACCCCACCGATACTATCGGCGCGATCACCCTGATGGCGGCACAGGCGATCAAAGAGCAGTATCTGAAAAACCCCGGCCCACTGGTACAGGTATAAACGCATGAAGCTGTTTACTCTGAAAAATTTCATTTTTGGCAACCTGCTGGCGCTGGCGGCGGGCTTTTCTGCGGGCGTGCAGGCTGACGATTCCGCCCAGCTGATTAAGCAGGGCGAATATCTTTCCCGCCTTGGTGACTGTATGGCCTGTCACTCGCTGCCGGGTAAACCGGCTTACGCCGGTGGCCTGGCGATTGAGTCGAATCTGGGTACTATCTATTCCACCAATATCACGCCGGATAAAAAGTACGGCATTGGCAACTACAGCGAACAGCAGTTTTCTGATGCGGTGCGCAAAGGGATTTTGCCGGATGGCTCACGCCTTTACCCGGCGATGCCTTATCCCGACTATGCCAAAATCAGCGATGATGATATGCATGCGCTTTACGTCTACTTTATGCAGGGCGTGAAGCCGGTTGCCGACGCTGCGCCGGAAACGAAACTGAGCTTTCCGTTTAACCAGCGTTGGGGCATGCGTTTCTGGAACTGGGCCTTTACCTCTGATAAGCCGTTCCAGCCGATCGGCGGCGCTTCCGCAGAGATCAACCGTGGCGCCTACATCGTCGAGAGTCTGGGCCACTGCGGCAGTTGCCATACGCCGCGTCGCATCACCATGAATGAAAAATCGCTCGACAGCAGCGAAGATGCCTTCCTGGCGGGCGGCGAGCTGAATGGCTGGTCGGTGCCTACGTTACGCGGCATGCCGCACTGGAGCGAGCAGGAGATCGTCGATTATCTGCAAACCGGGCGTAATGATAAAGCGGCAGTAGGCGGTGAGATGACCTCGGTGGTAGAGCACAGTTCTTCGCACATGAGCGATGCCGATCTGAAAGCGATTGCCGCTTATCTGAAGTTCCTTGGCGGCAACCCTGGCCTGCATGCCGCCGATCCGCAGGCGGTGGAAAAAACCGCGGCGAAGCTGACTGCGGCGAAGAATCTGACGGAAGGCGAGCGCCTCTATATCGATAACTGCAACGCCTGCCACTTCGTTAATGGCAAAGGCGCGCCGGGCGTCTTCCCGGAGCTGGATCAGGCCTCGATTGTTAACGCCGAAAGCCCGGTGGGATTAATTCACACCATTCTTGCCGGTGCGCAGCAGCCCTCCACGGCCAAAGCGCCCTCAACGCTGGCGATGCCGGGCTTTGCTGCCCGTCTGAGCGATGAGGAAGTGGCGAAGCTGGCAACCTTTATCCGTCAGGGCTGGAACAACCATGCCTCGGCGGTGACCAGCGATCAGGTTAAGGACGTACGCAAGAACCTGAAGCACGGCGAGTAACCGTTAAATCGCTTAAAGGCCGGGTATCCGGCCTTTTTTTTTGCAAAAAAAGCGGTGTGGTCAACGGGTTAACTTTAGTTTTTTTCCTTTCTGCCGATAAGTCGTTTACTCAGGCGCAACCTTCTCGCCTTAACGCCATATTGCACCCGGCAGCATGCAAGGGTCAGCGCTCATCGATTACGCAGCGCCAAACTTTCTGTTCAGAAAGGAAAAAAATGTCACATCACCAACTTATCCTTAAGCCCGTTAGTGAACTCCTCGGCGAAAAATTTTTTATCCCTTCTTACCAGCGCGGCTACCGCTGGACCGCACGCCAGGTCAGGGATCTGCTAGAAGATATCGCCGAATTCCAGCAAAGCGCGCAGAAAAACGATCGAACGTGTTTTTACTGTCTGCAACCGGTGGTGGTTAAACAAAAGCAAGATGAGTGGGAGCTGGTCGACGGCCAGCAAAGGCTGACCACCCTTTATATAATCCTGCGCTATTTAAAACAGCATCATGCGCCGCTGGCACAGTCGTGTTACCGCCTGCGCTTTGCCACCCGTCCCGACAGCGAAGCCTTTCTGCAGCATATCGACCCGGACAGAGCGCAAGAGAACATCGATTTTTTCCATATTTCACAGGCCTGGCAGACGGTAAAAACCTGGTTTGACGCCCGGCCAGAGATGGCATCCGCGATGCTGACCACGCTGCTTAACAGCGAGCAGGCGGGCAGAAACGTTAAAGTCATCTGGTATCAGCTGCATGAGGAAGCGGAAGCTACCACCGTATTCGCCCGCCTCAACCGCGGTAAAATCCCGTTAACCAGTGCCGAATTGGTTAAAGCGCTTTTTCTGCACGCCGGTAACTTCACCGCCGCTGGCGAAAATGCGCCCTTTCAGCAGCTGAGGCTGGCGCATGAGTGGGATGCTATCGAAAGACGTCTGCAACAGCCCGACTTTTGGTATTTCATCAGCAATGATGAGCGGCAGGACAACCGTATTGAACTGCTGCTGCGGGTTATCGCCGAGTCGCTGCCATCATCGGTTTCCGTACACGATCCCCACTATATTTTCCTGACGTTCTCGCACTATCTGGAAAATGCCGCGCAGCATGCGCAGGCGATAACCGCCCTGTGGCTGCGTATCAAACGCCTGTTTATGACGCTGGATGAGTGGTTTGAGGATCGCAAATATTATCATCTGGTCGGCTACCTGATTAGCCAGAAAGTCTCGCTGCCAACGCTGATTAATTTGCATAGCAGCAGCCGCAGCAAGCCGCGCTTTCTTGCCCAGCTGGGGGAGAAAATCCAGGCTATCGCGCTGCCCGATATCACGGCGCCGAATCATGAAAATATCGCTGCCGCCGTGAGGGGACGCAAATATGGCGATAAAAGCCTGCGCGCCCTGCTGCTGCTGTTTAATATCGCCACCATTGTGCTGAACCGTAACGCCAGCATACGTTTCCAGTTTATGCGCTATAAACAAGACGCCTGGGATATCGAGCATATCAGCGCCGTCAGTTCGCATATGCCGGAAAACGTGCCGGGGCAAAAGGCCTGGGCGAAAAACATCCGCGATCATTTTTCTCCCGCCAGCGGCAACAACGATGACAACGCGCCATATAGCGAGATGCAAAACAAATTTTATCAGCGCGCGCAAAAGCTGCTGGATAACGAGACGTTCGACAGCGACGCCTTTACCCGCCTGTTTAACGCTGTACAAAAAGTGTTTAACAAACACCGGCGCGACGACCTGGAAAACAGTATCGGCAATTTAACCCTGCTGGATTCCACCACTAACCGCAGCTATAAAAACGCTATTTTTCCCATCAAGCGTCAGCGCATTATCGCAGCGGATAAAGCCACTACCTTTGTGCCGATCGCCACCAGAAACGTGTTCCTCAAATATTACAGCCAGCGCGTTCATGACATGACCTTCTGGAATCGTGACGATCATGAAAATTATCAACAGGCGATTATCCAGACGATCGCTGACTTTTTTAGCGAGGTGCAGTCATGAGTCAGCAAGCGTTGATCACTTTTGCACAGATGTTTGACCGGGTCGATGTGATTACTATTCCGGTGATCCAGCGTGATTATGCCCAGGGACGAGACTCCGCGCAGGAGATCCGCCAGCAGTTTCTGCATACGCTGGCGCAAGCGCTGCGGCAGGAAAGCGACGCGCCGCCGCTGGATCTCGATTTTGTCTATGGCAGCCTGGAAAACGGCACCTTTTCCGTGCTTGACGGCCAGCAGCGCCTGACGACGCTTTTTCTTCTGCACTGGTTTTTGGCCGGTCAGGAAGGCGCCTGCGACGCCTTCCGCCAGCGCTTTACGCTGAACGGCAAATCACGCTTTACCTACCAAACACGCACCAGCGCCACCGAGTTCTTTGATGCGCTGGTCGCCGCCGACCCGGCGGATTACGCCTTTGCCCTCAACGCTGAAGCAGCAATCCCGCTCGCTCAACAGCTCATTGATAGCCACTGGTTCTATCTCTCATGGCAGCAGGATCCTACCGTGGCGTCCTGTTTAACCATGCTGAACGCCATCCAGCAGCACTTTTCAGCCAAAGAGGGCGAGCTGTTTGCGCGCCTGTGCAGCCATGAAAACAAACGCATCGTTTTTCACTATCTGAATCTGGACGCTTTTGGGCTTTCCGACGATCTCTATATAAAAATGAATGCGCGCGGCAAAGCGCTTACCGATTTTGAAAACTTCAAGGCCTGGCTCTCCGGCCGCATCAGCCAGTGGCCCGCCGCACAGACGTTTAGCCAGCGGCTCGATCAGCAGTGGACCGATCTTTTTTGGCATCTGGGCAATAAAGATTTCTCTTTTGATACGCTCTACCTGCGATTTTTTATGCGCATGGCTTTTCTGCTGGCTTGCGGTCGGGGCGATAAATCAGCCAATGCACTCACCGCCGATGACCAGGCGTGGTTTAGCCTGCTGCGTGATGCGCAAAGCACCTTTTCTCCGCTGGAATTTGCCCAGCACGACGCCTTTGCGCCGGATGATTTAGCCAAAATCGCAAAAGTGCTGGATTACTTCTGTTCCGATCACGCTACCCCGGCGACGCAGGCGCTGTTAAGCAAATTCCTGACGACCAGCGACTATCTGGTGCAGGCGCAATTTTATGCGCTGACGCTGTTTATTCTGACGCAGGAAAACAGTGCAGATGACGCACAGCGTCTGCAACGCTGGCAGCGCGTGACCAACAACCTGTTGCGCACCCTGCGCCTTGATTCTATTGAGATATTTCTCCGTATCGTCACCGGGCTGCATGCCATGGCACCGCACGCGCGCGATCTCTATCGTGAGCTGGCGCAGGCACAGCAGTGCTGGCAGGCAGCGTTAGGCAGACATGCGGAATCGAGCGATCAATGGACGGAAGAGGCGCTCAAAGTGGATTTGATTATGCAGGACGCGGCCTGGGAAGCCGCCATGATGCGGGCGGAAAGCCATCCTTATCTACAGGGGCGCATCCGAGGCCTGCTGTCGCTGGCGTACCGTGCGCAACAGGCCAGTCATCATCGCGCAACCTTCAACCTGCTGGTGGAAAAAACGTTTCGCGTTCTTGCTAAGCCTGTCGTTGAGCATCCGGAACACCTGCTGGAGCGAGCGCTGCTGACGCTGGATGATTATCTGGTGCAGATAAGCGGCGATCGTTACACCTTTTGCCATGCCGCCAACCACAGCTGGCGCGATCGCAGCAAAAGCTGGCTGGCGGTCGTGGAAAAACCGATTTTCGGGCAGCTGCTGGCGCATATTGATGAGAGCGACGTTGCCGAGACGCTGCGTCAGCTTATTGCGCGAGTTGACTGCGGCGGCTGGCGTGAGCTGATTGTTAACTATCCCGAGGTAATCGGCTATTGCGAAGAGCGGCTGCTGGATAAGGAAAAAGAGAATATCTACCTGCTGAGTAAATCGACGCGGCGCGGCTATTTCTTTGAACTGCACAGTTATGTGCTGGCGCAACGTCTCAATCAGCTGTTGGCGGAAAACGCCTTGCCTGGAGAGATAACGGCGGTGAAGTATTGTTGGACATACGGCGATGATCAGCCGTGGCTGGAAATCACGCTTAACGATGATCTCATTCGCTACGTCTGCTATCAGCGTGGGAAATTTGTGCCCTGGGAGGAGAGCGATGATGACAGCAGGATCAAGCCGTTGCCCGCAGCCGTTGTTCGGCTGGCGAAAGCACTGATGCCGGAAATTTACCCGGCAGAGTAACGATAAAGCAGGCTGAAGCGTCCTTTCAGCCTGCTTATTACGCGTTGCGGCGCGCTACACCCGATCGCCCGGATTATCCTCCGCCAGCGCTTTCGCGGCGCACACCAGCGAGAGGTGGCTCAGCCCCTGCGGCATATTGCCCAGCCAGCTTTTACTGTGGATGTCGAACATCTCATTGAAAATCTCGACGTTGCCGCGCTGGCACAGCTGCTCAAGGATCTCATCCATAATGCGCCCCGCCTCTTCCCGCTCGCCCAGCTCAGCCAGCGCCTCAACCAGCCAGAACGCGCAGGCGACAAAGGTGGCCTCTTCCTTTTCCGCTTCTGAATAGCGATACAGCATCACGCCGCCGTGGCCCAGCTCCTCACGTATCTGCGTCAGGGTCGATAACATGCGTTGCGGATTCACACAGCTGCCGTAGTAATGGGTCAGCGCCACCGCCGCATCCAGCCGATCGCTACCCGCATAGAAGGTATAGGCCTGACGCGTTTCCGACCAGCAGTGGGTTTCAATCCAGTCGCGGATGCGATCCCGCTCGCGCTCCCAGCGCTTTATCCAGGTGGTTTCGATATGGCTATCCTGCGCCAGCTGCACCGCCTGATCGAGCGCCAGCCAGCAGGCCATTTTGGAATGCGTATAGTGCTGCTCTTCCGGCAATTCCCAGATACCGGAATCCTTTTGCCGCCAGCTGTCGGCGCAGTGATTCGCCAGCTTGCCCAACAGGCGTGAGGTAGAGAGATCCAGCACGTGACCGGCCTGAATAAACAGCCGCGCCGTCGCCAACATATCGCCATACATACTCAGCTGAACCTGATCGCGGGCGTTATTGCCCACCCGCACCGGCTGCGTATTCTGATAGCCCGACAGCGGCGGAAAACGTTCTTCCGGCACCTGGCCGCCTTCCAGCGTATAGCAGGCGCGCAGGCCGTTGTCGTGCTCGCGGATGGTGCGCGACAGCCAGGAAAACGCCGCCTTACAATCTTCCATCGACCCCAGATAAACAAAGGCTTTGATAATCAGACAGGCATCGCGGATCCACGCGTAGCGATAGTCATAGTTTTTATCGTTACCCAGTTTTTCCGGCAGCGAGCTGGTGGCGGCAGCGGCCAGCGCGCCGGTTGGCGAATACCAGAGGAATTTCAGCGCCAGCGCCGAGCGCCGAACATGATTATCATAAGGGCCTTCCCAGCTCAGCCCGTCCGCCCAGTCGCGCCAGGCGGTGTGGCTGGTTTCAATGCGTTCGTCGATCTTTTCCGGCGCCGGAATCGCCAACGGCTCGCGTTCGGTCGTAACTAACGCCACCAGCGTGCGGGAATCCGGCGAGGTGGTAAAGGTGGCGGTAAAGCGTTCGTCGCCGCATTCGTGAATCTGCACATCATCCGTCAGCCGCAGCATCGCCATCAGTTCGCCAACGTGATAAACCGGATGACCATTGATGCGTTTTTGCCACGGCGAACAGGTTTCCGCGCGCGTGCCGGGCTGAAAGATCACCTGCATCTCGACCTCTCCGCTGATCCCTACCACGCGGCGCGCCAGCTCATTCCACGGCAGCCGCCCGGCCAGCGTACTGTTCAGCGATTCCGTAATCAGCACTTCGCCGGTGTCTGTTTGATAACGCGTCTCCAGCACATTGCTGTTTTCGCGATAGCTGCGCGCCATCTGCCATTCGCCCACCGGCGACACCTGAAAATAACCGCCGGTGCCGGCGTCGAGAATGCGATCGAACAGCGGCGGCGAATCCATATTCGGTGCGCACCACCAGTCAATCGCCCCGTCAGGCGCAATCAACGCCACAGAGCGTCCTTCGCCAATCGCGGCATAATCGCCCAGCCCGGCATAGCCTTCCTGCCTGGCGGGAGAATGGTAAATCATGTTTTTCACAGGCGATGTTTTCCTTTTCTGGTAGGCGGTGCAGGCATCTACAAGCAGGTTTTTGGACGCCCGCTGCCTTTCCCGCGCTGCGCTGGAAGGGTCTTTAAAGCGTAGTACACCAGTGATCGTTGTCACATTCCGTTCAAACGCTTTACGCTTGATACCTCTAAATGGGTAGCATAAGGCAGCAACAGGAGAGCGTTGCGCCCTGAATCGTTATCGCATCAATGGAGGAAGCCGTATGAAAGCAGCCGTTGTAACAGAAGACCATCGTGTGGCCGTGGTAGAGAAAACGCTACGGGCGCTGGAGCATGGCGAAGCGCGTTTGAAAATGGAGTGCTGTGGCGTGTGTCATACCGATCTGCACGTTAAGAATGGGGATTTCGGCGATACCACCGGCATCACCCTGGGGCATGAGGGGATCGGGATTGTGGCAGAGGTCGGGCCGGGCGTGACCTCGCTCAAGCCAGGCGATCGCGCCAGCGTTGCCTGGTTTTATCAGGGCTGCGGCCATTGCGAATATTGCAACGCCGGTAATGAAACCCTCTGTCGCGAGGCGAAAAATGCCGGTTATAGCGTGGACGGCGGCATGGCGGAAGAGTGCATCGTAGTCGCCGATTACGCGGTGAAAGTGCCGGAGGGCCTCGATCCCGCCGCCGCCAGCAGCGTGACCTGCGCGGGTGTCACCACCTATAAAGCGGTGAAGGTTTCCGGCATCCGTCCAGGCAAGTGGATTGCGATTTACGGCCTTGGCGGGCTGGGTAACCTGGCGCTGCAATACGCGAAAAATGTCTTTAACGCCAAAGTTATCGCCATAGATATTAATGACGATCAGCTCGCCTTCGCCAGCGAAATGGGCGCGGACATGGTGATCAACTCACGTAATGAAGATGCGGCGAAAGTTATTCAGGAACGCACAGGCGGCGCACATGCGGCCGTGGTCACCGCCGTGGCGAAATCCGCCTTTAACTCTGCCGTGGATGCGATGCGCGCCGGTGGCCGCATTGTGGCCGTTGGCCTGCCGCCGGAGTCGATGAGCCTGAATATTCCGCGCCTGGTGCTGGATGGCATTGAAGTGGTCGGCTCGCTGGTCGGCACGCGTGAGGATCTTAGCGAAGCCTTCCAGTTCGCCGCCGAAGGCAAAGTGGTGCCAAAAGTGCAGCGCCGCACCATTGAGGAGGTTAACGACATCCTGCAGGAGATGGAAGAAGGCAAGATCCGTGGTCGTATGGTAATTGATTTCACCCACTAGTAAGCGCCTGTCCCGGCGCGCCGCTGCGCCGGGACGCCGCCATCCTTAGCAAACAAAGCAGCCCGACTTCCGCTTATCAGGTGCCCGTATCAGGCAACGCGCCCCGCGGGTAATTTCATATCAGCCGGTAGCCTTACTCGCGCTGCGCCTGCTCCACTTGCTGTTTTTCTTGCTCCGCTTTGCGACGCTGCCAGGCCTGACGGCGATTCAGCAGCGGCGTCACCGTGATGCCATGAATCACCACGCTGGCAACCACCAGCGTCAGCGCCATATCCACCATCGCATTGGCCTGCGGGCCGGACATGCCATGAACCCAGGCGTAAGCGATATAGTTAATACTGCCGATGCCGCGAATCCCCAGCCAGCCAATCAGCAGGCGACGCGCTAACGGAATACCGGTGCCGATGGTGGCTATCCATACCGCCAGCGGACGAATCACCAGAAACAGAATAGCGGCCAACAGCAGGCCGGTACTGTCCCAGTGCAGCGCCAGCGTCACGCCCAGCACCACCACCATCATGGCCGCCAACAGACGTTCCACCGTATCGCCAAACGAGAGCGCATCGCCCACCACCAGGCCTACCGTATGCGCTGGCGTATAATTCTGCTGGAGCTTGTGCCGTTGATTAGGGTTCACCAGCACTTCCGCCGGTGGGATGCGCTCGTCTTCCGGCACCTGCTCCGGCGGGTAAGTACGTACCACATGAATTTCCGCCCGACGTAGCCCGACGCCCGCCGCAAAGGCCGCCAGAAAGCCGGAAGCCTCGACATACTGCGCCGAGGCATAGGTAATAGCAATCAGCGCCAGCGTCAGGAAATCGTTGGGAGCGGTATCGCTGTTCACGCTACGCAGGCGGGTAGTGATAATGCCCACCACGCGGCCAAAACTGTAACCAATCAGCGTACCCATGCCGATCGCCCACAGCACATCTTTTGCCAGCCAGTGACCAAACATATCGGCGGAAAGCGGCGTGGTGTTATCAAACAGCAGCAGCGCCAGCATCAACAGCGGCAGCGCCGAGCCGTCGTTCAATCCCGCCTCGCTGGAGAGCGCCACGCGTAGCGAATCTTCATCGCCCGCATGGTTTACGGAAATCAGGCTGGCCAGCACCGGATCGGTCGGCGCGACAATGGCGGCAAACGCCAGCGACAGCGGCCAGGAGAAGCCGGTCACCAGGTGAACCACCACCATCATCCCCAGCACGGTCAACAACATGGCGGGAAACGCCAGCAGCACGCCATCGCGCCAGTTGGCGAACCGTTGCGGCAGGCGCAGCTTCAGGCCGGTGATAAACAGCGAGGCGGCCATGGTGATTTCAGTGATATGGGCCGTCAGCTCGGGATGGCTTAACAGATCAAGCGAGACAAAATTCAGTACCCAGGGTCCAAACAACACGCCAATCAGCAAAAAAAGGCTGAAAGAAGTCACCGGGCCGCGATGGATCCAGCCCGATGCTAAAGACATGATTAATAGTAACCCGCCGCTGGTGGCGGTCCAGGCAAGGAAATCCATTATTACTCCCGTGATAGTGACGAAACGAATGGATTAAGCCTGGCATATAACAATGGCGGATGCGGGGAAATGCTTTCGGCGTGAAACAAAAAAGCCATGCCGGGCGGCATGGCTTCACAACGGCCTCAGCGCGAGTAGATCAGTGGTCTTTCTTATCCTGACGCGTGATGTAATCCAGCCAGCCCATCAGACAGGCGGAGAAAACGAAAGTCAGATGGATAATTACATACCACATCAGCTTATCATTTTCGACATGGCGCACCTCCATAAACACCCGCAGCAGATGAATCGAGGAGATCGCTACGATAGAGGCCGCGACTTTGTTTTTCAGCGAGCTTGAGTCCATTTTGCCCAGCCAGCTGAGTTTCTCTTTGTGCTCATCGATATCGAGCTTGGAAACAAAGTTCTCATAGCCGGAAAGCATCACCATCACCAGCAGGCCGCCAACCAGCGTCATATCCACCAGCGACAGCAGCAGCAGGATCAGATCGTTTTCTGCAATTTCCAGAATATTGGGCAGCAGATGGATGATTTCCTGGAAAAACTTAATCGTCAGCGCCAGCAGGCCCAGCGACAGCCCAATGTAAACCGGTGCCAGCAGCCAGCGCGATGAATACATCAGGTTTTCGGTGAAACGTTCCATACAGTCCAGTCAGTTGATTAACAAGGCGCATAGTATAACCGAAGCTTTGTGAAGTTATTTCAGTGCATCGCTTACGCTTTCCGGCAACGGCGGCGGCGCCATCTGCGGCAGGCTGATGAAAAAACTGACGCCGCCCTGCGATCGGGATTGGGCGCGAATATTTCCGTGGTGCATCTCAATAATCGCTTTACAGATCGCCAGCCCTAACCCGACGCCCGGCACGGCGGACTCCTTATTGCCACGCGAAAACTTATCGAAAATTTTCTCTTCCAGCCCGGCGGGAATGCCCGGCCCGCTATCCCATACCTCGATTTCCAGCCGCCCGCCCTGCTCTGCGGCGCGGATACCGCGCGGCGTTTGCGGCCCGGCATATTTCACGCTGTTTTCCAGCAGATTGATAAAGACCCGCTCCAGCAGCGTGCTGTCGCCGTGCAGCCATACCAGCCGCTCCGGCAGCGCCAGCTGCACATTATCGTGCGGCAACAGACTCGCCAGCTGGGTCAAGGCGCTGCCGATAATCTCTTCCAGCGACAGCCACTCCGGCTGCAAATTCAGGCCGCCCGACTGGATACGCGCCATATCCAGCATATTGCTGACCAGCCGAATAGTGCTGAGGGTTTGCTCGCGGATCTGGCTGGCCTGCGCCGCGAACACTGAATTTTCTCCCGCCAGATCGAGCATCAGCATCTCCGCCTGGCCGAACAGCACGGTAAGCGGGGTACGCAGATCGTGCGACAGCGCCGACAGCAGCGCGTTGCGTAGCTGTTCCCGCTCCGCCGCCAGCCGGGATGCCGCTTCGCTGCGCGCCAGCGCCACACGCTCCAGCGCGTTCGCCAGCAGCACGCAGTAGGTTTCCAGCAGCCGCTGCTGCTCCGGGATCATCAGCTGACGCAGGTTTTCCGGCTCAATCACCAGCAGTCCCCAGCTTTTTTCATGGGTTTTGAGCGCCAGCATCTGCCAGGGCATCGCGGGTAAGGTGTCGGTGCCTGCCCCGGCAGGCTGGCCTTTGCTGAAGCTCCAGCGGGCAATCGCCCCGTCGGGCGGCAGCGTCAGGCTGCTGTCGCCTACAACGATAAGATCGCCATGCTCATCCGGCAACAGCAGCGCGCTGCGCGCCTGTAGCGTCGCCTGCACGCTGCGCTGGCCCGCTGCGGCAATATCTTCATAGCGCAACGCGCTGCTTAGTGAACGGGCCATTTCATACAGATAGCGCGCCCGCTGTTCACGATAGCGCGCCACCCGCGCCTGATAGCGCACGCCTGCCGTCAGGTTGCCGACAATCACCCCAACCGCCAGCATCACCGCGAAGGTCACCAGATATTGCAAATCAGAGACCGCGACCGTGCCGGTGGGCGCCACAAAAAACAGATCGAAGGCGATAATATTCATTACCGTCGCCGCTACCGACGGCCAGCGCCCATAGCGCAGCGCAATAATCACCACGCCCAGCAGATAGATCATCACGCCGTTGGCGGTGTCAAAACCGGTGAGCCAGGCCTGTCCGATAAGGGTAATCAGCGCGCACAGCAGCAGCGCGGCGAACGTCCCGCGCAGCTGGGTCGCCCATTTTTCGCCAACGCTGCGGGCATCAAGCCGTTCGTCCGGTTCGTCACGCGTTCCCTCCTCGCGCGCCACCACCACCAGATCCAGCTCTGGCCCCAGCTGACCCAGGCGGTCGGCAAAACTGTCGCGCCGCCAGCGCCGCGTTGGACGACGGCCAATAACGATTTTGCCAAGGTTATGCGCGCGCGCGTAACGCAGCACCGCCTGCGCCTCGTCGCTTTCCGCCAGCGTCGCGGTTTCCGCGCCCAGCTCCTGCGCCAGCCGCAGCGTGCGCAGAATGGCGCGCCGCCGCGCCTCGGGAAGGCGATAGAGCCTGGGGGTTTCCACATATACCGCATGCCAGACGCTGCCCAGCCTGGAAGCCAGGCGGGCGGCGGTACGCACCAGCTTCTCGCTGCCGGTGCGATCGCCAATACAGAGCAGGATGGCGTCGCGGGTGTGCCACACCTTTTCCCGCCCCTGTACGTCACGCCAGGCGCGCATCTGATCGTCCACCCGATCGGCGGTGCGCCGCAGCGCCAGCTCGCGCAGGGCGAATAAATTCCCCTTGCGGAAGAAGTTCTC
This sequence comes from Mixta sp. BE291, assembly GCF_031457955.1. Taxonomy (NCBI): domain Bacteria; kingdom Pseudomonadati; phylum Pseudomonadota; class Gammaproteobacteria; order Enterobacterales; family Erwiniaceae; genus Mixta; species Mixta sp. BE291. The sequence goes on along the minus strand of NZ_JAVDXN010000004.1, from coordinate 304,110 downwards.
AATCGCCCGCTCCGCCCGATCGCCAACGTACACTTTGCCCTCTTTCAGGCGCTGACGCAGATCGTCCGGCGGCAGATCCACCAGCACCACTTCATCCGCCTTATCGAAAAAGGGATCGGGCACCGTCTCGCGTACCTGGATGCCGGTGATGCCGCCGACCACATCGTTCAGGCTTTCCAGATGCTGCACGTTTATCGTGGTCATGACATCAATGCCCGCCTCCAGCAGCTCATCAATATCCTGCCAGCGTTTCGGATGGCGCGAGCCTGGCACATTACTGTGCGCCAGCTCATCCATCAGAATCACCGCTGGCCGCCGCGCCAGCGCCGCATCCAGATCAAACTCTTCATAGCGCGCGTGTCCAGTGGCCCGCCGCGGCAGCAGCGCTAATCCCTCCAGCAGGCGCGCGGTCTCCTCGCGTCCGTGGGTTTCCACAATGCCGACCAGCACATCCAGCCCCTGAGCGCGCAGCCGTCGCGCCTCCTGGAGCATGGCAAAGGTTTTTCCGACGCCCGCGCAGGCGCCGAAGTAAATTTTTAACTTGCCGCGATGGCTGCCGTGCAACAGCAGCGCGTCGGGATCGGGACGGGCTAACTCGTCATTCATGGCTTTCCCGAAAAAGAGTGTGAGATCAAAAACCACCGGCCGGTGCCAGGCCGGTGGTAACGCCATCATCAGCTAGCGTGTGGAAGCGTACGCATCCAGCGCCATGTTTAGTTTCACCACATTCACCGCCGGTTCGCCAAGGAATTTCAGCAGCGGGCGCGTGGTATTGTCAGCGATCAGCTGTTGTACGGTACTAAGCGGCAGCTGACGCGCCGCCGCCACGCGCATCGCCTGCCATTCCGCCGCCGCCGGAGAAATGTGCGGATCCAGCCCGCTGGCGGAAGCGGTCACCAAATCCACCGGCACCGCCTGGCTGGCCTGCGGATTCGCGGCGCGCAGCATCGCCACACGCTCACGCACCGCCTGATCCAGCGTCGGGTTATTCGCCGCCAGATTACTGCCCGACGAGGCCGCGCTGTTATAAGGCGTTTCTGCGCTGGCGGATGGGCGTCCCCAGAAATAATCGGAGCGGGTAAACGCCTGACCAATCAGCGCCGAGCCATTGTTTTCCGGCAGCAGCGAACCGTTGGCCTGCGCGGGAAACAGCCACTGTGCCAGCTGCGTGGTCATCAGCGGATAGACGCCGCCGGTTAACAGCGCCAGCAGAATAAACAGCGTCAGCGCGGGACGTAAAACAGACATGTTTTTCTCCTTAGGCCCAGCCCAGCAGGGTGAGCATCATATCAATCAGCTTAATCGCGACAAAGGGCACCAGCAGGCCGCCGACGCCATACAGCCACAGGTTACGACGCAGCAACGCCGCCGCCGCAAGGGGACGATAGCTCACGCCTTTCAGCGCCAGCGGGATCAGAAATACAATGATCAGCGCGTTAAAAATCACCGCCGACAGGATGGCGGAATTGGGCGAATGCAGCTGCATCACGTTGAGCTGGTTAAGCTGCGGGTAAGTCGCGGCGAACGCGGCTGGAATGATGGCGAAATATTTCGCCACGTCGTTGGCGATGCTGAAGGTAGTCAGGGAACCACGCGTCATCAGCATCTGTTTGCCGATATGCACCACCTCCAGCAGTTTAGTGGGATTGGAGTCGAGATCGACCATATTGCCCGCCTCTTTCGCCGCCTGGGTGCCGGAGTTCATCGCTACCGCCACATCCGCCTGCGCCAGCGCGGGCGCATCATTGGTGCCGTCGCCGGTCATCGCCACTAATCGCCCTTCCGCCTGATACTGACGAATCAGCGCCAGTTTGGCTTCCGGCGTCGCCTCCGACAGAAAATCATCCACGCCCGCTTCTGCCGCTATCGCCGCCGCCGTCAGCGGGTTATCGCCGGTGATCATCACGGTTTTGATGCCCATTTTGCGCAGCTCAACAAAGCGCTCGCGAATCCCGCCTTTAACAATATCTTTTAGCGCCACCACGCCCATGACCTGCGCGTTTTCCGTTACCACCAGCGGCGTGCCGCCGCCGCGCGCCACCTCTTCCACCAGCGCCTCTACCTGCGGCGGAAAAACGCCGTGGTTAGCAATAATATGTTTACGCACCGCGTCTACCGCCCCTTTGCGGATACTGCGTCCCTGCACGTTAACGCCGCTCATGCGCGTTTGCGCCGAGAAGGGAATAAAGGTGGCATCCATGCTTTGCAGGTCGCGCTCGCGCAGATTGAATTTCTGCTTCGCCAGCACCACGATACTGCGTCCTTCCGGCGTTTCATCCGCCAGCGAAGCAAGCTGAGCCGCATCCGCCAGCTGCTGTTCGCTGACGCCGGGCGCTGGCATAAAATGCGTTGCCTGGCGATTGCCCAGGGTGATGGTGCCGGTTTTATCCAGCAGCAGCACATCCACATCGCCTGCCGCTTCGACCGCGCGCCCGCTGGTGGCGATCACATTAGCACCCAGCATGCGACTCATGCCCGCCACGCCGATCGCAGAGAGCAGCCCGCCGATAGTGGTGGGGATCAGGCAGACCAGCAGCGCCACCAGTACCGTGATGCTGACCGCCTGACCGCCCCACGCCGAGAATGGCCAGAGCGTCGCGGTCGCCAGCAGAAAGACGATGGTCAGCGAAATCAGCAAAATGCTTAAGGCGATTTCATTGGGCGTTTTGCGCCGCTTCGCCCCTTCCACCATCGCGATCATGCGGTCGAGGAAGGTTTCGCCTGGGTTAACGCTGCACTGGATCACCAGCCAGTCAGAAAGAATCCGCGTGCCGCCGGTAACCGATGCGAAATCACCACCCGACTCGCGGATCACCGGTGCCGATTCGCCGGTAATTGCGCTCTCATCCACCGACGCGCCGCCTTCCAGCACTTCGCCGTCGCACGGCAGGATATCGCCCGCCTCGACCAGTACCCAGTCGCCCTTGCGCAGGGTTTCCGCCGCCACCTGCTGCCAGGGTTGATCGTGACGCGGCGCGCTGAGTTTTTTCGCGAAGCTGGTTTTCTTCACCCCTTTGAGGCTGCTGGCCTGCGCCTTGCTGCGTCCTTCCGCCAGCGCTTCGGCAAAGTTAGCGAACAGCACGGTAAACCACAGCCACAGCGCGATAGCGCCGGTAAACCCCGCCTCACCGGCAAGCTGCCCGGTTGCCATTGCCACCGCCAGCAGCGTGGTCAGCAGGCTGCCGAGATAGACCAAAAACATCACCGGATTACGAAACTGCACGCGCGGATGCAGTTTTTTGCCCGCGTCGACGATCGCGACGCGCATCAGCGCTGCATCAAACAGCGCCTGTTGTTGACGACTCATCAGCTTCTCCGCCCGTTAACGCGAAATCAGTTGTAGATGTTCTGCCACCGGCCCTAACGCCAGCGCAGGAATAAAGGTCAGCGCGCCGACCAGCAGCACGGTGCCAATCAGCAAACAGACAAACAGCGGGCCGTGGGTGGGCAACGTGCCGCTGCTCACCGGCTGAATCTTCTTCGCCGCCAGCGAACCGGCAATCGCCATCACCGGAATGATGATGCCGAAGCGACCCGCCAGCATGCAGAACGCCAGCAGCAGGTTCCAGAACGGCGTATTGGCGCTGAGTCCGGCAAAGGCGCTGCCGTTGTTATTGGCGGCCGAAGAGACGGCGTACAGTACCTCGCTAAAGCCATGCGTGCCTGGGTTCGCCATGCCTGCGCGCCCTGCCTCGCTCATCATCGCCAGCGCAGTACCGAGCAGCACCAGCGTCGGCGTCACCAGAATCGCCAGCGCGGTGAGTTTCATTTCACGCACATCGATTTTTTTGCCGAGGTATTCCGGCGTGCGGCCAATCATCAGTCCGGCAATAAATACCGCCAGCACCACGAACAGCAGCATGCCGTACAGCCCGGCGCCGACGCCGCCAAACACCACTTCGCCCAGTTGCATCAGCCACATCGGGATCATGCCGCCCAGCGCGGTAAAGGAGTCATGCATGGCGTTCACCGCACCGCACGACGCGGCGGTGGTAACCACCGCAAACAGGCTGCTGTTTAGGATGCCGAAGCGCGTCTCTTTGCCTTCCATATTGATGGCGCTGTCTGCGCCCAACGTCAGGAAGTGCGGATTGCCGCGCAGTTCCGCCCACATCACCACCGTGACCGCAGCGATAAACATCAGGCTCATGCTCCACAGCAGCGCCTGACCCTGTCGCCGATCGCCGACCACTTCGCCAAAGGTGAAGCAGAGCGCCGCCGGGATCAGCAAGATCGCCAGCATTTCGACGAAATTGCTGATAGCGGTGGGGTTTTCAAACGGGTGCGCTGAGTTGACGTTAAAGAAGCCGCCGCCGTTGGTGCCGAGCATTTTAATCGCCTCCTGCGAGGCAACCGGCCCCAGCGTCAGCGTCTGCCTGGCGCCTTCCAGCGTAGACAGGTCCACGCTGGCGCTCCATGTCTGCACTACGCCCTGGCTTACCAGCAGCAGCGCAATAATCAGGCTGAGCGGCAGCAGGACAAACAGCGTAATGCGCGTCAGATCGCGCCAGGCATTGCCCAGCGTAGCGAGGGATTTGCTGGCGAAACCGCGTATCAGGGCAAACGCCACGGCAATGCCGGTAGCCGCCGACAGGAAGTTTTGCACCGTCAGCCCGGCCATCTGGCTGAAGTTGCTCATGGTGGTTTCACCGGCATAGGATTGCCAGTTGGTATTGGTGACAAAGCTGACGGCGGTGTTCAGCGCCAGGTGCCAGCTCAGGTTCGGCAGGTTGTGCGGATTCAGCGGCAACGCTTGCTGCGTCATTAAAATTGTCAGCAGCAGCATAAATCCCACGGCGTTAAACAATAAAATCGCCAGTAAATAGCGCTGCCAGCTCATGCTTTTCTTATCGACGCCGCTAAGCCGCCACAGGCTGTTTTCCAGCATCGGCAACAACGGCCTGTCGTGAACCATGCCCGCCATCGCGCGCCCCAGCGGATGCGCCAACAGCATCAATATCACCAGGAAGCTTGCTAGCAGTAAAAATGCGGTGGCAACCATCAGAACGCCTCCGCATTAATCAGGGCATAAATTAAATATCCCAGCAGTAAAAACAGCAGCACGATCCCGGCCACAATTCCCATACTCACAGCCACCTCCACGGCGCATTTTAGTTAGCCGCAAGGATAAAAAAGCACATATAAAATTGGCGTTAAATTACCGGGCCGGCGTGTAAAAAAAGTATAAAAATGGCGGAAAAATGGGCTGCTCCTGGCGGGTCGCTGTTTAACAAAAAGGTCATTGCCTGCATTTATATCGGGGCATGACTATTTCATATAACTTTTGACCATACTGTCTCCGGTTATATGTTCATAGCCCTTAGCTGGCTAATACGCGGGGGTTTGCCAGAAGCTGAATAGCGACGTATATTTGAGCGAAGAAGTACAGGCCACTAAGCAAACCGGTGATAAATTATGTCAGCTCAAGACGATAAAAAAAGACATCAGCGTGAGTATCAACAGCGCGTTGAAGCCGTCCGAAACGGCCTGGCTCCCGGGCGTAAACTGGACAAACGCCCTGATGGGATTGTGCCTGTTAGCGGAGGCCGCAGCCTTACCTTTTTCTGATAAAAATGGGATGTCTTTGCCCGCATTGGTTAAAGGCTAAATAAGCTCATCCGATTGATGGCCTTTTTTATGACGTTGCACTCTATCCCCCCTGAAGAACAAATTATCAAACTCAACCGTTATCTGATCGATAGCGCTCATTTACTTCCGTCTCCGGTTATAACGGTAGGAGGTCAGGCCGTTATGTATTGGTATCTGACAAACCTGCATCTTTATCCCCAACAGCCTGATCTAACAGCCATAACCTCATTCGACGTCGACTATGTAACCCGCAAGGAAGGGGTTGATGTAATTGCAAAGATATTCAATGTGGAAAGTAGAGTTCAGGAAATTTTTAATCCCCCGTCTATCGCGGTACTGAACCTGATCGATAAAAATACTGATTAGCTCTGTTTCACAGCGTAGCGGTAACGGTTGAGATGGTAAGTGATTTTAATTATCATTTACTTTTCCATTTACTTACATTCCCCCATGCGCAAACTCGTTTTTCTGCTGTTACTGCTCAGCCACTCTCTCTTTGCGCGACAAGTTGTTGATATCACTGGAACCAGCGTCACGGTACCCGATCGGCCGCAGCGCATTATTCTCGGCGAAAGCCGAATGCTCTATACGCTCGCGCTGCTGCAACCGGGCTATCCGGCGGCGCATATTGCAGGCTGGCCGGGCGATCTGGCCAGGTATGATGCGCAAAGCTGGCAGCAATATGTGCAACGCTTTCCGCAAATGGCGCAAATTCCTCTGCTGGGCAGCGGCAGCGTGCGCGAACTGAACCCCGAACGCGTTTTACAGCTACAACCTGACCTGGTGATCCTGCCGCGGCTGGCGAAAACCGGCGGCGAAGAGGCGCGTTTTCGTCAGGTAATGCAGCAGGCGGGCGTGCCGGTGATAACCGTCGATTTACGTGTCGATCTGCTGCACAACACCCTTCCCAGCATCAAAATTCTTGGCGAGGTGTTAAACCAGCCGCAGCGCGCGCAGGCATTTAGTGAATTTTATCAATCGCATATGCAGCGCATTCAGCAGCGCCTGGCCAATCGGCAAGGGCCGCGCACCACAGTGATGCTGCACCTGCATCTGGGACGGCGCGATACCTGCTGCACCACCGCGGTAAACGGCAATCTGGGCCAGCTGATCGCCTTTGCCGGTGGCGACAATATTGCCGCCGGGACGGTAAAAGGCGTTTTCGGCCAGCTTAACCCAGAGCAGGTGCTTGCCGCCCAGCCGCAGGTTTATATCGCCACCGGCATGGCCAGCGTCGGCAGCACCAGCAAAACCGTTGCGCTGGGGCCACAGGTTAGCGCGCAACAGGCCAGGCAACGTTTCCAGCAGGTGATGAATGCGCAGCCGCTGATCGGCCAGCTGACAGCGGTGCGCAACGGGCGTGCAGGCGCGCTTTGGCATAATTTTTATCTCAGCCCTTATCACGTCGTCGCCACCGAATGGATCGCCAAAATGCTCTATCCGCAGCTGTTCGCCGATGTCGATCCGCAGCAAACCATGCAGCAACTTTACCAGCAGTTTTTACCGCTGGATTTTTCAGGGACCTTCTGGAGTCAACAACCAAATGAATAAAATCGCCCCGTGCCTGCTGGCTAGCCTGCTGCTGTCGCCAGCGTTGCAGGCCGAGGAAAATACGCTGTTGGTTACGCAGGACAGCAACAACGACGCGGGCTATCAGCCGCACAGCAGCGTCACCGCCACCCGCTCGCCGATGAAAATTATCGATACGCCGCAAAACGTGACGGTGGTGCCGCATCAGTTTCTGGATGACCGTGCGGCGCAGGATGTGGATGAAGCGCTGGGTTACGTCAGCGGCATCACCCAGTCCAACACGCTGGGCGGCACGCAGGATGCGATTATCAAACGCGGCTTTGGCGATAACCGTGACGGCTCGATTCTGCGCGACGGCGTGCGCTCGGTTCAGGCGCGCAATTTCACGCCCACCAGCGAACGCGTAGAGGTGCTAAAAGGTCCCTCCTCCATGCTCTACGGCATGAATGAGCCAGGCGGCCTGATTAACGTTATCAGCAAGAAACCGCAGCTTATGCCACATGTGCATCTGGAAGGACGCAGCAGCAGCTTCGGCGGCGGCGGCGGTCAGCTCGATGTGACCGGCCCGCTGGGCGCCACCGGCTTTGCCGGTCGTCTGATTGTCGATCACGATGAAACCGATTACTGGCGCAACTTTGGCCGCAACCGCCAGACGGTGATCGCGCCTTCGCTGATGTGGTACGGCGAAAACACCACCGTGCGCGTCGCCTGGGAGCATATGGAATATCTGACGCCGTTCGATCGCGGCACGGTTATCGATCCCCGCAACGGTAAGCCGGTGGATACGCCGCGCGAGCGCCGCTTCGATGAAGGCTATAACGCTACGCGCGGCGATCAGGACACGCTCAGTTTCCAGCTCGACCAAACGCTGAACGATCGCTGGCGCTCGCAGTTAACCTATGCGTTTAGCCGTAACCGTTACAGCGATAATCAGGCGCGCGCCACCGCCTTCAACGCCGAAACCGGCGTTCTGACGCGCCAGGCGGATGCCACCGACGCCGCCGAAAGCCGCTCGCAGATGGTGCAATTGACCCTTAACGGCGACGTTGACTGGGGCCAGGTTAACCATCAATTGCTGCTCGGCTTCGATTATGAAGCGGACCGCACCTTCCGTGGCGATATGATTCGCGGCAAAAAAGATGCCTCTTTTAATATCTACCATCCGGTTTACGGCGTGATGCCCGCCTCCACCACGGTGAGCGCCAAAGACAGCGACCAGCGGGAAAACATCGACAGCCGTGGCTGGTTTATACAGGATGCGATGCGCCTGAACGATCGCTGGCTGCTGCTGGGCGGGCTGCGCTACGACAGCTTTGATGTGATGTCAGGCAAAGGCCGTCCGTTTAAAACCAACACCGACGCCTCCGATAGCCGCCTGGTGCCGCGCGCCGGTGTGGTTTACAACCTCAACAGCTGGTCGAGCCTTTACGCCAGCTATACCGAATCGTTTAAGCCGAATAGCTCTATCGCCACGCAAATCGGCGCGCTGCCGCCGGAACTGGGTAAAGCCTATGAGGTGGGCGCGAAGATCGATCTGCCGGGACGCGTAACCGGCACCCTGGCACTGTTCGATATTCACAAACGCAACGTGATGGTCAGCGAACTGGTTAATGGCGAAACCGTCACCCGTACGGCGGGCAAGGTGCGATCCCAGGGCGTAGAGCTGGATATCGCGGGCCAGCTAACCGATAGCCTGAGCCTGATCGGTAGCTACGCCTGGACCGACGCGCGCGTCACCTCTGACCCGGAAAATAATGGCAATGCGCTGACCAACGTCGCGCGCCATACCGCTGCGCTGTTTCTTACCAACGATTTCGGCCCAACCGGACTGCTCCCGGCGGACGATCTGCGGGCGGGCGTCGGCGCACGCTATGTCGGACGTCGTCCTGGCGATACCGCCAACCGATTTTATCTGGATGATTACACCGTCGCCGATGCCTTCGTCGCATGGAGTACGCCAATCGATAGCTATAAGGTGAAGTGGCAGGTCAACGTGAAGAACCTGTTCGACAACACCTGGTATCCTTCCAGCGGCAATAATTTGCGCGTAGCGGTGGGCGAGCCGCGTGAAATCCAGCTCAAGGCCAGCGTCGATTTCTGATAAAACGCTTGCGGGCGCCGGACGGCGCCCTTTTTTTGCCGTTTCGTTATCTGATTAGGAGAGATCCTCTGCCAAAGCCGCAATCCCTTCCTACACTTAGGGTCAACAGGAGGAAAGTGATGCTTAAGCTTATTCGTTCATTGTTTAACAGCCCGGAAAAACTACTGCAGGTGATGTCTCAGGACGATGTTCAGGATTCGATTGAGGATGGCGATCGTATCGTTATCGACGAAAATGGCAGCGCGATGGTTAATATTCACAGCAAGGAGGTGCAGAAAGATTTTGCCCGCCATGTCGCATCATTAAAGAGGGCATAAGATGGGAACGGCAATATTTATGGTGCTGATGGTGTGCGGCTACTGGTACAGCAGCCGCGATCTCTCTACGCGCTTCAAGTTTAAACGTACTTTTGGCTGGGACGTCTATTTCCTGGTCGCGCTTTATGGCTGTATTTTTGTTATCCAGGGCGTTATCGCCACCGCAATTATCTGGCTGCTGCTGCTGGCCGCCTCCGCAGTTATGAATGCGCTGCCGGAATATTTTGGCACCGGACACCACTACTATCACAGCGAGTTTATGAACTGGAGCTTTCTCGGCATCCAGGCGCCGGTGGTGATCATGCTCTCTTTTGCCGTGCTGTTTTGCCTTTATCGCTCTAACTGGGCGGGCAGCGCGCGGCTTGACGGACGTGGCCGCCGCGAACTCTATAATACGTTGACCCGTACCAACGGCGTGGAGCATCTGCTCTATCAGTGTATGGAAGGCGGCGAGCTGGCGTGGATTACTTTGACGTCTCATCGCATCTATATCGGCATGATTATGTCCTCATCCTTCGACAGCGTTGATGCCAATAACGTGGTGCTGATCCCCATGCTGAGCGGCTACCGCGACAGTAATACGCTCGACCTGGTGGTGGAACATAACTACAGCGCCTGGTATGCCAAACACGATATCGGCCTGACGACCGAGCCGCAGTCGGCGCTCGATTTTCGTAAGGTCATCTTGCTGGATCAAATTGAAAGCCTGTCGCTGTTCGATCCCTCCAGCGCGCTGGCGCTGAATATGCGTGAAGACAGCGACTAAGCCGAATATGCTAAGGTGAAGTCTCACTCTCGGGCGGCCGGTTTACGGTTCGCCCGCTCTCTGCCGGAGCCTGTTGATGTCGTTCTCTTTTCTCTCTTCGCTTGCTGCTGTTCCCGCCGCTGACTGGGATGCGCTACTGCCTGATAACAATCCGTTTTTACGTTACGCCTTCCTGCAAACGCTGGAAGAGAGCGGCAGCGTGGGCGCAGAGAGCGGCTGGCAACCGGCGCATCTGGTCGCCTTTGCGCAGGGAAAACTGTGTGCGGCATTGCCGGGCTATCAAAAAAGCCATTCATGGGGCGAATATGTGTTCGACCACAGTTGGGCGGACGCCTGTCATCGCGCCGGTATTGCCTATTATCCCAAATGGCTGAGCGCCATTCCGTTCAGTCCGGTCAGCGGGCCGCGTCTGCTGGGCGAAGCGTCGGCGCTGACAACGTTGCTGGAAGCGCTGCCTGAAACGCTGGCGCAACGCGGTTTTTCCGGTGCCCACATTAACTTTACCGATGCGCGCAGCGATGCGCTGCTAACGACGCAGCCCGGCTGGCTGGCACGCCTCGGCTGCCAATATCACTGGCACAATCCCGGCTACCGCGACTTTCAGGATTTCCTTGATACGCTGATGTCGCGCAAGCGTAAGCAGATTCGGAAAGAGCGCGAGCAGGTTGCCGCCAACGGTATCCACTTTCACTGGCTCGGCGGCGGCGAGCTGAGCGAAACCCAGTGGGATTTTGTCTATACCTGTTACGCCAATACCTACGCGGTGCGCGGACAGCTGCCCTATCTGACGCGCGACTTTTTCAGTCTGCTGGCGGAGCGGATGCCGCAGGCGATCCGCGTGGTGTTTGCCCAGCGCGAGTCGCAGCCGGTGGCGATGGCCTTCAGCCTGACGGGCGACGATACGCTCTATGGTCGCTATTGGGGCTGTCTGGCGGAATTTGACCGGCTACATTTTGAAACCTGTTTCTGGCAGGGAATGGATTACGCTATTGCGCACGGTCTGCGCCGTTTCGACGCGGGCGCGCAGGGCGAACACAAACTGGTGCGTGGTTTTGAGCCGACGCTGACCCGCTCGTGGCACTGGCTGCGCCATGAAGGGCTACGCGCCGCGGTAGGTGATTTTTTGCAGCAGGAGCAGGCGGGCGTACTGGCCTGGGCGGAGGAAGCGCGTGACGCACTGCCCTACCGCCGCGGCGAAGCTTAGTGATCGCCAACAAAGTTGCCGGTTTGATGACGCCACAAACGCGCATAAAGCCCGTTATGTGCCAGCAGCTGCTGATGATTACCCATCTCAATAATTTTGCCCTGCTGCAATACCACCAGCCGATCGAGTCGGGCAATGGTGGAAAGCCGGTGGGCGATGGCAATCACCGTTTTGCCTTCCATCAGCGTATCCAGGCTCTCCTGAATCGCCGCTTCGACTTCGGAATCCAGCGCCGAGGTGGCCTCATCCATAATCAAAATCGGCGCATCTTTTAACAGCACGCGGGCGATAGCAATACGCTGGCGTTGACCGCCGGAAAGCTTGACGCCGCGCTCGCCCAGGTGCGCATCCAGCCCGGTGCGGCCCAGGTTATCGGAAAGCTGCGGAATAAACTCATCGGCGCGCGCCCGACGAATCGCCATCCACAACTCTTCTTCGCTGGCATCCGGGCGGCCATACAGCAGGTTATCGCGGATCGAGCGGTGCAGCAGCGATGTGTCCTGGGTGATCATGCCAATCTGCGCACGCAGGCTGGTTTGCGTGACCTGGGTAATCGCCTGACCATCAATGCTGATGCTGCCGCCTTCCAGGTCATACAGCCGCAGCAGCAGGTTGACCAGCGTCGATTTTCCCGCGCCAGACGGCCCGATCAACCCAATTTTTTCACCCGGCTGAATCTCCAGGTTCAGGTTATTGATCACTCGCCGTCCGCCGCCATAGTCAAAATGAACGTTGTGAAAACGAATAGCACCCTGGGTCACGCGTAGCGGTTTGGCATTCGGTGCATCGGTGACGCTGAGCGGCTGCGCGATGGTACTCAGCCCATCCTGAACCGTCCCGATGTTATCGAAAATGCCGTTAACCACCCACATGATCCAGCCCGACATATTCACAATACGAATCACCAGCCCGGTAACCAGCGCAATCGCGCCGACGGTAATCAACGACTCGCTCCACAGCCACAGCGCCAGCCCGCAGGTGGTGCCAATCAGTAAGCCGTTCAGCGTAGAAAGGGTGATATCCATGCTGGTCAGCATCCGGCTGGCCTGCTGGGTTTTCTCCGTCTGCTCGCCAATCGCCTCCTGCGCATAGCGCTGTTCCAGATCGGTATGGGCAAACAGTTTTAACGTGGTGATGTTGGTATAGCCATCAACAATGCAGCCCATCAGTTTGGAACGCGCCTCGGATGAGATCACCGATCGCGCCTTGATGCGCGGCACAAAGTAGCGCAGCGTGCTGGCGTAAGCGAAAATCCAGGCGATCAGCGGCAGCATCAGCCGCCAGTCCGCTTCGGCAAACAGCACCAGCGACGTAATCGCGTAAATGGAGACGTGCCAGATAGCGTCAACGGTCTGCACCGCTGAATCGCGCAGCGCATTGCCGGTTTGCATAATGCGTTGAGCAATGCGCCCGGAGAAGTCGTTCTGGAAGAATTTCAGGCTCTGGCGCAGCACATAGCTGTGGTTTTGCCACAGGATCAGGCTGCCAAGGCTGGGACCAATACTTTGATGGATTAACAAATCATGCAGGCCGATAAACAGCGGACGCAGGATCATCGCCACCGCCGCCATCCACAGCAGCGTGCCCCAATGTTCCTGAAAAAAGCTGGCGGGCGTGGAGGTGTTAACCATATCGATCAGCTGGCTTAAATAGCGATAAAGCGCGACCTCAATCAGCGCAGCAATCAGGCCGACCGCCAGCAGGGCGGCAAAACTGCGCCATACCTGTCGAAGAAAATAATGGTAGAAAGCGCCTATGCGATTCGGTGGCGCGGTGCCGGGTGCATCCTGGAAGATATTGATATAACGTTCGAAACGGCGAAATAGCATAGATACGCTCATTTTTTGCCCTACGAACCACTGAGCTTAGTGCAAATTATCGCCAGGGTTTGACTATGTAATGTAAAGGCGCATGCTAAAACTTTGCGCGTGGAGGCGAAAATGACAAAAAAACTGGTGATTTTTCTGCACGGCGTCGGCAGCAACGGCGATGATCTAGCCGGGCTTGGGCCGCACTGGGCACCGCTGTTGCCCGCAACCGCTTTTGCCGCGCCCGATGCGCCCTTTCGCTTCGATCACGGCCCCGGTTTCCAATGGTTCAGTCTGGAGGGCGTCACCGCGCAAAATCGCGGCGGGCGAGTAAGGGAAGCGCGCGCCGCCTTCGATAAAACGCTGCACGGATTGCTGAACGCGCATCAGGTGACGCAGCCGGAAAAAGTGCTGCTGGTGGGCTTTTCCCAGGGTTCGATTATGGCGCTGGATGCGCTGGCGTCCGGTCGCTGGCCGCTGGCGGGCGTGGTGGCCTTTTCTGGTCGTCTGGCAACGCCCGATCCGCTGATGCCGACGCACAATGCGCCGGTGCTGCTGGTTCACGGCAGAGCCGATCCGGTGATTCCGTGGGAAGAGACGGAGTCCGCCGCGCTGCGATTGAAGGCGGCGGGCGCGCCGGTGGAAACACTGTTTGAAAGCGGCGTCGGCCATACGATTTCCGGCTCTGGCGCACAGCGGGCGGTGAGTTTTATTGCCCGCTGCTTTAACGAGAGCGATTAAGGCCAGTAGCGGTGCAGCGCGGCAAACGCCTGCGCGGCGGCAACCTGCGGCGGCTGCTGTTTCAGCGTATCGTTAAACACTTCGATGCCCACAGGGCCGCGATAGCCTTTACGCTGTAAGGCGGCGCTGAAATCCGCCACCGGCAGGATGCCGTCGCCAGGCAGCAGACGTCGGTGGCGAGCGGTATCCATCAGCTGCGCCATATTATCTGGCGTTACCGCCTCAGCCATATCGCACAGCTGTACTTCATAAATCCGCTCTGCGGGAATCGCATCCAGCACGCTGGCATCGTCCCCACGCGCCGCGATATGAAACAGATCCACCACCAGCCCGACATTCGGCAGATCGAGCCGTTTTAGCCGCTGCCAGGTGGGATACAGCCGGTTATCTACCGCGCTCCACGCCATGGGTTCATACATTATGCGTAAATCGTGATGCGCCGCCTCGGCGGAAAGCCAGCGTAAATCGTCATCAATCAAATCCGCCTGACAATCTTTCCGCGTGCAGGCGGGCGCCTGAACCGTGCGGCAACCTATCGCCTGCGCCAGCTGAAAAAACTGCTGCGCCTGCTGCCGCTTCTCCTCGCGCAAAGCCTGCGGCGCACCGGCGAAATCACGCAGCACCTGACAATTGGTAAATCCCAGATTAAGCCGCTGCGCCTGCGCCCGAATGGCCGCAGCACCGCCTTGCGCCGCCTGCACATTCTCCTGCCAGATCTCTACCTCATCGAAACCCGCCTGCTTTGCCGCGTGTAGCAACGTTAACGGATTGCCTTCCAGCAGCACCAGATTAAGAAATGTCGGGTTAGTCATTTGTCCTCCTTGTTAAGCGGGAAAACCAGCGCACCGCGTGCGCCGCCCGGTTTAACTGTAGAAGGTTATTTAGCCCAGCAGGTTAACCAGCGCAAAACCGGCAAACGTCATCAACAGCGAGCCGGTAACATGAACCAGTACATGACCCATGGCCCACAGGTATTTGCCGCTTTGCATCAGCAGCATGATCTCGGCCGAGAAGGTAGAAAAGGTGGTGAGACCGCCGCACAGTCCGGTAACGATCAGCAGTTTCCATTCCGGCGAAAGCTGCGGATTTTTCATAAACCAGGCGGTTGCCATGCCGATAATTAACCCGCCCAGCAAATTAACCAGCAACGTTCCCGGCGGCAGATTGGGAAATAGCGCATTAAAGCGCAACGAGATTAGCCAGCGCAGCGTACAGCCTGCGGCGCCCCCCAGCATCACTGCCAGCATAGATTTCAACATGGTGGTCAATACCTGATAAAGGTGTTAATTCAATAAGGTATAGCGCAATAAGGAGGCAGAGCGAGATCCTGACATGCGTTACACCTTCCCTCACAGAAAGTGTCGTGTCAGGCGTCATCAGCTCTCAGAAAAAAGCGGTTGGGTAAGGTGGAACGCCATCACCTCAGGGGGCTATTTTAGTCGCAGGCGTAGCGGACTGACAAGGCTATTACAGAATAGGGCCGCCAGAAAACTGACCCGCCGGGCCTTTTCAACCCGGCGGGTCAGGAAAGCCAGCGCTTGCGTTAGCGAGGCGCTGTCTCCTGCAATTTTAATTGCAGTTCCTGGAAAAGCATTTTACTCAGATCTGCATGGGCATAAGTCGTGGGATGCATAGTATCCCAGAAGAGATATCTACCACCGCTGCTTTTACAGTCCGGACGTGGATTATGATGATACATATAACTCAACGTATCATTTTTAATATCAAGGCAGGTATCTTTGGTATTAACGTAGCCTAAGGTATTAGCGTGTGTAATCAGATTATCATAGGCTTTATCAAGCGAAAGCACGATAAACCTGGTGCCAGGATAAGTTCTGTTTAACTCCTGGGCCAGCAGATCGACCTGCATGTTAAAGGTTACCGATTTTTCTTTTAACGCCTGCTTATCGGCCGCTTTCCAGTCACGTACCGCAGGCACGCCTGAAAAGTCGGGCAGCTTCATAATAATTACCTGTGCGGCGCCCAGATGCGCCAGCTGCGCAAGACCGCTGCGGTAATTAGTAATGATATCTTCAGGCGTTTTATTACCGGTAATAAAATCATTGCCGCCAAACAAAACGGTAAACAGGGTTTTCTTTATGTCATATCCCTGCGCATAGGCTATATATTCTTTAAAGCTATGTAGCTGTTCCATAAAGCTGGGGAAAAGGGGTTTTACACCGCTTTCCGCATTGGCGGTCGCCCAAACATAAGAAGGAATACTTAATTGATTCGTCCAATATTCATGCCATACCGGCCCATTAGAAAAACGGCCATAAAACCATGCGCTATTTTTCGGCACTGCGCCGTAGCTGGCGTTATACACATTAATGGTATCGGACAGGCTGTCGCCGAATACCACCAGCCGATCCAGGGCAACCCCTTCTACTCGCGCTTCTGGCTGGTCAAAGCCCTGGCTCCAGAAATTATAATAGTAGGAGAACACCGAATCCCCGGCATAAGGAATGGCAACTTCACCCTCAATGCCCGCATGTTTAAGGGTAAACTGGCAAACTTCTTTCAGTTCCAGCGCCGAGGCATTGGTATAAAACATATTCGTGGCGACCGAATTGTCGCGCCAGTATCCGTGCACCATAGCGTAACGATCGGGTTGCGGTGGATAGACAGCCCAAACCCATGAAGAAGCCGGATTAGTCGGGTCTTTATCAATCTTATAAGTACATTTTATATAGGTGCTGGTATTGGAGGCCAGAAGTGTATTGCGGTATGCCTGTGGCGTATTAATGCTGTTTTGCGTGACAGGCTTAGCAGAGGTTCCGGAAATCGCGCCGCCAGGGATTACATTAGCGCTGGCAGGAAGGGAGTGATTGGCGGCATAGCTGTTTATTGACAGCAGGCCTAAAAAAACTGTAGCTGCTATTCTTTCCATAAAAATTCCTTTTATTTTTCCCTGGTAATAAAGTCGTCAACCATAAACTCAGCGAATCATTCCTTTGATCGTTGCTGTATACCTCAAATTAATAATTAATTAAAAGAACAAGCCGCCGGGACCAGTATTATTAACTTTTATGAAAATAACAATATTCAACACGCCATGAATAACTAATGATAATAAAGCTAATTAAGCGAATCATTTATTCCCGTTTATCAGGCTATTAGTTTAAATAATTCATCTGCTAACTTATGCGGTTATTATATTTCTCCATGCAGGCAATAAAAATCAATCCAGCGTGATCCATAAGCGCGCTGTTATAACGCAGACTGGCAGCACCACAACTAAACGAAACGCCGCCGTTTGTTTACCGCTTGCGCCTGAAGAGAGTAGAACCACAACTTATACCAGGAATAATCTGTAGTCAGCGTCAAACATGGCTTTCCAATCGTTTCCGCTGTTAACAAGCGAAACGCAAATTTATATACACGCCGCCATTCATAAAATATAACATTTTCATTTATCCGTTATGGAACGGTAACTTATGGACTATTACGCGCCATAAGAAAAACTTTTAACGGCGGTTAACTTGCAATATTATCCTCAGGCGCTAGATTTAGAACCGTTGGATGCGCATATATTTATCGCCCACAGATAAATATATGCATTCTGTAAATACGTATGAGGAGAAATAATATGACTCAGCATCGTGGTGGTTCAGGTAACTTTGCAGAAGATCGTGAAAAAGCCTCTGAAGCCGGTAAGAAAGGCGGACAACAAAGCGGCGGTAATTTTAAAAATGACCGCGAAAAAGCCTCTGAAGCAGGCAAAAAAGGCGGGCAGAACAGCCGCCGTAGCTAATTAATCTCAGGTAAGTACCTGTAAAAATTAGTTAAACCCGCAGTGCGCCTTTGCGTACTGCGGGTAGCATGGTTTATAGCCATCCTGTTTTCTGCCGCGCTTTTTATAGCGTAGCGCTGTTCCATTTCCATTTATATCTTAGCGCCCGTTCTTTTCTGTGACTTATTTATCACCCTGCCATTGTGGTATTTAAAACAAGCGCAGCGGTAATGCACGGACGAATCCTAATCTGATTTTCCTGCCGTTGCATTTGTTTATTTTTGACTATACTGAAATTAACAGGGCACGTTACCCTGACTTTATCAATTATTATCCTTTGGTTATGGAGATTACGATGAGTATTAAAACGCTGGAAGACCTGTTTATTCACGATCTGTCCGATGTTTACAGTGCGGAAAAGCAAATTAGCCGTGCCCTGCCGAAAATGGCACGTGCCGCTAGCGATGAGAAACTTATCGAAGCGTTCAAAACTCATTTGGAAGAAACTCAGGGCCAAATCGAGCGTCTCGACCAGCTGGTTGAAGCGACCCCGGAAGTGCGTATTAAACGTATGAAATGCCATGCGCTGGAAGGTCTGGTAGAAGAAGCCCAGGAAATCATCGATTCCGTAGAGAAAGGCGTGGTGCGTGATGCTGGCCTGATCGGCGCAGCGCAGAAAGTTGAGCACTACGAAATTGCCGCCTACGGCACGCTGCGCGCGCTGGCGCTGAAGCTGGGCTATAAAGAAGCGGCTCGCCTGCTGGAAGAGACCCTGCAGGAAGAGAAAGCTACCGATGAGAAACTGACTCTTATCGCTGAAAAAACGCAGTAAGCAGTTAGTCAGCAGTCAGGTCACCGGGCCTGACTGCCCACCTTTCGCCGCCTTAATTATGCAGCAAACACTCCACCTGAAACTTATCCCCATAGCGCTGTACGCCCGCTAAAAATTTCTCTGTGGTTAGCGGCTCAGGCGGCGGCAACAGCGGCGCGCGCTGCTTCAGCTCCTCATCAAAACGCGTCAGCGTAGCGAAATCGCGCGGGAAGCGTTCGGTATCAACCCCCACAAACGCGCCCTCATCTTTGGCATAATCCAGTAGCTGCTGCCAGCGCTCAATCGGCGCCATGCCAATACTTTCCGTGCCGTGAGAAAATAGCATCAGGTCGATATTGCGGAACGGCGGCTGACGGTCGAGATAGCGCTGCAAGGCATCGGCCGATGGCTCGGTGCAGAAGGTCAGCCAGAAGGGAATGGCGTACTGTTGCATGGTGGTCCAGGGATCCATCAACAGGAAGTTGTCCACCACCAGCCGCGAAGCAATTACGCCCGCCGACAGATACCAGTCACGGTAAATTTCTGCCGTCACAAAGCTTAGGGCTTCTGGGTTTTCATAGCGCAGCTCTACCAGCTTCCAGTTCTGGCTGTTAGCCAGCTTTTTCAGCTCGGCCATCAGGTGCGCGTCGAAGCCCCATTCCGCTTCCGGTACGGTGGCATCCGCTAGCGGCGGCTCCCATTTTTCCCGTTCCAGACCGCAACGCGCCAGATACTCCATTACCCGCGGCCCGCCGGAGAAGTATTCCTGCTCCGTTGCGCCGCCCAGCGCGCCAAACTGATAAAACGAACGCTCGCTGGTACGCGTGGCAGGCCACTGTTGCGTACAGTGGTTGATCACCAGCGTACTGCCCGGCGGCAGCGAACTGAGTAAAAATTCATGATACTCCAGCGGCAGTTTACGGTGCTTCAGGCGGAAATAGGCGATCTGCTCCAGCATCAGCCGATCCTGATTCGGATCCTGCATATGATGTACCGCCAGATGCGGCGAGGCCGCCAGCAACGCGTCGGTTATTGGTTTGCCATGCGCCATGCCTTTTTGCGCATCGTCTGGATCGTTATGCTGCGAACGCACCGGGCACAGAAAGGTTTGCGGCAGCCAGGGCACGCCCATCGCCGCCGCCAAATGCACCATCGCGCCGTTAGAAGAGCCAACAAACGCCGCCTGATACTGCTGCTGCGGATATTGATTCGCCACCCAGCGCGCAATGGCTTCGATATCCAGCTGCTGCGCCTGACTCAGCGACAGGCCTTCGGCCATGCCGCCCAGCGCATAGCCCCATTCACGCACGCGCTCAGGCAGTAAATTCAGCGCGGGCAGTACGCGATCCAGCGTTGGCGACTGGCTTGGGCTGCTAAAAGGACGCTGGTGCAGCGCATTGCTGAGCGCCATGACCATTGCGGCAGAGGAGTCAAAGCGGGCGATGCCCTTGGGAGGTTTACTCATGATTTTCCTGCTCCTTCTGCACGCGATCGATAAAGGGTCGGATAGCGCGACCGTAGCTCCACGGATAAACGTAGTGCAACGTGTGGGTGCCTTGTGCAATGGTCATCAGTTCGCCACGCGGCAACAGCGCGACCACTTCTGCCACCCAGCGGGCAGGCGAAACCACATCGTAGGAGCCGCGCACCACCAGCGTCGGCGCGTTGATATGCGGCAGGCGCTGCTCGATGCGGTCATGCATCATAGCGCGTAGCGTGCCGATGGCGCGCCAGACACCAGCTTTGGCGTAATCGACGCGACTAAGCGCCGCAGGCGAGCGGTGCGCTTCCCGCCGATGATTGCGCCAGTCGCGCCAGAGCTGGCGCGGCAGCGTACGGTTATGACGATCCACGGTGGGGCCTTGCAGCACCAGCCCGGCGACCGCCTCAGGATGCGCAACCGCCAACGCGGCCAGCACCTGGCAACCCATCGAGCTGCCGACGAAAATAGCGCGCGACAGCTGATTCTGCTGCATCCACATCCACAGCGCTTCTGCCAGCCGATCGATATTTAATACCGGCTGTGAAACCGGCAGCGAACTGCCGCCGAAACCCGGCAGGTCAGGCACCAGGACGCGATATTCCCAGCCTAACGCCAGCGCCAGATCTTCCATCGCGCGCCCGGAGAGAACCATGCCGTGCAGTAGAACCACCGGCAGACCGGGGCGGCTTTCCGGCGTGGTGCGGGTGAACATGCGCCACGGCCCGACCTGTTGATAATAACCTGCCAGACCCGCCTGATGACTATGAATACCCACCGGCGGCGTCTGTTGCCATTTACGCCATTGCTTAATAAACAGCGCCGTACCGGCCACGGTTACTGCGGCCATACCGAGAAGAAGTGTGCGGTTAGTCGGCCCGCGTCTCCGGGTTGCTCTCTTCATCAGCTGCTCTCAGGTTAGGGATACCCGCTAAGTTTAGGCGCTAAATAGCGCTTCGCCTTGTTTGCAGGCCGCCTGATGACAGCGGTTGATAAAAGTGTGCGGCAGTTATCAACAACGGCTATTTAAGAAAATAGCTGTAGATTTGCGCCAGATACAGAACGCGTGAGACGGAAAAGGCATGAAGCGTGAGCGACGGGGGGTTAAGACAAGTACCAGAGGCTTTAGCAAGAGAAAATGTTTTAGCAAGAGAAAATGCTGTGGAAAAAGTCGCTGCTTTGGAAAGAGAAGAGGCGTTGTAAGAAAGGTTTGATAACCACCGGTCGTTCCCTGGCCGCGGTTATCGAGGGTTTCGTGCGGCGTCGCCGTTAGTTCAGCGCGCCTGGCGGTACATGCTTAAAGGTTTCAACGTAAGCGCGAAACACATACCGGAAGAACTTTTTCATGACTGATGACCTGCTTAACTTTTGTTGAAAAAAACAACGAAATTATAACAACGGCACCTTTTAGCGGCAAATTTTTTTGAAGCAGATCACAAAATTCGCGGCGATTATGCAAAGCCGAACGTAAACAAAAGCTAAACAAGGTCGGCATTATTAACATCTTCGCTATAAATACGGAGAGTAAGCGGTTGATTTTTTTAAGCTTCAGGCTTGCCTCGCTCCCTTTTGCCGGGTCAAACTGCTAAACGTTGAACCCATCCGCTGATTCACGGACAATAATCCTCTCGTTTCCTTCATTATCCTGAACCTTATGAAATCCACGTTTGAAAACTGGCTTGCGCCGATGAGCATCCTGCTGCTGGGCTTTTTATCTGCGCTACTGCTGCCCGCGCCCGCGCCTGGCCCGGCGCTTACGGCCCGTTTGATGTCGCTGTTTCATTTCAGCGATCTTAATCAGTTCTATACCTTTGTGCTGTGCCTGTGGTTTCTGGTGCTGGGGACGATAGAGTTTTTCGTGCTGCGTTTTCTCTGGCGTCGCTTTGGCAAGGTTTAAATTTGCTCACCTGATTCACCTCTTGTCCTAAAGTTGTGCGTTATCAACGCGTCTGTCGCCGTTTTTCTCCCGACTTCACCAGACTGTGCCAGGCTTATATTCTGCAAAGGCGTTTTTCGCCTGGCCCGAACGGACAGTTATTAAGGAGAATGTATGGCTAAAAAATTGACTATTGCAGCCCTGATCGCCCTTTTCGCGCTGCCGGTCTTTGCCGAAGAGAGCGGCGGCTATAAAGGCGGTGAGAAACCGCCTGAGAATCAGGACAGCGGCTATAAAGGCACGGAAGACACCACTTCAGCGCCTCTGGAACTGGTAAAAACCATGCGTGACGGCGCCTGGGTAACGGTTGAAGGCTATATCGTGAAGCAGAAAGGCGATAACCGCTATCAGCTACGCGGTCATGGCGACCAGACAATTGACCTGGTTATCCCGAAAAAAGTCTGGGACGGCGAAACCTATGATGCCAAAGATCAGGTGCGGCTGAATGGTCGGGTACGTCAGGATGGCGCGCGCCACTGGATCGATGTGCAGCAGCTGGGCGAGCCGTAATAACGCAGCAGCGCTGGCCGACGTCAGGAGAAAGCGATGAATAAAATAGCGACGCTATGCCTGGCGGTAGTGCTGGCCGCCCCGGCGCTGGCTGCCGACGGCGGCTTTAACCCCGACGGCAAAGCGCCGCCGCCGGAAGATCAGAAAGATGGCTACCGCGCGGTAACGGATAATCAGCAGCTGACCGCCACGCATCAGCTGGCGCAGCTTTCTACCGGCACCTGGGTAACGTTGCAGGGCAATATTATTCGGCAAACCGGTAAAAAAACCTGGGAGCTGCGCGATCGCACCGGCACCGTACAGCTACAAATCGACGACGAGGTGTGGCAGGGCCAGGAAGTGAAACCGGACGATCTGATTTCGGTCAATGGCACCCTGTTGCATCATGGCAAAAGCCTGCTGGTCGACGTAAAAAAATTACATCTGCTTTAATTCCTTCCCGACTCTCCCGTTCCCTTGCGAAAAAGTAAGGGAACGCTTACCTGTCACTCCTTTTCACAAGCGGCTTCTGGCTGCTTCAACTATTTGTCGCATAAAAGTGTGAGACTAATCGCTTCAGCGTGGTCAAAATTCAAACAACTTTTAAAGTTTAAACAAATTATTCAATTTTATTGCGAGAATGTTATATTTCTAGCGCACCGATAACGTGTGGTTAACGCCCACCCGGTGCGGGGTTATTTTATTCGCCTGTTAGTTATGGAAAGAGAGCAACCCGCCCGCCAGAAGCTGGACGCTTTCACCTGCAATGATCTGTTGAGCTATCAACAGACGGAGATGCCGCCTCATGCGTAAAACAGCATTACTTCTAAAGCTGTGTATGAATGCTTTCGGCCTAAGCAAGCATGCAGTCGCAGAAGATAAAGAGGACGTCGATGTACTACTCATCGGCGGAGGGATTATGAGCGCCACGCTGGGTGCTTACCTTCAGGAGCTGGAACCAGACTGGTCTGTCACCATGGTAGAGCGTCTGGATAAGGTCGCGGAAGAGAGTTCAAACGGCTGGAATAATGCCGGTACCGGCCATTCCGCGCTGGCAGAATTGAACTATACGCCAGAGAAAGCGGACGGTTCGGTCGATATCAGTAAAGCCATCGACATTAACGAGTCCTTCCAGGTGTCCCGTCAGTTTTGGGCTGCGCTGGTACAGAAAGGCGTTTTGCACCATCCGCGCAGTTTTATCAATACCACCCCGCATATGAGCCTTGTTTTCGGCGACGATAACGTTAATTTCCTGCGTAAACGTTACGAGGCATTGCAGAAAAGCACGCTGTTTCGCGGCATGGAATATTCAGAAGACGCCGCGCAGATCGCACAATGGGTGCCGCTGATGATGCAGGGCCGCGATCCGCAGCAAAAAGTAGCGGCCACGCGCACGCCTATCGGCACTGACGTTAACTTCGGCGAAATCACGCGCCAGCTGATCGCTTCCCTGACTAAAAGCCCGAACTTTAACCTGAAGACCCGTCATGAAGTGCGTGATATTACGCGTAATGCTGACGGCAGCTGGCAGGTCACCCTCGCCGATCTCAACAATAACGGCGCGAAAAAGCTGATCAGGGCGAAGCGTCTGTTTATCGGCGCGGGCGGCGCGGCGCTGCCGCTGCTGCAAAAAACCGGTATTCCGGAAGCGAAAAACTATGCGGGTTTCCCGGTGGGCGGCTCTTTCCTGGTAACGGAAAATCAGGCGGTCGTAAAACAGCATCTGGCGAAAGTGTATGGTAAAGCCTCAGTGGGCGCGCCGCCGATGTCGGTACCGCATATGGATACGCGTATGCTGGATGGCAAGCAGGTGCTGCTGTTTGGCCCCTTCGCCACCTTTTCGACCCGTTTTCTGAAAACCGGCTCGCTGTGGGATATGTTCGGTTCCGTGACCGCCAGCAATCTGCTGCCGATGGTGCGCGTGGGCCTGGATAACTTCAACCTGGTAAAATATCTGGTCAGCCAGCTGCTGCTGAGCGACGACGATCGCCACACGGCGCTGAAAGCCTATTTCCCGCAGGCGAAAAAAGAGGACTGGCACCTGGTTCAGGCCGGTCAGCGCGTGCAGATCATCAAAAAGGATGCGAAAAAAGGCGGCGTGCTACGCCTGGGCACCGAAGTGGTGACCTCGCAGGACGGCACCGTTTCCGCTCTGTTGGGCGCGTCGCCGGGCGCTTCTACCGCCGCACCGATTATGCTGAACCTGATGCAGCAGGTGTTTAAGGAGCAATTCGCTACGCCGGAATGGCAGGCGAAGCTGAAAGCGATGATTCCCTGTTACGGCCAAAAGCTGAACGGCAATATCAGTGCCACCGAGCAGGAGCTGGCGGAAACCAGCCGCATCCTGCAACTGGATTACGCGCCGATGACGCCGGCCGCCGCTAACGATGAAGCCTCGCTTTCCACCGCAGTGGCAGGCAAGTAGGCTGGCGCCATAGCGCAAGCGGCCAAAGCAACGGGCAACAGTGATGTCGCCCGTTTTTTATGCCGTTATAAATAGCCCAACAGCAAGAACCAGCCGTAGTAGAGCGGCGGCAGCAGAACCAGGCTGACTAAAGCCACCAGCAGGCAGAGTTTAAGGCCGTCTCGCGCCGATACGTTGCCCAGTCCCATCGCCAGCACAATCGGCGAGGCCTGATAGGGCAACAGCGGCGTCGCGTACGCCAACACCTGCAACATAATCACGCTGCCTAACGGGAAACCGGAGGCAGCGGCAAAACTTTGTGCCATCGGCGTAAACATCGCCGGTACACCGTTGGCGGTCACCACAAAATTCAGCGCGCTGGTCAACGCGCTCAGCGAGATAAAATTAACAAAAGGCGTGGCGGGATCGAGCGGCGTGATGCGCAGCAGTCCCTGAGCAATAAGCGCGCCGAGCCCGGAATCAACCACCACCGCCGTCACGCCCAGAATCGCCGCCACATACAAACAGGTGCGGAAATTTACGCCACTGGCGAACGCCTCGCTGGAGACAAAGCCCACGCGCGGCAACAAGCAGAAGCAGGCGGCGCACAGGCCAACCCAGGCGGGCGAGATGCCATGCTGGCTGTCGGTCATCCACAGCGCCAGCGTCAGCAGCAACAGGATCATCAGCCGCCACTCTTCCCGACTCAGCGCGGGCAGCCGCGCAGCACGCGCAACCGCCTGTGGACGCGCCGGAAACAGCCAGCAAATGCACAAGGTTAACAGCACGCCTTTCAGTAATCCCACCACCGGCGCCTGTAAAAATAGCCACGGCATATAGCCCAGATGCAGATGATAAGCGGTTTCCGCCGCCCCGCTCATCACCAGGTTCGGCACGTTGGCGGGCAGAATGCTGGCGGAAAGCTGAAAAGTGCCAAACCCTACCGCCAGCGCCAGCCCCACCCAGCCGCGACTGCCCTCTTTGATGCCCGCCTGCTGCGCCAGCGCCCCGATGACCGGCATCAGTAGCGCGATGCGTCCCATATTCGAAGGCATGATAAACGCCAGCAGATAGCTGATAAGGATGGTGCCGCCCACCATGCGCGGCCAGCTGAGGCTTAAGCGTGGCGCCAGCGCATGGGCCAGCCGATCGGCCAGCCCGACCTTACGGATCGCCACGCCCAAAATAAAACCGCTCAGCACCAGCCAGAACGCGGAAGAGGCGAAGCCGCCAAACACGCTGGCCGCAGGGGCGATATGCAGCAGCATCGCGGCAGCGAAAAACAGCAGGGCGGTAATAAATTCCGGCAGCCGCGCGCTGGCCCACAGCAGAATGGTGACCATGACCACCAGCGCGGTCAGCCACAGATGAACATCAGAGGTAAACACAGCACAGCTCCTTGCCAGCCTGCTTAAAACGCCTGTTTTTTGGCTGATTAAGTTTTCTTCTATTAGGGTTAAAGAGTATTGAGTTTCATTTCGCCCGGGTAAAGCGCTCCCTGCCCGAATTTGTGATTGACGTCACCGGAGGAAAAGCATGACGAATGCACCAGAAATCCAGGAAGAACTCAAACAGCTCGATCGCTACTGGCGCGCCGCGAACTATTTATCAGTGGGTCAGATCTATTTAATGAATAATCCCCTGCTGCGCGAGCCGTTACAGCCTGAACATATTAAACCGCGCCTGCTGGGACACTGGGGCACCACGCCTGGTCTTAACTTTATCTATGCGCACCTGAACCGCATCATCCGCCACCGCGATCTGGATATGATTTACATCTGCGGGCCAGGCCACGGCGGGCCGGGCATGGTGGCCAACACCTGGCTGGAAGGCAGCTACAGCGAAATCTACCCGGAGATCAGCGAAGACGCGACCGGTATGCAGCGGCTGTTTAAGCAGTTTTCTTTTCCCGGCGGCATTCCCAGCCACGCCGCGCCGGAAACCCCTGGTTCAATCAATGAAGGCGGCGAGCTGGGTTACTCCTTATCGCACGCCTTTGGCGCGGTATTCGACTATCCCGATCTGATTGCCACCTGCGTGATTGGCGACGGTGAAGCGGAAACCGGCCCGCTTTCTTCCAGCTGGCACGGCATTAAATTCCTCAACGCCGCCCGCGACGGGGCGGTGCTGCCAATTTTGCATCTCAATGGCTACAAAATAGCCAACCCAACGCTGCTTGGCCGCAGCAGCGATGAGGATCTGCATCAGCTGTTCAGCGGCTACGGCTATGAACCGCTGTTTGTCTGCGGCGACGAACCCGAAAAAATGCACCGGCAGATGGCGGACGTGCTGGATAACGCCTTCGATAAGATTCGTGATTATCAGCGCCGCGCCCGCAACGGCGACGCGTCGGCAGCGATTCCGCGCTGGCCAATGATTATTCTGCGCAGCCCGAAAGGCTGGACCGGGCCGAAAACGGTCGACGGTAAAAAAGTCGAAGGTTTCTGGCGCGCGCATCAGGTGCCGGTCTCTTCCTGCCGTGAGAATGATGAGCACCGCCAAATCCTTGAACAATGGATGCGTAGCTATCAGCCGGACGACCTGTTTGATGAGCAAGGCAAGCTGAAGCCGGAGCTGCGTGCGCTGGCGCCGCAGGGCGAAAAACGCATGGGCGCGCAGCCCTACGCCAACGGCGGACGGTTGCGTCGCGAGCTGAACACCCCTGATATCCGCGAGTTCGCGGTGAATGTCACCACGCCTGGCGAAAAGCAGGTGCAATCCACGGAAATTTTGGGGCAATATCTGCGCGCGATTTTCCAGCGTAATAAAGATAACTTCCGCCTGTTCGGCCCGGATGAAACCGCCTCTAACCGCCTGAGCGACGTGTTCGACGTCACCAACCGCACCTGGATGGAAGAGATACGGTCATACGATGAGCAGCTGGCGCACGATGGTCGGGTGATGGAAATCCTGAGTGAACATCAGTGTCAGGGCTGGCTGGAGGGTTACCTGCTTACCGGTCGCCACGGCCTGTTTAACTGTTATGAAGCCTTTATCCACATCATCGATTCGATGTTTAACCAGCACGCGAAATGGCTGAAGGTCACGCGTAAGCTGCCGTGGCGCAAGCCGGTTTCCTCACTTAACTATCTGCTCTCTTCTCACGTCTGGCGGCAGGATCACAATGGCTACAGCCATCAGGATCCCGGCTTTATGGATCACGTCGCCAACAAAAAGGCCGATATTGTGCGTATCTATCTGCCGCCTGACGCCAATACGCTGCTGTGGGTGGGCGATCACTGCCTGAAAACCTGGGATCGGATTAACGTTATCGTGGCGGGTAAACAGCCGGAGCCGCAATGGCTGACCATGGATCAGGCCATTCAGCACTGCGAAGCGGGCCTGGGGATTTGGTCATGGGCAGGCACCGAGCAGCCGGGCGATGAGCCAGATATCGTGATGGCCTGCGCAGGCGATGTGCCCACCATGGAAACGCTGGCGGCGGTGGATCTGCTGAAAACTTACCTGCCGCAGCTGAAAATACGCGTGGTCAACGTGGTGGATTTGATGGCGCTGCAAACCAAAGAGCAGCATCCGCACGGCATGGAAGAGGCGGCGTTTGATCAAATCTTTACCCAGGAGAAACCGGTGGTGTTCGCTTTCCACGGCTATCCCAGCCTGGTTCACCGCCTGACTTACCAACGCAATAACCATCGTAATTTCCACGTGCATGGCTTTATGGAAGAAGGCACCACCACCACGCCGTTTGATATGACGGTAATGAATGAGCTGGATCGTTTTCATCTGGCGCAGGAGGCGATACAGCGTATTCCATCGCTGGCGGGCAAAGCGGACGCTATCCTTGACGATTTGGCGGAAAAAATCGCTGAACATCATCGTTATGTGCGTGAATATGGTGAAGATTTACCGGAAGTGCAAAACTGGAAATGGCCATCGCAGCAGGGCAGCGGCGACGCGCCGGAGTAACCTGATGGCGGCCTCCGCGCGGGGCCGCCGCAGATTTACCCCCACACCTCATACAGCATCCACAACGCCGTCAGCGCCAGCGAAACGGCCATCACGCTGTTAAACAGGCGGCGCTTCCACTCCACCGCCAGCAGCACGCTTAAACGCTCGCCAAGAAACGCCCAAAGTAAAATGCAGGGCAAATTCAGCAAGGCATAGCCCGTCAGTACGGTAACAATGCCGTTATCAGCGATATAGATTAGCGCCACGTTACTCACCATCAGCCAGGCTTTTGGGTTCACCGCCTGAAACAGCGCGCCGCCCAGCGTGGTCATCGGCCGGACGTTTGCCTGTAACGTGGGTGCCGCCGAGCGCCAGATTTTCCATGACAACCACAGCATCCAGCCGCAGCCCAGCAGCGTCAGCGGCTTGCGGATCGCGTCCATCCAGCCCAGCAGCAGATCCAACGCCAGCGCCAACAGCAGCAGCTGAACCAGACAGCCCAATAAAAAACCGCCGATCATCGGCAGTGTGCGCCGTAAACCAAAATTCACGCCGGAGGTTGCCAGCAGCAGGTTATTAGGCCCCGGCGTTATCGACATCACGGTGACATAGCTGAAAAAAGAGGGATCGATCATGGCAGGCTCCAGGATATGAACAGAGCTTTATGTTATGCGGCGTTGGGCAATGGTAACAGAGACAGCAAATGCGTATTGTAATGGGTACAAAAGCGCTTTTATAACACTGTATCCACGCCTTCGGGAGGCAACTGTGTCCATCGATCTCAGCGAAAACCGGCGTTATCAGCAGCTGGCGGATAATTTTGCCAGCGCCATCCATGACGGCACCTGGCTGCCGGGCAGCCGTTTACCGGCGATCCGCCGCGTGGCGGTGGCGCAGCAAGTCAGCATTAATACCGTGCTGAGCGCCTGGCGCGTGCTGGAAGATCGCGGGCTGATTGAATCACGTCCGCAGTCCGGTTATTACGTGCGCAGCAGGCTACCCGCGCCGGAAAAAAGCCCAGGCTATCAGGCCACCGTCAGCACGCCAGGGCAGGCGAAACTGGATCTGATCGATACGGTGTTTGCCGCGCAAAACCATCCCGACTATATCAATATCTCGCTGGCCTGCCCGCGCGACGGTGATTTCTACCCCACCGCGAAGCTGGCGCGTATTACCGCCTCGCTGTTGCGCCGTCATCCGCAAATTATCGGGCGCTATGCGCTGCCGCCGGGTAGCGAGAACCTGCGCAAAGAGATTGCGCGCCGCGCCAGCTATATGGGCATGAAGCTCACCGCCGAAAACATTACGCTAACCCACGGCTGCATGGAGGCGTTGCAGCTGGCGCTGCGCGCTACCACGCGTCCAGGGGATTGCGTCGGCCTGGAAACGCCAACCTATTTTTTCCTGTTTCCGCTGCTTGCCAGTCTTGGCCTGAAGACGCTGGAAATCCCTACCGATCCGCAAACCGGCCTGTCGCTGGATGCGCTGGAGATGGTGCTACAGGAAGGCCGAATTCAGGCGCTAATCGCCATGCCGGGCCTGCAAAATCCTTTAGGCTGCAGCATGACGCCGGAAAATAAAAAGCGGCTGGCGGCACTGATGAACCGCTGGCAGGTTCCGCTGATTGAGGATGGCTTATACGATGAGCTACAGTTCCGCGAGCCGCAGCGGCCAACGGTGAAAGCGTTCGATCGCGACGGCTGGGTGATTTACTGCACCAGCTTTACCAAAACCATCGCGCCCGATTTTCGTATTGGCTGGATGGCGGCCGGTCGCTACAGCCAGGCGATCGCCCGACTAAAGGCATTTTCCTCTATGACGGAATCGACGCTGCTGTGCGAGACGCTGGCGCAGTTTCTGGCTAGCGGCGGCTACGATCGTCATCTGCATGCACTGCGGCGTCGCTATGCGGCCAATCTGGATGAAGCACGTGGGTTAATCGCTCAGCATTTTCCGGTCGGCACCCGCGCCACGCTGCCGCAGGGCGGCTTTGTGTTCTGGATAACGCTGCCGGATAGCGTCGATAGCGAGGCGCTGTTTCATCAGCTGCTACAGGAGAAAATTTGCCTGACGCCGGGCGCGCTCTATACCCTGAGCGATCGCGCTAATCATGCGCTGCGGCTTTCCTGCTGCTATCCCTTTGATGAGCGCTATCGCTACGCCATCAGCCGCGCGGGCACGCTGGCCTGTGAAATGAGCGGACTGCCTGCCGGTGCGGTGGCGTTGCCGCAGGCGTAAGCCGGTGCATTATGGCATGCCGTTGCGGCCCCATTTTACGTAGCCTTCTCTGGCGGTAAGGCGTTCATAGTAGGCGCGAATGGCGGGATAGTTTTTATGCTCCAGCGGCGTTTCATACCAGCGGTTAACCGACAGGCCGATGGGAATATCCGCCAGGCTGAAATGCTCGCCTGCCACATAGCGTCCGGTTTTTTCCAGCTGCTGATTTAAGATGCCCATGGTGTAGGTCCAGCCTTTGCAGGCGGCAGCCAGCAGCCGTTCGTTTTGATGAGAAGGCGACTGGCGCACCAGCGCCATAAACGCGTAGCGCCAGGCGGTATTAAGTTCGGTGGCCTGCCAGTCAATCCAGCGATCTACCAGCGCACGCGGGCGCGGCGCAACGGGATAAAGCCACTCGCCCTGGTAGGCGTTTGCCAGGTAGCGAATAATGGTGTTGGATTCCCACAGCACAAAGCCTTCATCGTTGATCACCGGTATCATCGCATTCGGGTTCAGCGCCAGAAACCGGGCCTCATGCGTCGATCTGAATCCATCGCCCCACTCTTCCCGCTGGTAAGGCAGAGCAAGCTCATCGCACAGCCACAGCACTTTGCGCACATTAATCGAAGAGGCACGGCCTAAAATTGTCAGCATCAATTCAGCCCTGAATTTTTATACGGTTACTCTTATTCATAGTTGTCGTCATTGACGTTCGCAACGTAAACAGGCTAGTAATCAGCTTTCTGCAACCCTTATGCCGTAGCGGTTGGCAAAATCTGGATAACAGGTTGGCTTCTGGTGGCTGGCACGTTCAGCATGGTGCCAGCACAAGCGCACAGATCCTTAAACTGAACGAACACAGCGTAAGTTAAAAAATGATGTCCAAAATCTTCATTGCCTCTATATATAAGCGAGCTTTATCTTTTAGCGCAAGACAACCATGACACTCACGAAATGAAATTGATATTTTTGATTACCTGATAAGGTTAACCTCAAATGCCTGGTTAATTGACGCTATAAAATTTATACCACTCAATAATTAACTATTGGGGAAATCATGGAAAAATTAAAAAAAAGCGCAATCTCTAATATAACAGGATTATGCTTCAGCATATTGTTGGCTCATCTTTCTTCACTAAGAATAATGTACGATGGTAGTCAGCAACATCTATGGGACGTTATTATCATCATGATGACTTTTTTCGGCATCAAGTACATAACCATCTTAATTATTGATTTTTTATACCCATAACATTGGCGCATCCATAATTACCGGCGCTTTAGCTGGCATATATTTTGGCCCGTGGGGAATGGTAAGCGGTGCCGCTTTAGCCGGAATTTATACAGGTATCGGTATGATTAACAGTAATGGGCCTTTATTTAGATTTTAATGAATAATTCCCTGCCTTCAGGCGATACGATTTAAGCGGCGAAAATAACTTTGCCGCTTAATAATATAGTTAACTTCCGCAAGTAAAATCCCACGCGTTGATAGATTCTTTATCGGACAAACCTAAATAACCTACAAGAAAAGCCAAAAGGGATCCGAAACAAGCTTCAAAGCGATCTAACCATTGACGTTCGCAACGTAAACAGGCTAGTAATCAGCTTTCTGGATCAACACTGGAATGGTTATGACCAACAAACTTCCCTTTAAGCAGGTCGATGTGTTCAGCAACACGGCTTTTTGCGGTAATCCTCTGGCGGTGATCCTGGCTGCCAGCGAGCTGAGCGACGCGCAAATGCAAAGCATCGCCCGCTGGACTAACCTCTCTGAAACCACCTTTGTATTGCCGCCGCAGCATCCTGACGCAGATTACCGGGTACGCATTTTTACCATTGAAGGCGAGCTGCCGTTTGCCGGTCACCCTACCCTTGGCACGGCGCATGCGCTGCTGGAGGCGGGCCATCAGGTTAAAACGCCGGGCCGCATGGTGCAGGAGTGCGGCGTGGGGCTGGTGCCGATAACCATCGCCGCCGATGGTGATTTAGCCTTTGCCGCCCCGGAGGCAACGCTCACCGGCTGGGAGCATCCCGGCATCGCCGCCGCGCTTAACAGCGAAGCGTTTGATATGCAGCAGGCGGTGACAATCGTCGATATGGGGATTCGCTGGCTATTGGTGCCGATGGCGTCAGCGCAGGCGGTGCTGGATATTGCGCCCGACGTACCGCGTCTGGCGCAGCTGTTGCAGGATGCCAACGTCACCGGCGTGATGCCGTTTGGCCCGACCAGCGACGGCGAGGTGCAATATGAGGTGCGCGGACTGCTGGTGGAACAGGGCGCCTTAACGGAAGATCCGGTTACCGGCAGCGCCAACGCCTGCCTGGCGCGTTACCTGGCGCTACAGGGCCGTCCGCATGATTATCTGGCGCGTCAGGGCACCGCGATTCAGCGTAACGGCCTGATCGCCGTCCAGTATCGTGATGATGGCATCTGGATCGGCGGGAAAGCCGTTACCCTGATTGACGGCACGATAACGGTTTAACGCCCTGCGGCTGGCGCGCTGCTCCTCTGCCTGCCCTTGCCTGTCAGATTAGGGTAAAGTGCAGCGCGCCCAGCCTTACAGATACATCCCGCCCGATGCTTCGATACGTTGGCCGGTGATCCAGCCGGTATCCTCGCTGAGCAGCGCGGCGACGGCACGACCGATATCATTCGGCTGACCGGCGCGTCCCATCGCGGTTTGCGCAG
This sequence comes from Mixta sp. BE291, assembly GCF_031457955.1. Classification (NCBI taxonomy): domain Bacteria; kingdom Pseudomonadati; phylum Pseudomonadota; class Gammaproteobacteria; order Enterobacterales; family Erwiniaceae; genus Mixta; species Mixta sp. BE291. The sequence goes on along the minus strand of NZ_JAVDXN010000004.1, from coordinate 270,383 downwards.
CGACCCAGGCATTCACCTCTGGATTATCACGCACCGTGCCGCCGCCAAAATCGGTTTCAATCGCGCCGGGCGCCAGAATATTCACCGCAATGCCGCGCGGGCCAAGTTCATGCGCCTGGTAGCGTGTTAGCACTTCCATCGCGCCTTTCATTGAGGCATAGGCCGCATAGCCGGGTGGGCTAAAGCGCGCCAGGCCGCTGGAAACATTCAGAATGCGACCGCCGTCATTGATCAATGGCAGCAGGCGCTGCGTCAGGAAAAAAGGGCCCTTGAAGTGAGTCAGCATCAGCGTATCGAATTGCTGCTCGCTGGTTTCTGCAAACGCGTTATACAGGCCAACGCCTGCATTGTTAAACAGGTAGTCAATGCGTTCACGCTGCCAGTGGGTGCGCAGCGTCTGTTGCAGGCGTGCAATAAAATCCGCAAAGCTGGATACCTCGGCCACATCCAGCTGTAGCGCGGCGGCACGCTGGCCCAAAGCGCGAATTTCCTCCACCACGTTTTCCGCTTCCTGCTGCTGCTGACGCCAGGTAATGATCACATCAACGCCTTTTTCCGCCAGTTTCAGCGCTGCATTACGCCCTAAACCCCGGCTGCCGCCGGTGATCAACACTAATTTTCCACTCATGTTGCCTCTCTTGCGCTTTTGTCGCTTAAAAATTCAGCATATTGAAAATAAAGTGCGCGATAAACTATGCTGATAACAGTTCACTGTTTCACTTTGAGCAACAAACGGTGCATAAATGGATAAAATTCATGCAATGAGAGTGTTTGTTACGGTCGCGGAGATGGAAAGTTTTACCCGCGCGGCGGAAAGTCTCGGTCAGCCGAAAGGCAGCCTGTCGCGCCAGGTGCAGGCGTTGGAAGATCAACTGGGCACACGTCTGCTGCATCGCACCACCCGACGCGTACAGCTTACGCAGGACGGGCTGGCCTATTACGAGCGCTGCCGCGATGTGTTGGCGACGCTGGATGAAATGGATGCCCTGTTCCAGAACGAACCGGCCACATTAAGTGGACGCCTGCGGGTTGATATGCCGGTGGCGCTGGCGACCGATATCGTTATTCCGCAACTGCCGCAGTTTCTACAGCACTATCCCGGCCTGGAGCTGGAACTCAGCAGCAGCGATCGGCAGGTGGATGTGATCCGCGAAGGCTTCGACTGCGTGGTGCGCGTGGGCCAGCTCCAGGATTCTGGCCTGATGAGCCGCACGCTGGGCCTGCTGCCGATGGTGAACTGCGCCAGCCCCGGCTATTTGATGCGTTTTGGCATGCCGCTGCGGCTGGAGGAGCTTTCGCAACATGCGATGGTGCATTACAGCCAACAGTTTGGCGGCGCGCCCGCAGGCTTTGAGTTTTATGATGGCCAGCGCAGCCACTTTATCCACACCGGCGGCGCGCTGACGGTGAACTCGACGCAGGCGTATCGTCATGCCTGCGTTGCCGGATTAGGCATTATTCAGGCACCGCGCCACGGCGTGCAGCCGCTGCTGGAGAATCAACAGCTGGTTGAGGTGCTGCCCGGCTTCCGCGCTCGTCCGATGCCGATCTCGCTGCTGTGGCCGCACCGTCGTAATCTGGCTCAGCGGGTAAGAGTATTTATGGAATGGCTAACGCAGCTGCTGAAAGGCTACGTTGCGTAACAGCGCGGCTATAATGACAAGCTAAAGCCCTAAACAAAAGGATGATTCCGGTTGATGACGGACAAAAACCCCCAGCCTCCTGCTGAGCAGGAAGAAGAAAAGCCACTGATTAACATTAAAACGGGCAACGCTAAAGTTGATCGCTCGATTACTCGCGTCTCACGCTTCGTTAGCTGGTTCCAGGCGATTCCGGCCGTCGCGCATTTTATTCGCGCCGGAGAACGCTTTACCGATCGCCTTGGCAGCCAGTTCGGCGCGGCAATTACCTATTTCTCGTTTTTATCGCTGATACCAATTCTGATGGTTTCGTTCGCGGCGGTAGGCTTTGTGCTGGCGTCGCATCCGACGCTGCTGAATGAGCTGATTGACCGCATTGTTAGCAGCATCAGCGATCCCACGTTAGCCAGTACGTTAAAAAACACCGTACAAACCGCCGTTCAGCAGCGTACCACCGTGGGCATCACCGGCCTGCTGGTGGCGCTCTATTCAGGTCTCAGCTGGATGGGCAACCTACGCGAAGCGATTCGCGCCCAGTCGCGTGACGTTTTTGAGCGCGGCAAGCAGGACAAGGAGAAAATCTATTTTAAATATACTCGCGACTTTATCTCCCTGACCGGGCTGGTGCTGGCGCTGATTATTACCCTGTCGTTAACCTCTATTGCGGGTTCAGCGCAGGATGCGATTGTGCACGCGCTGGGGCTACAGGATATTGAGTGGCTGCGCCCGGCGATGACGCTGATTGCGCTGTCGATTTCTATCCTTGCCAACTATTTGCTGTTTCTGTGGATTTTCTGGATCCTGCCGCGTCATCGTCCTCATAAAAAAGCGCTGTTTCGCGGCACGCTGCTGGCAGCGATCGGCTTTGAGGTGATTAAATTTATTATGACGATGACGCTACCGAAACTGGCGGCATCCCCTTCCGGCGCGGCCTTTGGCTCGGTGCTGGGCCTGATGGCGTTTTTCTATTTCTTTGCGCGCCTGACGCTGTTTTGCGCCGCCTGGATTGCTACCGCCAACTATAAAAACGATCCGAAGCTGGATCTACGCAGGAAAAAATAGCCTCTGCGCAACGCGGCATCTCAGACGAAAATGCCGCGTTGCGTGCAATATTTAACCAACAACCAGCATGAATAACTAACCCCTCACTTTTATTTCCCTGTTTTGCAGTGATTCCCGCCAGAAAAATCGCCGTTCGCCCTGCCATTCGCCGGTAAAGCTTTATTGTTAAAAATTATCCACTTTTCACCCCGGCAAGCCAGCCGCGACGCGGCTTTTCACCATTGAACGCGCCAGAGGCAGTGCGTAAGATTCCTGGACACGTTTTACAAATAAGAAACAATTATGCAAGCATCCATCGCTCCAACACTTGATACTGAAAACGACAACGCTCAGGTTAACTCGCGCAGTAAAGTGGTTATTGCGTCGCTGGTGGGCACTGCAATCGAATTCTTCGATTTCTATATTTATGCCACCGCCGCAGTGATTGTTTTCCCGCACATTTTCTTCCCGCAGGGCGATGCCACCGTCGCCACGCTCCAGTCGCTGGCGACCTTCGCCATCGCGTTTGTCGCACGGCCTATCGGCTCGGCGCTCTTTGGTCATTTCGGCGATCGCGTTGGTCGTAAGGCAACGCTGGTCGCTTCGCTGCTGACGATGGGCATTTCTACGGTAGTGATTGGTCTGCTGCCCGGCTACGCCACAATTGGCGTGTTTGCGCCGCTGCTGCTGGCGCTGGCGCGCTTCGGTCAGGGTTTGGGACTGGGCGGTGAATGGGGCGGCGCGGCGCTGCTGGCGACGGAAAACGCCCCGGCGAAAAAGCGTGCGCTGTATGGCTCTTTTCCGCAGCTCGGCGCGCCGATTGGCTTCTTCTTTGCCAACGGTACCTTCCTGCTGCTCTCCTGGCTGCTGACCGACGAACAGTTTATGAGCTGGGGCTGGCGCGTGCCGTTCATACTGTCCGCGGTGCTGGTAATTATCGGCCTGTACGTGCGCGTTTCGCTGCATGAAAGCCCGGTGTTCGCGAAAGTGCAAAAAGAGAAAAAGCAGGTACGTATCCCGATTGGAACGCTGTTAAGCAAGCATCTCGGTGCGACGATCCTCGGCACCTTTATCATGCTGGCGACCTACACGCTGTTTTACATTATGACGGTTTATTCCATGAGCTACGGCACCGCGCCGGTTCCTGCTGGCCTTGGCTTCTCGCGCAATAGCCTGCTGTGGATGCTGATGGTGGCGGTCATTGGTTTTGGCGTGATGGTGCCGATTGCCGGTCTGCTGGCTGACCGCTTTGGTCGGCGTAAGACCATGATTTTGATTACGCTGGGAATTCTGGTGTTTGCGCTGCTGTTTCCGTCGCTGATGGCGTCCGGCAGCCAAACCATGATGATGGTGTTTCTGCTGCTTGGCCTGAGCATTATGGGGCTGACCTTCGGCCCGATGGGCGCACTGCTGCCGGAGCTGTTCCCGACAGAAGTGCGTTATACCGGCGCCTCCTTTTCCTACAATTTGTCGTCTATTCTCGGCGCGTCGGTAGCGCCTTATATTGCCGCCTGGCTTAACGCGCATTATGGCCTGTTTGCCGTTGGTCTCTATTTGGCAGCGATGGCGTTGTTAACGCTGTTTGCGCTGATCGCCTGCAAAGAGACGCGTCATCAAACGCTGTATGAGGCGTAACCTCCTGCCAGCGGTAAAAAAGGCGTCTTAATGACGCCTTTTATCTGCTATTCATCATCTCAGCATAAAAAACCCCGCCATCCTGTCGGATTGCGGGGTTTGATTATTTTTCATCCATGCGCCGATAATGAACGCGTTATTTCTGGCTCTTCATCTGCTGCAGGACATTTACGCACTGATTATCTTCATTATCGCTGGGCGAAATCAGCGCCAGTAACGCCGCCGCTGGCGTTAACACCGTTCCCAGGGCGACGGCCGCCGCGCCGCGCGCTAACAGCGGCCCGGTTTTCACCCCGGCATCTGGATTTTTAAAGGTGCCGCGTACGTAAAGCGGGGAACGCAGGGTAACAATGCGCATGCCTTTGCTTTCCGGATTAATCGACAGATCCATGCGCTCATTGGCGAAGTTAACATTACCGGAAAGGTTAACCACCGCATTGCTGGTATCAAACACAAACAGCCGCGACGATGCCACGCCGTTACGCACGTCCAGATTGGCCGCCGCACAGTTGATGCGCACTTCGTCATCGCCGAACAGCTTGCCTACCACATAATTACCCACGTTCAGGCCGACAATTTCCATCAGGCTTCGGCTGATAACGCCATCGTTCATCAGCAGCTTCATATCGCCGTTGCTGGTCGCCAGCAAATCCGCCACTGAATTCCCGGTGCCGCTCAGCTTCGCATCGCCGTTGAGCTGGCCCATGCTGCTACGCATCGCCTCGACATTGGGGAAAAGCTGGCGCAGATGCAGTTGACGCGCGTGCAGGTCAGCACGGCCGCGCATCGGCGTTTTGCTGCCTTCGAGACGAATCGTTGAGTTGATATTGCCGCCCGCCATGCCGAAACGCAGCGGATCCAGCAGCAGGTCGCCATCTTTCAGCTCCAGATGGGTATAAAGGTCGCTTAACGGCAACGAATCGCTGTGTTCAATACGCTTGCCGCTAAACTTCACGTCGGCATCCATGACGTCCCAGTTTTTGGTATCAAAGCGGTCGTGCGGCAGAACGCGATCGGCGGGTTGACGGCTCGTTTCGCCGCGCTGCGCTTCGGCACGCTTGCTCTTCTCGCTATCTTTACCGGAATCGACGCCGATCAGCGGTCCTAAATCCGCCATACGCAGCTGACGGGACACCACTTCACCGCTCAGCTTCGGTCGCGGCTTGCCCTGCGTATAGGACAGCGTGCCGTGAATATCGCTATCGCCGATATGACCATTAAACTTCTCATAGCGGTAAACGGCATCGCCTTTTTCACCGAATTTCACCGTCAGATGGCCGTCAGTTTCATACGGCGGCGTATCCGGCAGCAGAACGCCGGTCAAATCGTACAGGTTAGCCAGCGTATCGCCGGAGAAACGCACGCGCAGATCCAGTCCGCCCAGATTCAGCGGGTCCTGCAGGCTGCCGGTAATCCCCACGCGCGTGCTGCCGTTGCGCACTTCAGCCTGGATCGGGAAAGGGGTATTTTTACTGCGTAGCGAAAGCATGCCGCCCAGCTTGCCACTGCCATCCAGCTGCTGATCGTTATACGTGCCGCTGGCACGCCAGCCAAAGATGAAATCCGCCGCGCCCTTCTGCCGATCATCGCCACCGGCAACCTGACCATACGGCACCGGTTTGCCCAGCGGATCCACTTCCATTTTGACATTGGCTTTATTGACCGCATCGCGATAAGCGATATGCGCGCGATCAAACTGAATATTATCCAGACGGAAGGACCAGGCGGAAGGCTGCTGCTCGGTTTGCGGCTGCTCGCTGCTGGCGAGATCGAACGTCCAGTTATTCTTTTTGTCGGCGGTCTGAATCAGCCTGGCGTCCGGCTGCTGGAGTTTGATCCATGGGATGAAAATCTCTTTATGCAGCAGCGCCAGCGGGGAAATCGTGGCGTCGGCGCGCTGTAAATGCACCATCGTCACCTCAGGAATGTTGGGCGGGTTGCCCAGAACAATATCCTGCGCATGGATCTGCGGCCAGGGCACCCAACGGCGCCAGCCCTGCTCATCGTGGTTGCGCGCCCAGTTAACGCCCAGATCGCCGCGAATAGCGAAAGGCCGGTTTAACTCCGTTGAGACTTTCTGGTTGATGGTTGGTTTCAGGCGATTCCAGTCAAAGGTTGCGATAACCACTACCAGCACCACAACCAACAAACAAAAAATCCCAAGCACCCAACGGGTGATTTTTCCTGCGCGTGACATCTCCGTCTCCTTACCTGCAATCTATTTGGTAAAGATAGTAGAGAGCGGCGAAATCAGCATCCGGCAAGCTGAAACGGCAGGTTAATCAATGCTTCAAAAGGCTGCGGCCGCGCGAAAAAATAGCCCTGGGCGGCGCAAGCAGGCGAACTGCGCACCTGCTCCCACTCTTCAGCGGTTTCCACGCCTTCGACAATCACCCCTTTGCAGTAGCGATTAATCAGCGCCAGCAGCGTGGTAAACAAACTGCGGCCCTCTTCGCTGTTACGCAACAGCATAAACAGCTCGCGCGCCAGCTTGATGTAATCGTAACTGAGTTCCGTCAGCGCGGAGAAGTTGGCCATTCCGGCACCGAAATCATCCAGCCACAGCGCGCCCAGCTCCGGCATCTGCGCCACCATCTCTTCCTGCGGCAAAACCTGATGCTCAACCAGCTCGAAGCGCACCCAGGAGAGACGAGCGATCAACGCGCGCAGCGGCGCATGATGCTGAATCGCCATCAGCGCCGGTCCATCGATATTGACCGATGCCATACAGCCGGTTCCGGCAAAAAAGTGTTCCCAGCGGCTGAGTAATTCCAGCTGTTCCTGAATGACATGTAGACGTTGGGGAATATCCAGTGCAGCAAAATAGCGTTCCGGCGACAGTTTCTGACCCGGCGCGGACGGATGCGATACCGCGGTCAGTAGCTCAATTGCCATCAGGCGGCCTGTAACCTGATAAATCGGTTGAAAGGTATAAAAACGCTGGCATTTCAGCCAGTAGTTCCGCTGATTTTGATGTTGTTGCATGACAATTGAGGAAGGAAGCCGATGACTAATTTTATTCATCATCATGATTTTAATCCTGCCAGGTTTGGCTCTGTTCCTCAGCCAATCGCGAGGTGTCGACAAGGTCTCTTGCGCGCACGCTGCGTTGAGGAGTGCTACTTTATCAGCGGGTAATCTTTTCAATCGTGACAATAACGCCGTGATTTATTGCTTTATCGCCGCTTATCTCGACAAATTAGTGACTTAAGTTAAATTAAAACACTGTTTTAAAATATTGACTCACCGCCACGCTCGGTGGAGACTAAAAGCCTTTCATTACGGGGTGATTATGATGGCAGAGAAAAAAATAGCGGTAATCGGCGAGTGCATGATCGAACTTTCATCGCAGGGAGAGAGGCTAAAACGCGGCTTTGGCGGTGATACGCTTAACACCGCCGTTTATATTGCACGCCAGACGCCAGCTGACCAGCTAACGGTGGAATATGTGACCGCGCTGGGCAACGATAACTTTAGCAGCGAAATGCTTGCCGCCTGGCAGCAGGAAGGCGTGCGAACCGATCTGGTGCAGCGCCTGGAAAACCGCTTGCCGGGCCTGTACGTGATTGAAACCGACGCCGCTGGCGAGCGCACCTTTAGCTACTGGCGTAACGAAGCCGCCGCACGTTTTTGGCTGCAAAGCCCGCAGGCAGAGGCGATTTGTCAGCAGCTGGCACAGTTTGATTACCTCTATCTCAGCGGCATTAGTCTGGCGATCCTGACGGCGGAAGATCGGCAACGGCTAATGACACTGCTCGCTGCCTGTCGCGCCAACGGCGGCAAAGTGATTTTTGATAACAACTATCGCCCGCGCCTTTGGGCAAGCCGTGAAGATGCGCAGCAGGCGTATCAGGCGATGCTCGAGCGCACCGATATCGCCTTCCTGACGCTGGATGATGAGACCTTACTGTGGGATGAAGCGCCGGTGGAACAGGTGATCGCCCGCACGCGCGCCGCTGGCGTTAGCGAAATCGTGATCAAACGCGGCGCGGATGCCTGCCTGGTGGCGCTGGATGCGCAGCCGCTGTTGGAAGTTCCGGCGATGCGGCTGGAAAAAGAGAAGATTATCGATACCACGGCGGCGGGCGACTCCTTTAGCGCAGGTTATCTGGCGGTGCGGCTGTGTGGCGGCAGCGCTCAGGAAGCGGCGCAGCGCGGACACCTGACCGCCAGTACAGTCATTCAGCATCGCGGTGCGATTATTCCGCTTAATGCTATGCCGCGTTAACAGCTGCGCTTATGCTGTACTTTCCGTTATCGCTCAGGAGAGTAAGCAATGCTTAAGGTTTGGGGACGTAAAACTTCATCAAATGTACAGGCTGTTATGTGGTGTATCGGCGAGCTGGGGCTGCCTTACCAGCGCATCGACATCGGACACAAATATGGCGGAAATCATACGCCAGAATTTTTGGCGATGAACCCCAACGGCCTGGTGCCGGTGCTACGCGATGATAACAGCCCCCCGCTGTTTGAATCTGCCGCCATTGTTCGCTATCTGGCCGGTCGCTATGGCGATGACGCCTTCTGGCCGCAAGAGGCGCTGGCGCGCGCAGCGGTTGATGTCTGGGCGGAGTGGGCGAAAGCAAGCGTTTACGTCAGTTTTATTCGTCCGATATTCTGGCCGCTGTTTGTGGGCGCGCCGGAAGATCGCGATGAGCAGGCCATTAGCGCTGCACTGGATAATCTGACGATGCTGCTGAAAATTGCCGACCAGCAACTGGCACAGCACGACTATCTGGCGGGCGATCGGCTGACGGTGGCGGATATTATGTTTGGCACGCTGCTTTATCGCTATTACACCCTGGAAATTACGCGTCCCGCTTTACCTGCGCTGGAAAAATATTATCAGCGTTTAACGCAGCGTCCGGCTTATCAGGAGCACGTAATGGTGCCCTATGGCGAACTGCGCAGCTGGTAACACCAGATAAGCGCCTTTGCATCCTCAACCGCTTCTTTTCACTGGAGCGGTTGCTGATAGCCGGTTAACAGCCCCTTGCCAGTTATGGCGCTTTTTTCCGGCAGCTTAACGTTTTCTGCTACGCGTTAGCGTCACTGCAAGCGCCAAAATAATAACAGCAAGAATCAGAGAGATAATAAAGGTTATATTTACCAGCATATTACCAATCTGCTCTGCGCCAGCCACACCAGCTATATCTGCTATTAGATACTGAAAATCAACGGAAATAAACTGTGGCACAATAAGATTGAGCATCAGCAGTAAAATGATAAAACCCAAGATCCACGCTATCCACTTAACAATTTTCATTAATTGACCTGCACTGTGCCAAAAGCTTTCATACTCGTTCCTGGAATACTAAATGTAGTAGTTTGCAAAAGACTAGCACGTAAATAATGAAAATCAGGAATGTGATTAACTGTTATACATCCTTCACTTAAGCCTCTTGGTCCGACCGGATGTAACCGGAACCGTCCGCGCCTGATGCCATCCTCAAAAGTAAAATCATCTATTTGCCCGTCATCACGGTATAATGCAAACCATTCATTACGGTCAGTTCCGTAGCCATAGCGCAAAGCCATATCGTATAAAAATCCCATTCGTCCGCCTGATTGACGATTGAGAATATAGTATCGTCCTTTTGGAATCGGACCAATGTTCTCCCGCCCTGTCATTGTAGGATTATTTCGGCCATATTGCTGTCCAGAGAACGCAGGGAATTTCCCCACATCTTTACATTCTAATATTGATAAAGGCATACCATTGAGCGTGAAAATGCATTCTATAGCCATAACTATTCCTTGTTATTAATAAAAGCTTTTTGATTAAACCATGTTTACTATCCCATATAATGATAACGCCATCTAATTTTAGAGATCTTATGTTCACTAATACCCTTGCTGCATTCCCCCAGAAAAACCAATAATCTTCTCGTTACATTCTTCTGTAGACCAAAATTATTAATAAACCTCACTATTTCGCCATAAGTTAAATTCAACTTTCCCGCGCCAGGCTAATTCTGATTCTGTGGTTCGGCGCACAGTAAATGCTGGACGCGAATGCCCGACAACGCCAATGATTAATAGGCCCCGCCTGAATTTTATCCGCTGCGAATTATGGCTCCGGCACTTAAACATCACGCTACTCAGGACAGGTTATGAAAGCAGAAATTTTCAATCTCTGGCCACACGGCGACGCGCCCGGAGCCAGTCAGTCAACCGCTAAGCCGCAGATCATCGATTTAGCCAAAGAATTCGAACCCTATAATCGGGCGGCCTCAGGCGTTCGCTGCCCTGAGCTGGCTGTCTGGTATCCCGAAGATTCCAACGGCACCACGCTGCTGGTGGCGCCTGGCGGTAGCTTTGCACGTATTATGATCGATAGCGAAGGCAGTTCGCTGGCGACATTCTTTACCGCCATGGGCTATACGCTGGCGGTGATGACCTATCGCCTGCCGCAGGATGGTCATCACGAAGGGGCGGATGCACCGCTGGCGGATGCCCAGCGTGCGGTGCGTGTGCTGCGCGATCGTGCCGCACGCGGCCTTAACGGCAAACACGTGGTTATGATCGGTTTTTCCGCCGGAGGCTACGTCACCGCCAGCGTCGGTACGCGCTTTAGTGAAAAACTCTATCCGCCGCAGGATAACGCAGACAAACTCTCGGCGCGCCCCGATGCGCTGGTGCTGGTCTATCCGGTGATCTCTATGCGTGAAGGTCTGGCGCAGACTGAATCGCGTCAGCGTCTGCTTGGCGCATGGCCGGATGATAAAACGCTGGAGGCCTATTCGCTGGAAACGCGCGTAACGCGTGAAACGCCGCCGGTGCTGCTGATCCACGCCGTAGACGATGAAAGCGTGCCGGTTACCCACAGCATGGCTTTTTTCAGCGCGCTACGCGAGCAGAAGGTGCCGGTCGAACTGCATTTCTATGAGCGCGGCGGCCACGGTTTTGGCATGCGCAATCTGGCCGATTCGCCGTTAGCCAGCTGGCCGATGTTGGTCACCGAATGGCTGCGGGCGAAGAAAACCACCATCACCACCGCCTGAAGTGGATAAAAAAACGCCGGTGGGATCACCTCACCGGCGTTAAATTATGACTGCGGTGCCGGAATATCTGACACTTCCGTTTTTTCCTCTTGCGGCGTGGCAACAACCGGCGCCGGTGGCGGCGTCATGATTTTCTGCCAGCTCTCCTGCAATGCTTTGATATTGGCTTCCGGCTCGCCCTGCGGCTGCATCAGCGACATCGTCAGCTCCTGCGACAGCTGCTGGCGCAGCTCCTGATTCAGTGCGGTCAGCGTCAGGTTATTAAGGAAGTCCTGGCGATATTTTTGATACTGCTCCGGCGCGATATCCACCACCGCGTTTTGCTGCGAGCGTAAACGCTGGCTCATCAGTACATCGGTATTGGTACGCGCATAGGTAGCAAATAGCTTATTCAGCTCGCTGGTTTTCTGCGCCATCAGCGCGTCGAACTCCGACTGCGGCAGGCCGTTATCCCGTACGTTTGCCAGTTCATGAGCAATCAGGTTCATGTTCTTTTCCAGCGTTTCCGCGCCGGAATCCATGCTGATGGCGCACTGCGCTCGCTGATACAGCACGCGGCAGTCAAAGCCAACCTGTACGCCCTGCGCTTTGCTGTCGCTCAATACGCGCTGAACGTGCCAGAACAGCGCCTCACGCGCCAAATCGCTCTGCCAGTAGCGGATAAGGTTTTGTGAGTCGCGAATAGGCTGCCACGGCATATCCCAAATCAGTGACAGGCGATCCTGCTTCAGGCTGGGGTTAACCAGTACCACCGGCTGCGACGGCAGCGGAGAGAGTGTCGGCACCGGTGCCGGCATGTCACGCTTGCCGGTTAACGGTGAGAACGCTTTATTGATTTGCTCGCTCAGAGAACGGCTGTCAACATTACCCACCACAAACAGCGTCATCGCATCGGGCGTATACCACTGCTGATAGAAGCTGTTGAGCTGTTTGATATCAATCGGTGATTTAGGCTGTTCCGCGGGATCATGCCCCAACAGCGCCGAGCCTTTCAGCCGGTAACGCCACCAGACGTCACGCGGGTTAAGCGGCCAGCTGGCAATGGGATCGTCAGCGTTCAGCGCAGTGCTGACCACCTGCTCGTTAATCGACATTTTGCCTGCCGTGGCGGCGAGCCAGCTCAAGGCATCCTTTAACAGTTCGGGACGGTTATTCGGCAGGCTGAGATTGTACAAGGTGAATTCATAAGATGTGACGGCCGGTGGCAGTGGACGATCGGGATCCATGCCCTGCTGCCACAGCGAGCGCTGCTGCGCCGGATCGAGCGCGGTGTTATGAACCATCGCCAGGCGAGGGAGCAGATGGCTAAAGCCGGTTTGCTGGGCATTCTCCGTCAACGATCCGGTATTCACCATCAGGCGAACTTCCACGCGATCGTTGGGACGCTGCGGCGTACTCAGCAGCTGCCACTTCAGGCCGTTATCTAATTTGCCCTGCTGCCAGGCGGGATCGGGTTGTAGTGTTTCAGCCTGCAATGTGCCGCTGACGGCCGCCAGCAACAACCCACCAACCATAAGACGCATTCTGGTGCCCTGCATGTGAACCCCTACTCAATTACCAACTTAATCTTATTGATGACGCACGATAGTCTGACGCGATCGGACTGTTGATAACGCACAGCGGGCGCACCGGCAGTTAGACCACGGCAAAACGAGGTTGTCACACAAAGACGTAAAATAAATCAACGTTAACCGTGCCCGGTAAAACCAGATGCAATGCGCTTACACAGTCTGTGTGGGCTTTATTATGCAAATGCCCGCTGTGAGGGCAAGTCGCAGCGGGCACAGATAAAGGTTTTTTATGGATATTTATAGATTTAGCGCGTTGAACCGCCGAAAGCGCTCATAAGGTGTACAACCCGCGCAGACGGAGCCTGCCGACAACGCAAGAAAAAGGACGCGGCCTGATTGCCAGGCGGCGTCCTTTTCTTGCGCGTCAGGGATGGCGCGTTTTCAGTGATTACAGCGAAGCGCCCGGCAGATTTTTCGCTTTTTTCGAGGAGGAAAGCGCATTATGCAGCTGCTTTTCATCCAGCTGATCGACCCACTTCGCTACGACAATCGTCGCCACGCCATTACCAACGAGGTTGGTTAACGCACGTGCTTCGGACATAAAGCGGTCGATACCCAGAATCAGCGCCAGCCCGGCGACCGGCAAATGCCCGACCGCAGAGAGCGTTGCGGCCAGCACGATAAAACCGCTGCCGGTCACGCCCGCCGCTCCCTTTGACGAGAGCAGCAGCACTACCAGCAAGGTGATCTGATGGAAAATATCCATATGGCTGTTGGTGGCCTGCGCGATAAACACCGCCGCCATCGTCAGGTAAATCGAGGTGCCATCAAGGTTAAACGAGTAGCCGGTAGGGATCACCAGCCCCACCACCGATTTTTTACAGCCCAGCTTCTCCATCTTATCCAGCATGCGCGGCAGCGCCGATTCCGAGGAGGAGGTGCCCAGCACAATCAGCAGCTCTTCTTTGATGTAGCCGATGAATTTAAAGATATTAAAACCGGTGACGCGGGCGATGGTGCCGAGTACAAAGACCACAAACAGAATGCAGGTGATGTAGAAGCAAATAATCAGCTGGCCCAGCTGCACCAGCGAGCCGACGCCATACTTACCGATAGTAAACGCCATCGCGCCAAACGCGCCAATAGGTGCAAGGCGCATGATCATATTAATCACGCCAAAAATGACTTTTGAGAAGCTGTCGATCACGTTAAAAATCAGCGTGCCCTTATCGCCCAGACGATGCAGCGCAAAGCCAAACAGAATGGCGAACAGCAGCACCTGCAGGATATTGCCGCTGGCGAAAGCGCCGATCACGCTACCGGGAATAATATCCAGCAGGAAGGCGACAATCCCCTGTTGCTCTGCCTGTTGGGCGTAAACGGCGACCGCTTTGGCATCCAGCGTGGCGGGATCGACATTCATGCCTGCGCCCGGCTGGATCACATTCACCACCACCAGGCCAATAATCAGCGCGATAGTACTCACTATTTCAAAATAGAGCAGCGCCACCGCACCGGTGCGGCCTACCGCTTTCATGCTTTCCATCCCGGCGATACCGGTCACGACCGTACAGAAAATCACCGGCGCGATAATCATTTTGATCAGTTTTACAAAAGCATCGCCCAGAGGTTTCATCTGCGCGCCCAGTTCAGGATAGAAATGGCCGAGCAGAATACCGATGACGATAGCGGTGAGCACCTGGAAATACAGGCTTTTAAACAGAGAAGTTTTCATAAAAGCGTATCCGTTGACGGCGTGGCAGACGAGGCGTTAGCTGTTTTTATCATCAAGCTATAGCGCGCAAAAAATAACACCGCGTTAACAAGATTGATATCTTCTGTCACCACCCGAACGGGTCATAATCAAAATTTATGAACTGAAACGCTTCAGCAGGAATTTCTATAACCAGATATTCAGAATTAAATGCTGGGTACTTTGCCTCTGCATGGATCTGGGTAGCGAGAGCGGGTGGAATGGCGCGGCGGAATATTGGTTTTATCTAAGCAAAGGGCCGCGTCACGGCCCTGGGATAGTCAGTTCTGCGGCGTAAGCGTCGCCAGCCACTTCTCAAAATCATGCAGCGAAAGCGGGCCGTCAAACAGGTAGCCCTGCCCGATGGTAATGCCACGCGCCAGCAGCCAGTCGCGTTGCGCCACCGTTTCAATACCCTCAGCCACCACATCCAGCGCGGTAATGTCGGAAATGGCCGCCATAATCCTGACCATGGTATCGTCATCGGGCAGCGCGGAAACAAAGCTGCGATCCATTTTTAATTTGCTGATCGGCAACGATCGGAACTGATGCAGATAACTCAGGTTGGCGTAGCCGGTGCCGAAATCATCCAGCGCCACCGCCACGCCAGCCTCCCGCAACGCGCCCAACAGGCTTTTGGCCTGCGCAGGATCGCCAATCTGCGCCGTTTCCGTCAGCTCCAGTACCAGACTGCCGTGCTGAATACGATGCCGCTCTAACAGCTCCTGCAGATGCCAAACGGTGCCCGGTTCGCGGAGCTGTATCGCCGAAATATTCACGCTCAGCGGCAGCTGAATACCGCGCTTCTGCCAGGCCGCCAGCACGCGGCACGCCTCTTCCAGCGCCCAGCGCCCGAGCGCACCGATAACGCCAATTTCCTCAGCGTTGGTGATCAGCTCTTCCGGCAGGCTATAGCTGCCGTCCGGCTGGCGCATACGCAGCAACGCCTCCGCGCCCACCAGCTCGCCGTTGCTCATATTGATCTGCGGCTGTAAAAACAGTGCGAACTGCTCCTGCTCCAGCCCCTGCAAAATATCGTGCTCCTGCGTCAGCCGCCGCTGCGCCCGCTCGGTTAGCAACGGATCGAAAAACAGCACCTGATTTTTGCCCTGATGTCGGGCGGACATCATGGCGGAAACCGCACGCCCCAGCAGCTCTGGTGCGCTGATATTGTCGGTGTCGCGCTGCGCAATACCAATGCTCAACGTAGGACGGAGCTGCACCTCGTGTAAGGTCACTGGCTGATGCAGACGATTCATCAGGTTACGCGCCAGGCGCCAGGCGCGGAATGGATTGTTAGCCTTTTTCACCAGCAAGGCAAAATCGCTGACGCCAAGCTGGCCCAGCACGGTACGCTCTTCAATCACGCCGCGGATTTTTTCCAGCAGCGTTAAGGTCAGCGTATCGCGCTGCTCCTCAGTTAATACGCCATTGGCTTCCAGCAGTGTCTCAATACGCACCACCATCACGGTAAAAGGCCCGCTATAGGTGGCGGCTTTCAGGTGCTGCTCCAGCAGCGCCAGAAACAGCGTGCGATTGGGCAGATCGGTTAAGCCATAATGCGTAGTCAGGCGGCTCATCTCATCATGCACCGACTCCAGCACCTGCAAATTGCGGTTATAGCTGCGGATAAGCATGCCGATTTCATCGTCATGATGCAGCTTTGGCAGCGGCAGCTTGTGAGTCAAAATATCCTGCGGCGGCAGATCCTGTAGCACATGGGCGACGTCGCGCAGCGGATGAATCACCAGCCGATTAATGCACCAGCTGATGGCAATCGACAAAATCAGCGCCAGCAGAAAATAGGTCGTCAGCATCGTGGCGATGGTGCTGAGAATAAATTGATACACGCGCCAGGAATCAGCCTGCAACACCAGATAAGCCAGCGGCTTTGGCGAAGCGGCGCTCTCTACCGAATAGAGCGGCACGGTGATCTGCACCGGCAGCTCAAACAGCCGGGCAATCAGGCGCGGCACCGCCTTTTCGTTTTCAAAATCGGTGTGCAAGGCCTGAAAAGCGTTGGGCAGCACCACTTCGGCACGAGAAAGAATGCCAGCGGGTTTTAACGATTGCAGAATGCGTTCAGCCTGTGGAATATCAGCGCGCAGCACCGCCTCGGAGAGCGGCTGACGCACGGTATGGGCGATATTTTCCATTTGCTGGGCGTAATCTATCCTGCGCTGCTGCACAAAATGGAAAAGCTGAATAACGATAAAAATACAGATAGTCACTACCGCAACGCCAGAAACCGTTGCCATCTGCTTGATCGTAAGTGACCGACTAACGCGCAAAGCTATTCTCCAGGCCCTGAGAAGCGGGCAATAACGATAAAAGCAACCAGGAGTATATCTCATGGTTGCTGTTTTTTAAGCAATGATGGTGACGGCAGGAAACCGTTTTCGGTTTTTTCCAGGCAGGAGGCTATTTAAAGTCAGCGTAAGGCGCTAAAGGCTGCGGCGGCAGATCAAGATCGCCTTCCCAGCCGCTCATTGAATAACGGGCGTAAATCAAACCGTGGCTGGGCGTATAGTCTTTCGCCTGCTGAATATCCACCGCCGCGCCTAACGTCCAGTGCGCCGTCAGACGCCGCTCCACTGCCGCACGTAACGTATAGCCGAAGCCGCTGCCGGAACTGCCTGCCGGACTATCATTCGCCGTGGTGGCAAACCCCGGATAAACCGGATAGCGCTGCTGCGCGCTGGTTGTTGAGCGCGACCAGGAGACCGAGCCGCCAAGGTCAAAAGACCAGTTTTCCGTGCGCTGTCGCCAGGTTATCGGTACCGCCAGGGAAAAATATTGCTGCGGGCTGTAATAGCCGCCCTGCCCGAAAGCGTAATCGCTAAGATCCTTTTGGTAGTGCCACAGCATGCTGTTCAGGCCGATAGTGGCGCGCCGGTTGTCTTCGTTGATCAACTTATAATAATAGCCCGCCATCAGGCGCTCGCGGCTGTTGTCGGCCACGTTTTTCCCGGTGATTTGATGCGCGCTCAGATCGGCCCATACGCCGTGCGATCCGCCCTGATCGTAGCTCAATCCCACCGAGCCGCCGGTTGCCACCACGCCGCCCCAGCTTTTGCCGCCCTGCGGGCTGGGATCGCGCGCGCCCGCATAGGCCAGCAGCGAGCTGGAAATAGGACGCCGCGAGGCGGTAAAGGTCAGGCCGACATCTTTCACGTCAGTGTTCCAACTGACGCCGCCCACCCAGTTGACCACTTCAAAGCCCATCGGCGAGGTGCCCAGATCCGCCGACCAGCGATCGTTCTGCCAGCCTGCGCCCAGCGCTATCCCTTCCGCACGCTGTTTCAGATCGCTGCTACAGCCTGCGGTGCCGTTATCGGCACAGGTGCCGAACACTTCGCTATGACGTCCGTTTTCAGTGGCAAAGGTCCCTGCGGAAACCTCAACGCGATCGACGCGCACAAAGCTTCTCCCGGCGGCCAGCGGCGTCTCCAGCTGCAACATGGTGGTATGCGCGGTGAGATCGGAGATCCCGCCGGTGCCTTTATTGCGTGAATAATCCTGCTCCAGCTTCAGCGTGGTGTCCTGTCGCTGGTAAAGATCGGCGGCATCGCTGCGAATACCGCGCTTCAGCCAGTCATCGTCCGGCTGATTGCGCATCAGGCGAGTGAAAGCGGCGTTCTCTTGCGGCACCGTTGGCGTGATGCCGCTGGCGACCATCGCCTGGCGGTAATCCAGCAACGCCAGCTCAGGCTGCTGCTGCTGCGCCTCCAACTGGGCCGCATCGCGGAACACCAGCGCGCTGCTCTGCGAAGGCGCTTCCTGTTGCGCACGCGGTTTCAGCTGCTGATACAGATCGCGTGCGCGTGCGGTATCGTCCACGCTTTGCCAGGCGTTAGCCAGACGGCGACCAACATTGATGCTCGCCTCCGCCGCTCCGGCTGGCATGGCGTTCAGCGCATTACGCGCTTCCGCTTTGCGATTCAATGCTACCAGCGCCTCAATTTCGCCCAGCGCGGCGTCCTGATTGTTTTTATCCTGCGCCAGCACCTGTTGGTAACCCGTCAGCGCCTGCTGCGGGTAACCATCCGCCAGCGCCCAGTCGGCCAGCGTAATGTCGCGCCGTGGCGAAGCGGGCTGCGCGTTAAGCAGCGCTACCGCCGCGCCGCTGTTGCCCGCCTGACGCTGCGCGTCCGCCTGCGCATACACTTTGTTCTGTTGCAGACGATCCGCCAGTTCGCGCATATTGGCGTCCCAGCGCGCCTGCGGCAGGCGGTTAAGTTGCATCAGCGCTTCCTCATCCCGATCGCTGCCGGAAAGGTAGAGACTGTGCGCATAAACCTGGGTGGCATCGTCGGGCAGACGCTGCGCCATGGTGTTCATCAGGCTGTCGGCCTGGCGGGCATCGCCGCTATTCAGCAGCGCGCCAGCCAGCCGATAGTTAAGCCAGACATCATCCGGCGCGTTTTGCTGCGCCTGACGATATTTCTCTGCTGCCTGCGCCCAATTGCCCTGCTGAGCCAGCGTATCCGCCTCGGCGCGCAGCACATCGCTACGCAGGCTGTTCAGCGTGCTGCCGAGCGCGCGCTGCTGCTCGCCGCTCAACCCGTTGATAAAGGCGATCGCTTTTTGCGGCGACTGCTGCTGATAAAGCCCTGCCAGCCGCCGTACCGCCGTGCTGTTGGTGCGATCCATCTGCCAGGCCTGACGGAACAGCCGCTCCGCGTCCGGCTGATTTTTGCGCGCCAGCGCCACGTCGCCCAAACCGATAAGCGCATAGCTGTCGCTGTTATCCAGCGTGCGCGCCTGCTGATATTGACGCTCGGCGCTAGCGATATCTCCCTGCGCCAGTGCTTTGTCGCCGTTTTCGATTGTCAGCCAGTAGCGGTTGGTTTGCAGCAGGCTCTGCCACATGCCAACGTTGGTGCTTTGCTGCCCCGCTTTGATCGCCTGCTCAAAATAACCGGCGGCGGCGGCGCGATTATTGGCACGCGCCTGCGCCTGGCCCATTGCACCCAGCAGATCGGCATCGTCGGGATTCAGCTTCAGCGCCGCCTGTAGCGTTGGGATCGCCTCCGCGCCTGCGCCATTATCCACCAGCGCCAGCGCGCGCGAACGCTGCTGGAAGGCGGGATCGGCCAGCATTTTTTGCTGACGCGCCAGCTCCTGCTCGCCGTTGCTGCGCGCATCGCCGCTGGTGAAGGTCGCCAGATATTGTTGCAGCTGCGCCACGCTTTGCGTCGTCACCGGCTGCGCCTGAATATTGCTTAGCCACAGCTCAGCCGCCTGATCGCGCCCGGCAGGATTTCCCGCCAGCGTTTTCAGTTCTTCGGTGGCCTGCGCGGCGTTATCGTTCTGGTACTGTAACCGCGCCAGCTGCATACGCACGCCGACGTTGCCCGGATAGCGCCGATCCAGCGCCTGCAGGTTAGCCAGGGCAACCGGCCGCTGACCGTCAATACGCGCCACCAGGCTCCAGTACTCCAGCGCCAGATCAACGCCGGGAAAGGTGCCGTTAAATAGCGTGTCCCAGGCCGCCCGCGCCTCCGGTAAATGACCCGACGTCGCCAGCAAACGCGCCTGCTGCAACTGCTGCCGACCTTCAGCGCTAATCAGCAGCATGCTGGCCTGCGCCTCTTTTGTCGCCTGCGCGTCGGGCGCCGTCTGCTTCAGCTGCGCCATATACTGCTGCGCCTTCACCTGATCGCCCTGATGCAGCGCCAGCCTGAGGCGGGCGGCAATCACTTCCGGGTTATCAGGATCGATTTTCTCCAGACGATAGAGCGCCTGGGTGACTAAATCATATTTGTTGGTTGCCTCGCCGGTGCGTACCTGCTCCAGCAGCCATGCAACCGGCGACACCTCGCGCGCCGTCTCGGCGGCCAGCGCAGGCAGGGAACTGATGCCGATCACGCCCGGCAGCAAAAGGCTCAGACAGCTTAATCTGACGTTACGCATTGTGGATCCCATGCCGGTAACAGGTCGCCCTGCGCATTAAAACGGTAGCGGTTATCACTCCAGCCGCCGCCAAACAGATTGAGTACGCTGCTGTAGTAGGCATCGCTGCCGGGCGGCTGTTGCTGTACGCGCTGTTGCTGCGCCGTTAGCGCATGCGACTCCTGCAAAAACGGCAGCAGCGCCGCTGAAAAGCCTACGTTGCCGTGATTGGTCATCTCGCCGGTCAGCACGTTGACGCGCTCCGGCGGATTGCCCGCGGTTTCCGTCAGGCGCGCCATCGGCGCGAAATGCGCCATCAGCGTCGCTTTACGCGGATCCTCATCGCTCAGCATACCGGCCCAAAGATAGACGCGAATGGCATCATAACCGCCCGTCGGCCCTTTGCTGTTATCAGGCCGCCAGCCGCTGCCGCTCTGCCAGACATACCAGTCAGGCGCGAAGCCTTTCGGCGCGGTTTCCTGCAACAGGCGCAGCGCGTTACGATTAATTTCCGGCCACGGCCCTTTTAACGCGCTCAGGCGGGTTAACAGCTGCAACGGCAGATAGCTGGGATTAATCATCCAACTATCCGGCTGAATAAAACCGGCTTTGCCCGGCATCAGCATCAGGCCAAACCCTTTCAGATCGGCCACTTCCTCTTTTGCCACCCGGTTTAACAGCAGCGTGCCGGTCACCTGATAGCTGCGGCTGTGCCATAAATGGCTGGCCTGTAGCAGCGTCCAGCCGATCCAGAGATCGGCATCGGAAGCGGGATTATCGTCCAGCACCTGCCATTTACCGCTTTTACTCTCTTGCCCCCACAGCCAGGCGGGCAAACGCTGCGTCAGATCGCCCGCCGCCAGGTTGTTTTCCGTCCAGCTCAGCAGCAGATCGAAGGCAGGCCGATCGTTCGCCACCAGCGCGAAAAACAGCGCATAGCTTTGGCCTTCAGAGGTGGTGATATTTTTCCCTTCATAAGGATCGATCACCCGCCCCTGATCGCTGATGTAGTCACGTTTAAACTGCTCCCAGTCCGGCCAGGCAGCGCAGTCAGCGCTGGCGCGCCCTGCTACCAGCAGCATCAACGCCAGCATGACGCAACGCAAAGTCAGCGCGATCACTCGTCGTCCTCATTACCAAGGCGACGACGCGTTACCAACCGCATCAGGCGCCAAACCATCAGGGCAACCAACAGCACCACCACCACGGCAAACAGCGCCATCAGCAACGGATGAGACGCCAGCGCATGCCACAAACGTTCCCACCACGGCAGGTGACCAACAAAATAGCGGTCGCCTACGCGCAGGCTGTTCACGCCGGATTCACGAATAATGGCGGCGGTGCCGTAGATCGCGGTGCGTTTACCGCTGTCGAGCAAGGCATTATTTAACAGCTGGTAAGCGCGCGGGCTGTCCGCCAGCAGGGCAACTACGCTGCGCTGTTCATGGAACGGCGACTGAAAGCCGATAATCGCCGCCATTGGGCCGTCAGAAACAATGGTGGTCTGGCTGGCGGCCGTGCGATCGCTCGCTGGCGTATCGACATCATCCAGTACCGGCTGACGTACCGGTTTATTCACCCAGCTTTTCGCCCGCTCTACCAGCAGATTAATGCGGCTATCTTCGTGTAAATCAGCAGGAATAGTGCCGATCATTAGCAAATCAGCATCCGCCGCTTTGGCTTTTGACCAGTCATCGCTGATCTGAACGTTAAGCGCCGGGAAACCAGTTTGTGCGCCGATATTGCCCACCGCATTGAGCAGCGCGCTAACCTGATCGGCCTGCGGCTGCGGGTTTACCAGCACCAGCGTTTGCGCCAGATCGGCCATGCGGCTGAACGGGAAGCCTGCGTTGGCGAACGCGCGCAGCGACGGCATTTCGATATAGTGGCGGTAGCCAGAGAGATCGATAGTGGAGTTGCCATCGACAACAACATGGTGCGCCACCGGCGACACCGTTTCACAGCGGCCGTCGCTGCTGCCGCCGATCACGGTGGTGGCATAATCGAAATCGAAGCGCAGCTGGTTAACCACGCCAAGACGCAGCGCCGGAATGGTCAGCGAGGTACCGGTATCCTGCAATCCCTGAATCAGCGGAATATGCAGCAGCTGTTTACCGTTGTCGTCTTTTACCTGCAACGGATAATCCTGCATAAACTGGTTATTCAGGTTAACCGCCAGCCGCGAGCCATCATTTTGCATCGGCGAGGTGTAACGGTAGGCGAGGTCCATTTTGATGCCGCGCGCACGCACCAGGAACAGATCCGGCGGCAGGTTCAGCGTCAGGCTTACCGGAGAAGGCTGAATACCATCCGCCTGCAGCTGATTTTCATACTGTTGCAGCTCAGAGAATTTCGTCGCGCGATCGGTCCGCACCCAGTTTGGCGCATCGTAAGGCTGACGCGCCACCAGCTGTTTCACCTGTTCAACGCTGGCGGACTGGCCGCGCAGCAGTACATCGCCCTGGGCAATGCCTTTTACCGCGGTGAGCAGATCACTGTCGTTGCGTCCCAGCACCAGCAACATCTTCTGATACGGATTGTCAGGCTGGCTGATGATTTCCACGGTGGGTTTGTCTACCGCCGGATAATCCTTCAGGAAGTCGGGACGTCGATCGTTGGTCGCAAACACCACCGCATGCTGCTGTTGCGGCAATTGGTTATAAAGCACCGGGAACGACTGGCCGCGCCACTGCGCCTGTACGCCAAACCAGGAGGCAAGCAGCGCCGCCGCATGCTGTTGGTCAGGATTCGGCGCGCTGGCGAAGATCATGGGCAGCTGTAACGGACGATTATCGCGGCTGTCGAAGAAAGGTTCCGGGAAGTCGGACAGGTCATTTTTCAGCGGCAGTTTTTGCAGCGTTAAATCGAGCCGACTCTCTTTGCCGATATCCAGCCAGATCGAACTGTTGGCGGGGTTTTCGCAGATATTGGTGTAATGACCCACCAGCTCAAAGCGCACGCGGTTAAAATCGCTGATAAAACGCGGATCGATAGTGACCGTCGCCTGATTCTCTTTGCCCAGCTGCTCTGGCGTGATGGTAACCAGCCCGACCAGCTCATCATTCAGGTAGATCTTGAAATGCGACAGCGTTGGCAGCAGCGCCGGGGAAGGACGGTAATTCAGATGCAGCACCGCCTGCGTGACCAGCTCATCGCTACGTACGCCAAACTCGATCTGCCCATCCGGGCGCGTGCCCTGAAGCTTGAAGCTGCCTGGCGCTGGCGCAACGTTAGTGAACGTTAACTCACTGTTTCGTACCGGCGCGCCGCCGCTGGCGGACGTTTCCGCTGCGGCCGCAGGTTGCGCTTGTGCAGGTTGGCTCGCGCCAGGCTGGGCCTGAGCGGGCGCATCAACCGGCACGGCGGCCTCAGCGGACTGGGCAATGCCCATCGCCTGACCGGCCGGGTTAGGTTCGGGTGCGGCATGCGCTAATGGCAACAGCCCCATCAGCATTGCGGTAAACCAGCTTATTTTTCTCGTCATTGTCGCATCATCAGTTGAGTCATTGTTTTACACCGGCAACGCCTGCCGCTGCGCTTCCCACGCCTTTGGGAAAAAACGACGCCAGCCAGGAGAGGAAGGCGGTCAGCATTAAGAACAGCTGGCGTAATCGCGCTGGCCCATACTCAGCCAGGCGAATGTAGCCTTTAAAGCCCAGGATCATAATGTCGGTCAGGCTTTGGATCGGTTTATCTTCCGGGAAGCCGTCCTGCCACAGCGCCCAGGTATCGGCGCGGGCGAACGTACATTGAATAAATTCAATATGTTCCGCAGTGGAAAGGTTATTCAGGCGGATACCGGCCCGGCGGCCGAAGACGCGCTGCACCTTCGCCGGGAAGCTGAACTCCTGCTGGCCGCGGCGCAGCAGCAGGTGAATCTCTTCGCCATCTTTCAGCGCATCGGTTTCACGCAGTTCAACGCCCACGCCGCCGTCGGAGTAGTCGCGCAGCGTGCAGGGCAGCATATGACCATCTTTGCGCGCAATCGCCGCAGGCATCGCCATCTCAACGCGATGCGCTTCACGAATCTGCCGTGCTTCGACCGAAACCGCCACCGCGCCGCCAAGAATGATCATGTTGTAGAACACCCACAGCAGGCTGACCAGCACCGTCAGCACCTCGTTTTGCGGCCCGTAAGCGATACGCCAGCCCGCCATAAACACGCCCGCCAGGTTGAGCAACACCAGCGCCATATAAGGCTTGGTGATCACCCAGTCGAGATGTTGCTCCTCGACCAGGCCGCCCTTCGCCGTCACGTTAAACTTACCTTTGTGCGGATTGAACAGCGCCACGGTGGTCGGCCTTGCGATATACCAGGCCAACACCGTTTCATAGACCTCGCTCCAGAATGAGTGCCGGTAGCGGCCCTGAATACGCGAGTTGGTCAGGCTGGTATGCAGCATATGCGGCAACACGTAGATGGCGATCGCCAGCGCAGGCGCGAAAATGATGTAGGCGTGCGTGAGCAGGAAAGCGAGCGGCGCCAGTAAAAAGATCAGGCGCGGAATGCCGGAGAGAAAGTGCAGCATGGCGTTGGCGTAGCAGAGCCGCTGCACCAGCTTCAGGCCGCGCCCCATCAACGGGTTATCGAGACGGAAAATTTGCACCATGCCGCGCGCCCAGCGAATACGCTGGCCGATATGCGCCGAAAGGCTTTCCGTCGCCAGACCAGCCGCCTGCGGGATACGAATATAGGCGGAAGTATGGCCGCGCCGATGCAAACGCAGCGAGGTGTGCGCATCTTCGGTAACGGTTTCCACCGCAATGCCGCCGATCTCATCCAGCGCGCTGCGGCGCAGCACCGCACAGGAGCCGCAGAAAAAGGTGGCGTCCCAGGTATCGTTGCCATCCTGCACCAGGCCATAAAACAGCGTGCCCTCGTTTGGCGTGCGGCGGAAACGGCCCAGGTTGCGCTCAAAAGGATCGGGCGAGAAGAAGTGATGCGGCGTTTGCAGCATCGCCAGCTTTTTATCTTTCACGAACCAGCCCAGCGTCATTTGCAGGAAAGAGCGCGTCGGCACGTGGTCACAGTCAAAAATCGTGACAAACTCGCTCTGGCATTCGGTACGCAGGGCGTTATTGATATTACCCGCCTTGGCATGTTCATGGGTCGGGCGCGCCACATAACGGACGCCGACGCTGGCAGCAAAGTCGCGAAACTCCTGGCGGTTGCCGTCATCAAGAATGTAGATAGTAAGCTTGTCCTTCGGCCAGTCGATGCCCAGCGCAGCGTAAATCGTGGGTTTTACCACGCTCATCGGCTCGTTATAGGTCGGCACCAGCAGATCCACCGATGGCCACAAGCGGGTATCTTCCGGCAGCGAGACCGGTTGACGATGCAACGGCCACAGCGTCTGGAAATAACCCAGCACCAGCACCACCCAGGCGTAGGTTTCCGCGCCGATCAGCAGCAGGCCGAAGGTCAGGCTGAGCGGATCGTCCCAGTTCAGGGTGGAGGTGTAGCGCCACCACAGATAGCGGCAAGAAACGGTCAGCGACAGCACAATCAGCATCATGGTCGCCAGCCTGCCCGGTACGCGGCGCACCACCATCGCCAGCCCCCACAGGATCACCACAAAGATAAATTGCGTAAAAAGATCAAAGGGTTGAGAAATACAGAGCAGCGCCAGCAGGGCGGCGGCGATGCTGCACGAAATAAACACCAGTTTGCGCAGCGCGGGCGACAGGCGGCTGACCCGCTGTTCCAGCTGCTCGCCATGCTGAATGCGCTGCGGCAGGCCATCCAGCCACAGGTAAAAACGTTGTCGCCAGCTGAACAGATGACGAAACGCGCTAAAGCGTTTGCGCTGGCTAACGGCGCTGCCATCCTGCGGCAGGAAAAGCAGCAGCCACAGGCTTTGCGAGAAAAAGCGCACGATATCCAGCGGACGCGGATGCTCCGGCGAAATATGCGGATACAGCGTCCGACGCTGCGCAATAATGCGCTGCCAGCCCGACGTTTCAAAACGCAGCAGCGACCAGCCCAGCGCCAGCCAGAAACAGTGGATCGCGGCCGCCATTTTTGTGGTGCCAGCCTGCCGATAGCCGTCATAGCGCGCGTTCAGCGCCTGCCAGGCCGGTGCCGCAATCAGCCAGCGTAACGGATTCATACGCTCTCCTCGCGGATATGCATCATCAGCCAGTTGGCCAGCGTGGTGATCTCTTCGCTGGCCAACGCCAGCGGCCGATATTCCCCCAACGGCTGCTTGTTCAGCAGTGCCTCAAACAACGCCTCGTCGCGGTGAATCATCAGCGGAATCAGATTACGCAGCGTGCTAATCCACAGCTGATGCAGATCCTGCTGCACCTTGCTGTTGGCGTTAAACAGGTTAAGCAGATAGAGCGGCTGAATATCGCCCGTGGGCTGATGCAGACGCAGATGGCAGTTCGCGTCGGCCACCAGCAGCTGAATCAACCGGTTAACCTGCGCATATACCGGCTGCAGCCAGGGCTGCTCGCCGCCCGGCAGGTCAAGTAATACCCAGCGGTACTGCGCTTTTAATGCGTCAAGGTAAGGCAGCCATGCCTGCGCAAACCCCGCCGGATCGGCGTAAAAACGGGTACGCTCAGCCCAGGTTAGCTGACCGAACGGGATAAAATCGGGGCCGTCAGGGTAGCGTAACGCCACATGCTGCGGATCTTCGCCGTCCAGCATGGCGCGCATCCAGCCGCGCGCCTCGCCCTGCGGCGTATTAAAATGTTGACGCAGCTGATTGCTGGGCGACCAGTCCATTACGATGGTCGGCTCGCCCAGCTGCTGTAAAGCCCAGGCCAGAGCCGCTGTTACCGAGGTGGTGCCCGCCCCGCCCCGCACGCCCTGCAGCGCTAAGACCGGCATGCATTTTCCTTTTGTTGTGCGGATAGCTCATTCAGCAACGGCCAGCGCGTTAGAATCGCTGCTAACCGTTCTTCCCGCGCAATATCGACATAGCGAAATGCAGAAAAAGAAAAAGCTTCGCCAAGCGCGCTAATGTCATCATGTAGCCCGTTATCATCAGGCATAGCAGAAATTTCTTGCGGTTGTTTCATTTACCTTGCCATTAAAAAAGACATTGAATAGCGTTCATTTTTCCTTACTGAAAGTAAGGACACAGGCTAAGCATATGGCCTGGCGTTTTATTATATTTGTTTAAATTATCCAGGCGAAATAAATCACTGTCTATAATAAAATAGCTTCGGTTGAACCAATTTGCGAAACTTCTATGGCACTCTCTTTTACGCTCGGCATTGAGCAGGTTCAAAATGAATTAATTGAAATGCAGCCGCCGGGCTGCTACTGGCTTACCGTGAACCGGCCAGATGACGCCCACAGGCTGGCGCGTCAGGTTATTGGCGCGCAACAGGCGCTGACGCTTATTAGCGCCGGTGCGCCGCCACAATCGTTACTGGAACCTGCGCTGCCTAATGGGCCGGCGCGTATTCCCTTTTATTCTTTATCGGAAAAACGTCGGGCGCTGCTTGATTTACCGGAAGATTTAGCACGCACGCTTTCAGCGAAGCCGCGGTTGATATTATTTTTCAATAATTTTTCTTTCATAGAAAAACTATCACCTGTGGAATTAATCGCCTGGATAAAAAAAATCAACCGTACTTTGGTCGCGCGTCATTGCTGCCTGTTAATTATTACTTCCGGTTCCGGTGTAAATAATTTACGTCAAAACTTACTGAGTTCTTTCCGGCAATTGAACGGTCTTGCGCATCTGGAATATCAGCAGGACAGCTGGAATTATCGTGTCAGCTGGTGGTGTCACGATCAACGTTTGATGGCCGATCGCGCGCTGCGCTTAACCTTACAAGAATCCGGTTTCGCGGTGCTGCGTGAAGATGACCAGAACACGCCGCTGACGCTGAATGATGAAGCGATCTGCATTGCGGAACAGCAGGTGCTGGAAGGCGCGCCGCCGCTCTCCAGCCACTGGCAGCTTTTTGACAGCAACGAGCTGGTTGCTTCGCGCGCGCAGCAGGCGGATTCCGCCACGGTAATTTTCAGCCTGAAAAATAATGAAGAAATTCATACGCTCTCTCGTCAGATCCATACGTTGCGTCGGGCACGCGGCGCGGGGCTGAAGATCATGGTGCGCGAGATGCAAACCAGTCTGCGCTATAGCGATGAGCGCCTGCTGCTGGCCTGCGGGGTCAACGCCATCGTGCCTTTTGGCGCGCCGATGTCGCGCTTTTTAACCACGCTAGAAAGCCTGCAGGGACAGCGTTATAACCGCCATGTGCCCGCGAATCTGGATGCGCTGTTGCTGTCGCTTCAGCCGCTGCAAGAGAAAGGCTTTTTGCCGCTGGATAATTTCTGTCAGTCGGTAACGCGGCTGGTCAGCAATACGCTGCTGCCGGAAAATGGTAAAGGTTTGCTGGTGGCGTTGCGCCCGGTTCCTGAGCTAAAACCGGAGCAAGCACTCACATTATGTAAGCCGCGTCGTTACGGCGACCTGGTGACGGTGCGCGGCGATCGGCTCTATCTGTTTCTCTCATCATGCCGCTATAACGATCTCGATACCGCGCTGAAATTTATTTTCCGCCTGCCGCACGACGAGATCTTTTCCAACCGTCTGGTCTGGTTTGAGGATTTACAAATTCTTTCGGAAGTCCGGCAGATGAAAACGCTGGTGCCGGAAGCGTGGAAAGATGTGCCGCCAGCCATGACCGTTGCGCAACCGGCCGTTAAGCCGCCGCAGCCAACCGAGCGTCAAACACCGCAGCCGGTGGTGCTCAGCTTTACTAAACAGGGGGTGGTGCGCAAATGACACTGACTGATGGCGTGCAGATTTTGATTCTGCTGGCGTTGATCGCGCTGCTGACGAAACCGCTCTATACCCGCTGGCTGCCCGCCCGCTGGCGCGGCATGACGCAACGGCTGTTGCCGCCACGATCGTTAAAATATGAAGGGACCTGGCAACGCCAGTCCAACAAAACGGATAAAGATAAATAATGACTGATGGTAAAAAGACGCAGCCTGCCACAGCTGCTTTCTGGCGCAGCTGGCGCGGGCTGGGCGGCTGGAACTTCTATTTTTTAATTAAGTTTGCCCTGCTGTGGTTCGGCTACCTTAATTTTCATGCGCTGGCAAACCTGGTGTTTCTTGCCTGGCTGCTGTTCCCGCTGCCTTCGTTGCGGCTGCATCGCCTGCGCAGCTGGATCTCTGTCCCGATCGGTTTTGCGCTGTTCTGGCACGATACCTGGCTGCCTGGCCCGGAAAGTATTATGAGCCAGGGCGGGCAGCTGGCCGGTTTCTCCAGCGCCTATCTGCTTGATCTGGTAAACCGTTTTATTAACTGGCAGATGGTGGGCGCCGCTTTTGTGATGCTGGTGCTGTATATGTTTATCTCTCAGTGGGTACGCATTACGGTGCTGGTATCGCTGATGCTGATTTGGATAAACGTCATCAACCTCGCCGGGCCCACGTTTTCACTGCTGCCGACTAAATCAGCCACGCCGGAAGTGGTGCTGAATAAAACGACGCCCGCGAATAACGCCGCCGCCGATAAAAATGCGCTGGATGAATCCGCGCCGCCAACCAGCGCCAACCTGACCGCTTATCTCAACCGTTTTTATCAAACGGAAAAACAGCGCGTGACCACCTTCCCGGCCACGCTGTCGCCCGACTCGCAGCCATTTGACGTGCTGATTATCAATATCTGTTCGCTCGCCTGGTCAGATATCGATGCGGTGCAGCTGCGCGATCATCCGCTGTGGAAGCATTTTGATATTCTGCTTAGCAACTATAACTCGGCCACCGGCTACAGCGGCCCGGCGGGGATCCGCCTGCTGCGCGCCAGCTGCGGCCAGACCTCGCATAGCGATCTCTATAAACCGGCTGAGCAACAATGCTATCTGTTTGATAACCTGGCGAAGCTGGGCTTTAAAGAGCAGCTGATGATGGATCACACCGGCGTGTTTGGTAACTACCTGAAAGAACTGCGTGAAGATGGCGACCTTCAGGCACCGCTGATGTCGCAGGCTGGCATTGCGCCGGAACTGACCTCATTTGACGGCTCACCGGTTTATAACGATGCGCAGCTGATGCAGCGCTGGCTGGACGATCGGATGAAAAGCAACGACGCGCGTACCGCCACGTTCTATAACCTGATCCCGCTGCATGACGGCACGCGTGAGCTGGGCAGTACCGGCACCGCGCCGTATAAACCGCGCGCGCAGTTGCTGTTCGATCAGCTGGATACTTTTCTGACTAACCTGGAAAAATCGGGACGTCAGGTGCTGGTGATGGTGGTACCGGAACATGGTGCCGCCGTGGTGGGCGATAAGATGCAGATGTCTGGCCTGCGTGATATTCCCAGCCCAAGCATTACCCACGTTCCGGTAGGCATTCGTTTTGTTGGCATGAAGTCGCCGCATCAGGGGCAGCCGTTAAGCGTCGATACGCCAACCAGCCTGCAGGCCGTTTCCGAGCTGGTTTCACGCGTGGTGGATGGGCAAGTGTTTAATGCGCCGAACGTGAATATGTCGGTGCTGACAGAGAACCTGCCGCAGACGCCGGTGGTATCGGAAAACGATAACGCGATAGTGATGATGTATCAGGGCAAGCCCTGGATACGTCTGAACGGCGGCGATTGGGTACCCTATCCACAATAATCTTTGCCTGGCGGCGGCATAACATTCGCATCCGCCAGGCGAGGCCTTCCCCACCGCAGGATAGCAAAAGCCCGTATTGTTGCCTCACCGACTCTGCCTGATAACAGGTGAGCGGCGGCGAACAGTACGGGCTTTTTTAATGGCCGTCAGGCTCAGGTAATCTGCTCGGGTGTCATATGTTCAATCAGGCAATCAATAATGACGATAACCTGTGAGCTGGCCTCTTCCATTTTCCCCAGGAAGTTGGACATGGCTTTGATATCGTTCTGGCAAAAGGCCGTCAGCGCCGCGCGTCCGCTGTTATGCACCTCAGCATGCGGCCGTTCCAGCTGGCGAAACTTTTCGTTGCCGGCAAATAGCGCATGGCCTTCCCCTTCGTAATACCATTTGCCCAAACGACATTCATGGTGGGTGTTTACTTTGCCTTTTTTATCTTTATTGAACAGCAGGGAGTAGACCTGATGCTTCCAGACGATGTGATCGAGTTTGACCGTATTGAGAAACTGCTGCTGGGAAATAAAGCGGATAATGGATTGCATACGCGCGGAACGTTTGATCACCTCTTCTAACGCTGCGCAGGCTTCGTCAACCTCTTTTCTGACAATCACATGGGACTTAATCACGGTGGTGCAATTATCGGAAACCTGATCGGCTGAGCTTTTTATATTATTGGTGATTTTTTCAATCTTGGCTGACTGGCTTTTTACCTCTTCAGCCAGGCATTTCACCTCTTTTGACAGCACGGTAAAACCACGTCCCATGGTACCGACTCTGGCGGCCTCTATTGCGGAATTAATGGCCAGCAGATCGGTTTGGTTCGCCAGGCGATCAATATCGTTTACGCACTCTTTGATATCGTCTACCGATGCCTGCAGCGCCAGGCTGACGCCTTGGCCATTTTCCGCATGCTTTTCAAACTCACATAATTTCTGCATCAGCGCATGAATACAACTCTGGACGTACAGGTTCCTTTCATTAAGACGATCAATAATTTCCTGTTCTTTTTTCAGCTGCTCACTGGAATTAAGCAATGAGTTGCGAATAATTTCAATATTACTGCTGCCTGAAAGGAGGTTTTGGCAAATTTCTCTCTCATAAATGAAATTTGTATGGGTGGCGATAACGTCCTGCAATACCTCATTATGTTCTTTTACCGGCTTTCCCTTGCTTTTAAATAATCCAAACGCATAGTCCATGTTAAGCTCGCTTATCCATCCATTGATTTTTTAGCTATTACGCTTCATACCTTAACGGCCTTTTTATGAAATCTTAAGCTTAGATGTGGTAACACCTTGTTATCTATGATGCGCTGGCTCGAGCAAGTATAGGAGCTGATTTGTATAAAAAAGTAATTAAATCTAAAGAAGTTATTTTGAGAGGTTTCTCGCGCTGGTAAACAAAATAAATAGTAGCTGAAAATTATTAACCGGATAAATAGCGAAGCCAACCAGCATGAAAGCGTAAAAAACCAGGTTAATAACACATAATGTCATTTATGCGCGGTAAAAAAGCGTGGGTTATATAATAGAAAAACCCTGCAACGTGATATTGCAGGGTTTAATGCGGGTTTTAACCTACCTTTTGCTGCTCATCCTGATCGACGGCGAAGCAGGCAATCTGCTGGTCGCCATACTGTTTCAGCTGCGGCTGTAGCTGTACGCAGGTGCCGAAGCGACGACGACAGCGCGCGTTAAAGGCGCAGCCTGGCGGCGGATTAAGCGGGCTGGGCAGCTCGCCGGTCAGCTTGATACGTTCGCGACGATCGTCCGGGTTGAGACGCGGCGTAGCGGAAAGCAGTGCCTGGGTATAAGGATGGCGCGGATTAGAGAAAATCGCCTCTTTAGAGCCTCTCTCCACGCAGCGCCCCAGATACATCACCATCACCTCATCGGCAATATGCTCCACCACCGACAAATCATGCGAGATAAAGACATAGGAAAGCCCCATCTCCTGCTGCAAATCCATCATCAGGTTCAACACCTGAGCGCGCACCGATACATCCAGCGCCGAAACCGGTTCATCGGCAATCAACACATCAGGATCCAGCATCAGGCCGCGCGCGATGGCGATACGCTGCCGCTGCCCGCCGGAAAACATATGCGGATAGCGATCGTAATGCTCGGTCTTCAGTCCGACTTTTGCCATCATCTCCAGCGTTTTTTCCCGGCGCTCCGCTTTGCTGAGCGAGGTATTGATCAGCAGCGGCTCTTCAAGGATTTGGCTGACTTTTTTACGCGGATTCAGCGAGCCGTACGGGTTTTGAAACACGATTTGGATTTTCTGCCGACGCAGCGACTGCGCGTCGCGGTCGTGCTTCAGCAGATCCTGACCGTGCCAGAACAGCTGTCCTTCGGTTGGCGTTTCAATCATCGTTAACAGGCGGCCAAGCGTGGATTTCCCGCAGCCCGACTCGCCGACGACCGCCAGCGTTTTCCCGCGTTCAAGGTTAAATGAGACGCCGTCCAGCGCCTTCACCAGCCGCGGCTGGCCGAAAAGTCCCTTCTTCACCGGATAGTGCTTTTTCAGGTCGATAGCCTGCAGCAAATATTGCTGTTCTTGAGTTTCAGGACGCATAAGTTGGTCTCCCGGCATCATCCAGCGGATAGTGACATTTGGACTGACGCCCCGGAATATCACGGAGTTCAGGTTCTTCCACCCGGCAATGGTCGGTGGCATAGGGGCAGCGCGGATTCAGCAGGCAGCCGCTGGGACGGTCATATTTCCCCGGTACCACGCCGGGCAGCGAAGCCAGACGCGCTTTATCTACGGCAAATTCCGGCAGCGCGCGCAGCAGCGCCTGGGTATAAGGATGGCGCGGCGCTTTGAATATATCGCTCGCCTTACCCGTTTCCACCACCTGTCCGGCATACATCACGATGATGTGCTGCGCCGCTTCCGCCACCAGCGCCAGATCGTGCGTAATCAGGATCAGCGCCATGTTCTCTTGCTTTTGCAGCTCAAGCAGCAGCTCGATAATCTGCGCCTGGATAGTCACGTCCAGCGCGGTGGTCGGCTCATCGGCAATCAGCAGGCGAGGACGACAGGCGATCGCCATGGCGATCATCACGCGCTGGCTCATGCCGCCGGAAAGCTGGTGCGGATAGACATCAAGCCGTGATTCGGGATCGGGAATTCCCACCTGGTTCAACAAATCGATGGCGCGCTGGCGTCGGGTACGGCGGTTGCCGCCCTGATGCACCTTAATCGCTTCCATAATCTGATAACCCACGGTGTAGCACGGGTTCAGGCTGGTCATGGGATCCTGGAAAATCATCGCCACTTCCGAGCCGACCAGCTGACGCCGCTCTTTCTCAGAGATGCGTTTCAGATCGCGCTGGTTGAACTCCAGCTTGTCCGCCATGACGCGGCCGGGATAATCAATCAGACCCATAATCGCCAGTGAACTCACCGACTTGCCCGAGCCGGATTCACCCACGATACCGACAACCTGCCCCTGTTCGACCTGGTAACTAATGCGGTCAACCGCACGGAAAGGTGCTTTTTCTTCGCCGAAATGCACCGACAGTTTTTCTATATTTAATAACGCCATCTCGGTGCCTCTTTACTGCTTGAGTTTCGGGTCGAGCGCATCACGCAAGCCATCGCCCATCAGGTTAAATGCCAGAACCGTCAACAGGATCACCAGCCCCGGGAAAGTAACCACCCACCAGGCGCTTTGCGCATACTGCAGAACATCGGAAAGCATGGTGCCCCACTCCGGCGTTGGCGGCTGCGCGCCCATACCGAGAAAGCCCAACGCCGCCATATCCAGAATCGCGTTGGAAAAGCCCAGCGACGCCTGCACGATCAGCGGAGCCAGACAGTTAGGCAGGATGTTGATAAACATCTGACGCAGGGTGCCCGCACCCGCCACGCGCGAAGCGGTCACGTAATCGCGGTTGATCTCCACCATCACCGCGGCGCGGGTCAGACGGATATAGTGCGGCAAGGCTACGAAGGTCAGCGCCAGCGAGGCGTTAACAATCGATGGACCAAAAATCGCCACCAGCACCAGCGCCAGCAGCAGGCTCGGCAGCGCCAGCATAATATCCACCAGACGCATAATGGTGGCGTCCACCGCGCCGCCCACGTAGCCCGCCAGCAGGCCGAGGATGACGCCGAGGATCAGCGACAGCAGCACCACCAGACAGCCAACCAGCAGCGACAGCCGTGCGCCGTACATCAGACGCGACAGCACATCGCGGCCGACGTCGTCAGTACCGAGGATATACTGCCAACTGCCGCCTTCCTGCCATACCGGCGGATGCAGCAGCGCATCGCGGAACTGCTCAGCCGGGCCGTGCGGCGCCAGCAAGCCAGCGAAAATCGCCAGCGTCACCATAATCACGATATAGACCAGGCCAACCACCGCGCCTTTGTTGCGTTTAAAGTAGTGCCAGAACTCCTGAAACGGGGTCATTGGCTTGGGTGCAGCGCTTACGCCGCCCGGATTAATAACAGACATAGCGCCCCCTTATTTTTTGTGTCGGATGCGTGGATTCACCACGCCATAAAGCAGATCAACCAGCAGGTTAACCAGAATGATCAGTGTGGCGACCATCAGCACCCCACCCTGCACCACCGGATAATCGCGACGCTGCAAGGCTTCAATCAGCCAGCGTCCCAGGCCCGGCCAGGAGAAGATCGTTTCGGTAAGAATCGCACCGGCCAGCAGCGTACCGATTTGCAGGCCAATAACGGTCACCACCGGCAGCATCGCGTTACGCAGCGCATGGACGATAATCACGCGCATCCGCGTCAGGCCTTTGGCGCGCGCGGTGCGAATATAGTCTTCGCCCAGCACTTCCAGCATGGACGAGCGCGTCATACGCACAATCACCGCCAGTGGAATGGTGCCCAGCACGATAGCAGGCAGAATCATATGCATGACCGCATCGTGGAAATCGCCCGGTTCACCCCAAATCAGCGTGTCGATCAGCATAAAACCGGTCAACGGCTGGGTATCATCAAGGAACACCGCATCGCCTAATCGTCCCGATACCGGCGTCAGGTTAAGCTGCACCGAAACCAGCATGATCAGCATAATGCCCCACCAGAAAATCGGCATTGAGTAGCCGGTCAGGGAGATGCCTACTGCGGTATGGTCGAAAATGGAGCCGCGTTTTACCGCCGCCAGCACGCCAACCGGGATGCCAATCGCAACGGCAAACAGCATGGCGCAGATGCCCAGCTCCAGCGTGGCCTTAAAGCGCGGCACAAATTCATCCCATACCGGCGTACGGCTTTTCAGGGAAATGCCGAGGTCGCCATGCAGCACGCCATTAATGTAGGTGAGATATTGTTTCCACAGCGGCTGATCCAGCCCCAGCTGGGCCATAAGCTGTGCGTGACGTTCGGGAGAGATCCCGCGCTCGCCTGCCATGATCAACACCGGATCGCCAGGGATCAGGTGCACGAAGGCGAACGTTAACAAGGTAATACCGATAAACGTTGGGATCACCAGACCCAAACGTCGGAATATGAACTGCAGCATAATCCGGTTTCTCTATTTTTATCCCACCACTCAGGGCGGGTTTTGCTCACATCCTGCGCTGGCGTAAAGCCAGCCGCGACGCAAGAAATTGCGCCTTAGCCATTTTTTCGTCCGGGAAAGGGGATGAAAACGCTTCAGCCCACAGATATCGCCGTCGGGCTGTCGCTGCCTGTGGCATCACAGACAGCGACAGCGACGTGATTTATCAGGCCAGACGCTGCTGGCCCGGTAGATTATTCAGCGATATCGACGTTAACGAAGTAGTGACCACCCAACGGATCGACTACGTAGTTAGAGACTTTTTTACTTACCGGCTCATAAACCGTGGAGTGCGCGATAATCAGCGCGGGCGCCTGATCGTGCATCACTACCTGAGCCTGTTTGTAAAGCTGAATACGTTTTTCATGATCGTCGGTGGCACGCGCCGGTTGAATCAAATCTTCAAACGACTTATCGCACCAGCGCGAGTAGTTAGAGCCATCTTTCGCCGCCGCACAGCTAAACAGGGTGGCGAAGAAGTTATCCGGATCCCCGTTGTCGCCGGTCCAGCCCATCATTACCGTCTGATGTTCGCCATCTTTGGCGCGCTTCAGATATTCGCCCCACTCATAGGTTACGATCTTGGCTTTCACGCCGATTTTCGCCCAGTCCGCCTGAATCATCTCCGCCATACGGCGCGCGTTCGGGTTATAAGGACGCTGTACCGGCATTGCCCACAGGTCGATAGCGAAGCCATCAGCCATGCCCGCTTCTTTCAGCAGTTCTTTGGCTTTAGCCGGATCGTAAGGGTAATCCTGCACCGCATCGTTATAGCCCCACATAGTTGGCGGGATCAGGTTTTTAGCGGACTGACCGGCGCCCTGGTAAACGGCATCGATAATGGCATTTTTGTTGACCGCCATGGTCAGCGCCTGGCGCACTTTCAGGTTATCCAGCGGCTTTTTCTCGACGTTAAACGAGAGATAGCCGACGTTCAGGCCAGGCTGCTCCATCAGGTTGATGTTTTTGTCCTGCTTCATGCGGGCAATATCTGCCGGGTTTGGATACGGCATCACCTGACATTCGCCTTTTTGCAGCTTGGCGTAACGCACCGAGGCATCCGGCGTGATAGAGAACACTAACCGATCGATTTTTGGCTTGGTGCCCCAGTATTCGGCGTTGGCTTTATACAGGATGCGGGAATCTTTTTGGTACTGCAGCAGCTGGAACGGGCCGGTGCCAACCGGATTAAGATCCACTTTTTCCGGTGTCCCCGCCTGCAGCATTTTATCGGCATATTCCGCAGAGAGAATCGATGCGAAATCCATGCCCAGGTCAGCCAGGAATGGGGCTTCCTGACGCGTCAGGGTAAAGCGCACGGTATAGTCATCCACCTTCTCGATTTTGCTGATCAGGTTGGGCATATCCATGCCTTCGAAATATTCGTAGTTACCGCCGGAAACGCCGTGGTATTTGTTGTTTTTATCGAGCTGACGCTCAAAGGTAAACACCACATCATCCGCATTAAAATCGCGGGTGGGTTTGAAATCTTTGGTGGTGTGCCACTTCACGCCTTTACGCAGGTGGAAAGTGTAGGTTTTGCCATCTTCGCTGACATCCCACTTCTCAGCCAGCGCCGGATGCAGTTCGGTCGTACCGATAGTGAACTCAACCAGACGGTTATACACCTGGCGGGAGCTGGCATCGTAAGTGGTACCGGAGGTAAACAGCTGCGGGTTAAACCCTTCTGGCGATCCTTCTGAACAATAAACCAGAGTTTTTGCCTGAACGCTAACGGCAACGGTCATCGCTATCAGGCTCAGGCCGACCTTTAGCACCCCTGATTTAGCCAAGGAAATACTCATGCTTATGCTCCAATCTGTGATGTGTGTTATGCGCGTATGCCCGGCCTGTGTTTTTTTTGTGCAGCCGGTGCGGGCTGGGAGATAAGTGGTGGCGGGTGGTTCTGACAGTGCAAAAGCTATCAGAAGAATCTGCTTCCCTTACTCCGGTGAAACATCAATTTGTCAACAGAATGAAAGAACGTCAATACAGATATGAGGTATTTACACAGAGTGTGAGAAACAGCAAGCAAACATAAAAAAAACCATTCGATAACAAAACCAGTTGGAAAATTTGTAGCAAGCGGCTTTAACCTTATAAATATCGGGTGATAAACGCGCAGGCCAGCAGGTTTAACCGCAAAAAAACGATTAAAATTTATCGTTGAACGCTGCATAACTGAACGATTAGCGAGCTGTTCAGGCAAAGAGCTAGCTAAAAATGCTGCGATATCGGCATAAGAAAACGGCAATATGCACTATTCGGTCATAAGTTATGCGTCGAGCGAATTAAGCGAACAGGCCAGATTTGACGCTGAGCACCAGCGTAAAAGCGCGGTTAATGCCGCTTTTCTGTCGCAGACAGAGCCTGAAGGGCAAAAGATGATGTTATGGCTTGAGCGCGGGTCATAACTTTAGGTGATAGGCACAGCTGTTATAAATGGGGTGAGTGGCGTTCTTTTTCAGGACTGTTTTGGCCATCATCTTCTGAAAGATAAAACATTTTTATTTCATCAATTCGGCGCTGATTCATATTAATATGGCAGCGCGCTTGTACTTCACCATAAGCATGCGTATTTTCTTCAGGAGCGGCTTATATACTAGTTATTACCTGTTAAAAAGTAGCTCTCCAGCTCATCAATCCTGCTTTTATTGAGATTGATAATACACTGGCTCATGGCAACGTTCCGGCTACTTGCCCATTCTCCCATCAAACTAACCGCTGCCAGACATAGATCGTCCCTGGATTTTATCCAGGCGTTCTGGGAAGCGCTTAGATGCTGTAAAAAAACCCGAGCGATAGTTTCGCCATCTTCATCATTAAGATGGTAAGGATCGTCGAAATTTTTCCTGATATGTTCTTTTAGCTTATTTAACTGAGACTGCATCGCCTTTTCAGCGGCTTCACGTTTAGCCTCCATACAACCTGCAGGCGTAACAGAATTTTCTGCCCTTTTACTGCCATCATAACAAAACTGAATTTCTTCACCTGTATCAGGACTTTCAGCTAACGACACAAATGAAACGAGACACAGGGAAAAGATAAAATATATTTTTTTCATAAATAACCTATTCTTTTTCTTTCCTTTTCAAACTGCATATAACGCGGTGTATTCTTTATAAGCTTTTTCAATTCATCTTTATCATTACTGGCAACAGCTTTTACCAGCTGCGTAATATCATCAACACCCTGATAAACGATATCAATATAAACATCTTTTATTTTTGAATCGATTGCCTCCCAGCTAACAGCATCCGGGATAATCTGGAGCTTCTTTGTATGTCTAAAGTAGTAACCTTTAGCCAGGCTAACATACTGGGGATAAATCACGTCAAACAGCCGTATCTGCTGCTGATGGGTAATCTCGCCAATCATCGGACCAAACACCGTGACAAACTGCTCTGCTGTCCTGCCGCTCAGGCCCGTTGCGCGGGAGCAGATCACCGCCTTATGCTCTTCCAGGCCAGCCTGACGCAGCGTGCTGTAGATTTCTCCGGCGCTGCGC
The DNA here is from genome assembly GCF_031457955.1 of Mixta sp. BE291. Lineage (NCBI taxonomy): Bacteria > Pseudomonadati > Pseudomonadota > Gammaproteobacteria > Enterobacterales > Erwiniaceae > Mixta > Mixta sp. BE291. The sequence continues at coordinate 230,264 of NZ_JAVDXN010000004.1, read as the reverse complement.
ATTTTCATATCAAAGCCGCGTCCTAACGTCACGCCAGAATGGCCCCCAGGCCAGTGCAGCACGCGGGAAAACCAGGGCGTTGGCCCGGCGCGAAAAGGCACCACAACGGTGCGGTAGTCCCGCCCTTCGTTATCAAAAGTGAACTGCCCCTGACTTACTCGCAACAAACCGCCGGCCTCATGCAACTGGTTATCAGGCGACATCGCAGTTAACGCATCCATAAAGTAAACGGAAAGCGGCGTAACCAGTCCGGAAGGTGAAAGGTTAAGCAGGCGCTGATACCAGCGTATCGCTTCTACCGTCTGCTGACCGCAGATGCCATCGACAGAAAGCTGGCGTCCGGTAGCCAGCCGGTAACCGGCATTCATCACCATCCGCTGTAGCTTTTTCACTTCGCTGGCCTGATTGGTGCCGCAGGTTCCCACCGATGTAAACAGACGGTCAGGATGCAGCACCATGGGATCATGGTATTTTCTGCGCATGGAAATCCTTTTCTGTGCCGTTCGCCGTTGATAAAAATGGTGAACGCAGCGGGGCAGAAAGGCGTTATCGCAGAGAGCGGAAATCTGAAACGTGACGGAAGAGAAAAAGCAGAGGTTTTGAGCCAGGTCTTATAAAGATTGCTGCGGGCCTGAAACGCAAAAACCCCAGTCATTGCTGACTGGGGCTGGGGATTTGGTCGGCGAGAGAGGATTTGAACCTCCGACCCACACGTCCCGAACGTGTTGCGCTACCAGGCTGCGCTACTCGCCGATGGGGGCGCATCTTACTGAGGTCGCCATCAGGCGTCAATGACTTTTTTATACAGCGCGCATTAACTGTATGAAAAGCATTCACTCAGGCGGGATGCGCCTGCCGGTTAACTTTTGCTGGTTGCGGCCGCCGCAGGTGCCTGACACCAGTTGTTAGCCGCCTTGATACCGCCATCCGGCGAGGTATAGCCCAGACAGCCAAGAATAGTATCGAAGAACTCGACATGGCGATGGGTTTTCCCGATACGCTGCTGCGCCTGCAAACGCTCAAAAGCCTGCTTGTTGTGCGGGTCCGCCAGATATTGGTCGGATGCCCAGACGATCATCGGCACGCGGAACTGTTCCGGCGGCGCCATTTCGCGCGGCGTACCGTGCAGATGCATGTTATCGCTGATTGATTCCCCGTGATCGGAGGCGTAGAACACAATCGCTTTCTTATCGCGTAGTTGGTCGTACACGCTGTCTAATACGGTATCGGTATAAAGTACTGAGTTATCAAATGCATTAATCAGCTGAGCTTTGCTGCACTCATTGTCCACACCCATACACTCCGGCGTATAGCGCGCATAGCTGCGCGGATAACGCTGGGAATAAAGGTAATGTGACCCTTTAGTATGCAGCACCACCAAGTGTTTGCCGTTCGGATGGCGATCGAGAGAGGCTTTCAGCTCCGGGATCAGCAGCATGTCATCCACCGGTTTGCCCTGGTTACGCGGCTCTGAACCAATCTGCTCACGGAAGGCAAAGTTGTCGGCATGGGTGTTATCGTAAAACCACACTTCGCTCTGCATCGCGAACAGCTCTGAGCTAAAGCCCAGCGATTTCAATACCGCGAAGATGTTCTCTTCTTTCAGCGTGCGGCCAGGGTTATCCATGGTGCCGCCTTCGCGCACAAACATACAGCGCAGCGAGAGCTTCGTGGCGGTATCGCAGGACTCGCCGCGGAAAGCCACGACGTTCTTTTCATGGGAGAGTTTGGGCGTGGTGTCGCGCTCGTAGCCCAGCAGCCCCATATGATCCCAACGGGTGGTTTCGCCAATCACAAACACCACGTAGGTATCATCAATGCCTGCTGGCGCAACATAGGTGAATTTTTTCGCCGGATCGAATAGCTCTTGCCCGTCAACGGTCTCATCGATACGCGTCCAGGCAAACAGCCCCAGCGCCGACAGCCAGTTAGACGGCAAATAGGAGTGCGCGACCACGCCGCCGTAGCTGGGCAAATCAATATTCGTGATCTCTTCGTTCGCTTTTTGCAGCTTGTCGAAATAGCGAATCGGCAGCCAGACCAGCGCGACGGCCAGCAACATAATGACAACGGGTTTAAGCCGCTGGCCTGGCGTTTTGAGCTGTTCGATTAACGTCAGGCTCAGGCGGTTACGCCAAATCATCAACAGTGGCAGCGCGCTAACCAGCACCATCCATACGATAAACCGGTAACCCACCACCTCTTTAGAGAGATCGATATCGGTGGTCATGACTGAAGCGACAATGCCGTAGCCAATGACCACATTAAAAAAGGCCATGTAGTAGCCAGCGGCCACGGAAATCAGCACCAGCATAGTAGCCAGAATGCGGTAAAACAGCTTTCCGCCCAGCGACAACAAACGCATCAGGAAAAAAGTCAGCAGCACAATAGCGACGACTTCTGCTACCGCGGAAAGCCAGTCAGAAAAAGTAGATTTGCTGAGAAAAGGATCAAAGCGACGATAAAATATGGGGAGATTCAGCAAAATGCCAATGTAGAGCGACAGCAAAAGAGAGAGTTTTTGCTGAGTAAGCGATTTTATATAATTCATTCGACCTTCTATATTCCTGGCGACACAGTTACTTTACGAGCCTTTTTCAGACCGCTTCGATGCGCCAGAGTTCTTACCGGTAATCGCATTATTCATTTTGAGTGATGAACAAGAAGTTTCTGAGCGGAAAACGGAGCCTTTTCCGGTGAAGCGCGCGTAGTTAAGCACAATTAGCCGACTGGATCAGCGAAATTTCGCCATCGTGACGAGAAAGCGCACCGTTAGTGAATCTGCAGAAAGGGAATATAAAAGGGCGAACGCGCAAAAAGGCGCGTTCGCAAAGCCGTAATCAGTTGATGATGTTCAGCGTAACATCAATATTATCGCGGGTAGCATTGGAGTAAGGACAAACGATATGCGCCGCGTCGACCAGCTTCTGCGCTTCCGCCTGATCCATCTCCGGCAGATGGATATTCAATGTCGCTTCAATACCGAAACCGGTCGGCAACGGACCGATGCCCACTTCGCCTTCGATAAAAGCCTCTTTCGGCATCGCGATTTTATCGCGCGCGGCCACAAACTTCATGGCGCCCAGGAAACAGGCTGAGTAACCGGCGGCAAACAGCTGCTCCGGGTTAGTCGCTTCACCGCCTGCGCCGCCCATCTCTTTCGGTACGCCCAGTTTCACGTCCAGCACGCCGTCAGAAGAGGTAGCGCGACCATCACGTCCGCCCGTGGCTTTTGCTTTTGCCCGATAGATGACTTTTTCTAATGACATAGGTGACCCCTTTAGTTGGTTTATTCGCGATTAAATCGCGGGCTATTTAATTAACCCGGCATGATAGATCTTAGTTGCTTCAGCCGCCTTTGCCAGCCACTGAAGCGTGCAACGCTAACGGATAAGGTTATCGCGTAACCTGTTCAGCTGCGTTTTCATATCCTGTAGCGTGGCGACATCGCACTCCGCAGCACAGAACACCGCCTCAGGAATGCTCAGGGCTTTTTCCCGTAGCGCCCGTCCCTGCTCGGTGAGCGTCACCACTACCTGCCGTTCATCCTGACGCGAGCGCTGGCGCAAAACCAGTCCGGCCGCTTCCAGCCGTTTTAGCAACGGCGTCAATGTCGCGGAATCGAGAAACAGACGTTCGCCGATATCGGACACCGTCACATCATCGCGTTCCCACAGCACCAGCATCACCAGATATTGTGGATAGGTGATATCGAGCTGCGTCAGCAGCTGTCGGTAAAGCTTGTGCATCGCCAGATTCGCGGAATAGAGCGCGAAACAGAGTTGGCTATCCAACGACAGTGGCGCACTCAAAGCTTTTTTGTCATCTTGATGTGTACTCATGCGTGACAATTTAAATTGCGCGCTACATAATTGCAAGCGATATTTAAATCCGCCAGGGGAGGTAAACATGCAATCACTGGAAGAACAGGCAAGGCGCTATGCCACCGAGGTTCATGCTGCTGCCGGGCAACGGCGCAAATATACCGATGAGCCTTATATTGTTCATCCTGCCGCGGTCGTGGAGCTGGTACGCAGCGTGACAGGTAATGAACATATGCTGGCCGCCGCCTGGCTGCATGACACCGTGGAAGATACCGGCACCACGCTGGAAGATATCAGGCAGCAGTTTGGGCCTGACGTTGCCGAACTGGTCGCCATGCTAACCGATAAAAAGCAGCCGCAGGCCAAAAACCGCACGGCGCGTAAAGTGGCGCATTTTCGTCATACCGCCTCTGCCGCGCCGGACGCGCAGACCATTAAGCTGGCGGATATTATCGATAATACGCGCGCCATCGTGCAGTACGACCCGCATTTCGCCCGCATCTATCTGGTGGAAAAGCAGGTGCAGATTGGCCTGTTACAGCAGGGCGACGCCACGCTTTGGCAGCAGGCGCAAACCACTATTGCGCAGGGCATGGCGCAACTGCGCGCAAAGCCCTACAACGTGCCGGAAGCCTGGTTTATGCGTCAGGCGGCAAAATATGCGTTATAAGCGAGCCGCTACGCTGGCATAAGCCATAATCCAGCTAAGGCAATTCTGATAATCACGCTGCGTTATTGATGCCAGGGAAAAATAGAGCACCTCCCTTTTTCTGGCGATAAAACAATCAATGACGCAGGTGACATCCGATTATTCACGGAATTATTTTTTGACTTAAGCCCATATATCAGCCGCTTATGCCACTAAAAATAGCGTGCTTGCCGCAAAGCGCTTGATTATATCTGGTATCGCTCGTCCAACCTCAACCCTGCATACGAGACGATAATCATGAGCAAAAAAGCTTCCGCTAGTGACTATGGCTACGAACCCTCTGACACTAAACCCCCTTCTCTCACGGTTAATCCGCTGTTCGGCGATGGCTTTACCGCCGACACGCCCGCTTATTATTACGCCGCCGTTACGCTTTCTGGCACCGCGCGCAATGTAGAGAGCGGCAATTATGTCCAGGTTACCCTTAACGGCCAGTCCTGGCAGGGGCTGGTAGACAGAAACGGCGAATGGAGCATCCCGCTGCCGCCATCAACCATTACCCGTATGGCGAGTGATACCGGTGACGCGCATGACCTGGTGGTCAGCGTCACCAATAACCAGGGCCAGTCCAGCGAGGAAATCCGTCAGGTTACCGTTTTTGATATGTTCGACGGGCGCTCGGCGGGCATCGGTATTAACCCTATTGCTGGCAACGATGAAATTATTGGCCGGGAAAAAATGAACGGCCAGGTGATCTCTGGTCTGGTGGACAATGCGCCAGATGGCGCGCTGGTTACCGTCACGCTGGAGGGGAAAAGCTGGCAGGTGCCGGTGGATGCCAACGGCACCTGGAGCGTAACCCTGACCTCGGAGGAGATAAAGGCGCTGACGCCCGGCGAGCACACGATTAACGTTCAGGTGCCCGGCGAATACGATGGCTCGATAACCTCCGTTGACCGCACCTTTAACGTCACGAAAGATAAAGGCACCGCTTATGCGGCCGAAATCGCTATCAACAGCATTTCTGGTGATGATTTACTGACGGCGACGGAGCAGCAAAGCAGCCTGATGGTCAGCGGCACCACCGCCAACGTGGCCAGCGGTAAAGAGATCTGGGTGCAGCTGGGCGACGATATCTATGCGGCTACGGTAAAAAACAACCGCTGGCAGGTAGAGATCCCGGCAGAAGATCTGGCCCCGCTGCAAAACGGCTCCGCCACACTGCTCGCCTCGGTAAGAGATTTACATGAAACCGCCACCGCGGTGCGTGAGTTTACCGTTGGTGAATCCCTAACCATGCCCTATATCACCCTGGATGCGCCTTACGATAATTACAGCGCGGTAGATCTTGAGTGGAGCATGTTAACGGCGGTGTTGTCCGGGAAAGTCACCAACGTGGCGGCAGGCAGCTACCTGAACGTCACGTTTGGCGATCTGCATTATCAGGCGCGCGTGGATGAAAACGGAGAATGGCGACTGCCTGTCGCGCCGAACGATCTGCTGACGCAAACGCCCGGTGCGGTGCCGCTGGTGTTAAGCATCACCAATGAGCGGGGCGAGACCGGTGAACTCAGCAAAACCGTCTATTACAGCGGTATCGACACCGGCAATGATACCCAGGTGGTGATTAATCCCGTTTCAGGCGATGACATTATTGGCGCGCGTGAAAAACAGACGGATCTGATTATTACCGGCGATAGCCTGAATGTGCCGGACGGGCAAAGCATTGAGCTGCGCTTTCCCGATGCGCTACCGGGCTTTGTCTTTATCGGTCATATCGATCAAAACGGTGAGTGGCGCGCCGCCATCCCCGCCGATCAGCTCAACGCGTTACCGGCGGGCGAGGTGCGTATAGAAGTCACGCTTCCAGGCGACGATCAGTGGAGCAACCCCGGTAGCCCGCCGCTTCCCGACGGTTACTGGATTACCATTGGCGCGGGCAGCGACACGGAAAATGTCGCTGCCCTGACCATCGATTCGCTGGAGGATTATGGCCGCCTGACGCTGGATCAGCTCAATGGCCTGACGGTCAGCGGTAGCGCAACCAACGTGGCCGATGGCAGCGAAGTCTGGCTGCAGGCGGGCGACTGGGCCTGGACCGGCGAAGTGCATCAGGGCCAGTGGCAGGTCACCATTCCGGCCGATAACGTGCCTGACCTCAGCGTCGGCGGCGTGATTTTTGAAGCTTCGGTGCGCAACCATGCCAACGGCGACGGTGCCAGCGATACGGTACTGATTAACCTTGACCCGGCGGTGCCGCCGGAGGGCAATTACGTGAGGCTCGATCCGGTCTGGGGCGATGATGTCATTACCCGCTCTGATGCCCTTGGGCCTGACTATCTGGTTACCGGTACCTTTACCGGCAACGATGTGAGCAATATTAGCGTGACGCTAAACGGCAAAAGCTGGAACGCGCAGGTGACCAACGGCAGCTGGATGGTCTGGATACCGGATCAGGCGATCCGCGAACTGCCGGAAGGCCAGATACCGTTGCAGGTACGCTGGGGCGAGCTAAGCGACAGCACCACCTTAACGGTCAATAACGCTCCAGAAGCGCCGTTATTTGGCGCCACGCTGGATGTGGTGGACGGTCAAAACCTGATTAATTCTTTCGTGGCGTTCGATGATGGGCTTAACCTCAGCGGCGGCGTGCTGGACGCCAGCATCACGCCGTTGGGCACGCGCGTAGACGTTGAATTTCACAACAAACATTATCAAACGGAACTGACCGGCGAGGCGGGCAATCCGCGCTGGAGTCTGACGATTCCTGCTGAAGATATGCGCCAGCTGAACAGTTATGACACACAAATCGTCAAGGTCACGCTGGGTGAGCCAGGCCAGCATAATGTGGTTACCGCCCGGGAACTGGAATTCACTGAAGATGACGGCAGCAGCGCCTATACGCCGCAGATGGTGATCAATCCGCTGGATGACAACGTTATCGACCAAAACGAAGTGGACGATACGCTGGTGATCAGCGGCACCACCCGCTATTTCTGGACCGATCAGCAGGTGGTAGTCACGCTGGACGATCTGCGTTGGGAAACCACCACCGACAGCAGCGGTCACTGGAAAATCGCCGTTCCCGCCGGGGAGCTGGCGGATATCGCCGACGGCGATCACCTGTTACAGGCGGGCATCTATTTTAACGATCCCGACGCCGGGGAATGGTCGATTGCCAATGAAACGGTGGTGACGTTCGCTACCGGACAAGCTGACGACGCGTGGGACGCGTTGGGATTAAGCGGCGGGCAGGAGTCGATCGCCGCGTTGCTGGAGGCCACAGAAAATAACGAGAGCCCGGCGCTGGAAACAGCAACGGCAACGGCGGCCTTACCGGCGGCAGCCGACAATCTTTGGGCAACGGCTGCGCGTAGCGATTTGGATATTGCGCCGTATACGCCGCCCGCCGCGCCTCATCTGGAAGCGTTGCTGCTGCAGCATCCCGCTTAACCACACGCATAAAAAAACCCGCCAACCGGCGGGTTTTCTTTCATGCTGTGTCAATCAGTCGAGCAGCTGTCGGCCCAGATAAGGGTTCGAATGCAGCAGCTGCATCAGCTTTTGGGCGCTGCCTGACGGGCGGGTGCGTCTCGCTTCCCAACTTTTTACTGAAGAGACGCTCACGCCCATCACGCGGGCAAATTCATCAATTTTCATACCGGTCAATTCGCGCAGGCGTTGTGGTTCTGGCACTGAAACCGTTTCTTGTTGCTGCGCTAAAGAAGCACTGACGACATTCCGTGTTAATACAATTTGTTCAAGACTGCTAAGTAACTCAACCATGGGGTCTTTTACTTCCATAGCAAACTCCTAAAACTCACTTTGAACAACGTGAAGGAAGACAGAGATAAGAGCCTAAAGCCCAGGCTCAGAATGCCGGTTTGTTGCATTATGAAAGGGGCAGAACTGTGCAACGTAAATCGGGAATTTAATTATTAGACGATTGTGGGCGTTTTGCCGCCCAATTTTTGAAAATATTTCGATCTTGCTTCCAGGCCTTAACCTTGCTGCCAACGGGCGCGTGACCTGGCCTGGATCCTGCTTAAAATAGCCCGGCACTGATAAAAAACGGCTAACTTCACGATAATTCGCGATTAATTTATTCCTGCCCATATTCAGCTTAATCGCATTGATCTATGCTTTAGACACCTTAAAAAGGCAGCGCAACGCGGCCTTATTAAACAGCAAGTTTCTTAATTTACAGGAGTAAACGCTATGACGACCGGAGTTTCCCGCGTCTGGACGCGTCTGTGGCTGCCGTTGGCAGCGATGCTGATCATTCTGCAGCTTACCGGCTGCGGTGATAAAGAAGGTGAACAGCGTAAGGCCTTTAGTGACTTTTTACAGAATACCGTTATGCGCAGCGGTGAACATTTGCCTGCGCTGAGTGAAGACCAAAAACAACGCTTTGGCGACTATGCCAGCGATTACGCCATTATTTATGGTTTTTCGCAGCAGGTAAATAAAGCGGTAGATCAAGGCCTGCGCCCGGTGGTGGATGAGCTTTCCGCGCTGCGCGTTCCACAAGATTATCTGACGCGTCGCGATGCGCTGCGTCAGACCAGCGGTACGCTGAGCGTGCTGACGCAGCAGCTGCAAAATGCGAAAAGCCAGGCGGACAGCAGTAAAGCGGCGCTGAAACAGCCGGACGATCTGAAATCCGTTTACGATCGGGCTTATACGCAGGTGGTAACACAGCCAGCGGCTACGCTGCTGCCGCTGCTGCCCGCGCTGCAATCCCTGAGTCAGGATGTGGTGCAAACAGGCGATTATCTGCAACAGCAGGGCACCCGCGTTTCTTTCAATGACAACGGCGTGCAGTTCCCTACTCAGGAGCAGGCCAGCCAGTACAATACGTTAATGAGTAATGTATCGTCGAAAGCGCAGGCGTTAACGCAGGCGCAAAGCGCAGTACAGGGCGGCCTACAATAATCTCGTCGCGGGCGTCGGATAAATTGCGATGCCCGCGTTTCGGTCCAGATCAAAGTGTGATCTGCCGCATTTTCATACAAAAGTTTATTGTGATCTTCATCACATTTTAGAAACAAACCCGCAGCGATAAAGTGTGATATTCATCACAAAAAGCAGCCTGGCCATGGCGATAATTTCAGCACTGCCGTTTTCCATAAGCGCTTTTATGTGATCTTACTCACGAAAAAGCACCTTCCCCCTCCCTAAAAAGCGTGATCTTTCTCACTTCAGGTGGCTCACTACGCAGCGTCATAAACGCGTGCTAGAGTCCGCCTGCATACAGTAATTCGACGGCTCCCCGCCGAAGCGTCTTAACAAAATCACGCGCTCTCTTATTTGTCAGCGCGTAACAATAAGGGGTGTGTTTTTATGTCCTCATCAGTCAAGGTCAAGGTTCAAAGCTTTGGTCGCTTTCTGAGCAACATGGTGATGCCCAACATCGGCGCGTTTATCGCCTGGGGTATCATCACCGCGCTATTTATCCCCACCGGTTGGATGCCTAACGAAACGTTAGCCAAACTGGTTGGCCCAATGATTACCTATCTGCTGCCGTTGCTGATTGGTTACACCGGCGGCCGTCTGGTCGGTGGCGACCGCGGCGGCGTGGTCGGTGCCATTACTACCATGGGCGTAATCGTCGGCGCAGATATGCCGATGTTTCTGGGTTCCATGATTGCGGGTCCGCTGGGCGGCTGGGCAATTAAAACCTTTGACCGCGCGGTAGACGGTAAAATCAAAAGCGGCTTCGAGATGTTGGTTAACAACTTCTCTGCCGGCATTATCGGTATGCTGCTGGCGATTCTGGCCTTCCTCGCCATCGGCCCGCTGGTACAGGGTCTCTCGCATATTCTTGCCGCTGGCGTGAATATCATGGTGCAGAACAACCTGCTGCCGCTGACCTCTATCTTTGTTGAACCGGCGAAAATCCTGTTCCTGAATAACGCCATCAACCACGGCATCTTCTCGCCGCTGGGTATTCAGCAGGCCAGCGAAGCCGGAAAATCAATTTTCTTCCTGATTGAAGCGAACCCGGGTCCAGGCATGGGTGTGCTGGTTGCCTATATGTTCTTTGGCCGTGGCAATGCGAAACAGTCCGCAGGCGGCGCAGCCATTATTCACTTCCTTGGCGGCATCCATGAAATCTACTTCCCGTATGTGCTGATGGCGCCTCGCCTGCTGCTGGCGGTGATCCTCGGCGGCATGACCGGCGTCTTTACGCTGACGCTGCTGAACGGCGGCCTGGTCTCCCCTGCTTCACCGGGTTCGATTCTCGCCGTGCTGGCGATGACGCCGAAAGGGGCTTACTTCGCCAATATCGCCGCCATTGTGGCTGCTTTCGCCGTCTCCTTCGTGGTTTCCGCCATTCTGCTGAAAACCAGCAAAGTCAAAGACGAAGACGATATCGAAGCGGCAACGCGCCGTATGCAGGATATGAAAGCGCAGTCTAAGGGCCAGGCGGGCGCGCCTGCTGCTGCCGCGATGAACGGCGATCTGAGCCACGTACGTAAAATCATTGTGGCCTGCGATGCCGGAATGGGTTCCAGCGCCATGGGTGCGGGCGTGCTGCGTAAGAAAGTGCAGGATGCCGGTCTGACGCAGATTTCCGTTACCAATACCGCGATCAATGCCCTGCCGGGCGACGTCGACCTGGTGATTACTCACCGCGACCTGACCGAGCGCGCCATGCGCCAGGCACCGCACGCGCAGCATATTTCCCTGAACAACTTCCTCGATAGCGGCCTGTATAGCGATTTAACCGCGCGTCTGGCAGAAGCACAGCGCAGCGCCAGCCATCGCGAAAAGGTCAGCGCGACCCTGAGCGACAGCTACGACAGCAGCAACGAGCATCTGTTTAAGCTGGGTGCCAGCAACGTCTTCCTCGGCCAGCACGCCGCCAGCAAAGAAGAGGCGATCCGCTTTGCCGGTGAGCAGCTGGTGAAAGGCGGTTATGTTGAGCCAGAATATGTCGAGGCGATGCTGGAACGTGAGAAACTGACGCCAACCTATCTGGGCGAATCCATTGCGGTGCCGCACGGAACGGTAGAAGCGAAAGATCGCGTGCTGAAAACCGGCGTGGTGTTCTGCCAGTATCCGCAGGGCGTACGCTTCGGTGAAGAAGAAGATGATATTGCCCGCCTGGTGATTGGTATCGCCGCCCGTAACAACGAGCATATTCAGGTGATTACCAGCCTGACCAATGCGCTGGATGATGACAGCGTGATTGAACGTCTGGCGAATACCACCAGCGTGCAGGAAGTGCTGGACCTACTGACCGGGCAGCCCGCCTGATCTGTCACTTATGTTGAGGGGCCTGCGCAATCGGCCCCTTACTCTTTTCTCTTTTGAAGGTTGAGCAACGATGAAAGCATTACATTTCGGTGCCGGTAATATTGGTCGTGGTTTTATCGGCAAACTGCTGGCGGATGCAGGTATTGAACTGGTTTTCGCCGATGTGAATCAGGCGGTGCTGGATGCGCTGAATGCGCGCCATCAATATCCGGTGCATGTGGTTGGCGAGCAGGCGCAGGTGGAAACGGTCACTGGCGTCAGCGCGGTGAACAGCACCAGCGATGACATCATCGATCTGATTGCCGAGGTTGATATCGTTACCACGGCGGTTGGCCCGCAAATTCTGGAACGCATCGCAGGCAGCATCGCGCGCGGCCTGGCCAAACGCAGTGATAGCGCTAATTCCCGCCCGTTAAATATTATCGCCTGTGAAAATATGGTGCGCGGCACCAGCCAGCTGAAACAGCATGTGCTGGCCGCCCTGCCGGAAAACCTGCACGCCTGGGTGGAAGAGCATGTCGGGTTTGTTGATTCCGCCGTGGATCGTATCGTGCCACCGAGCGAAGCGGGCAGTAACGATCCGCTGGAAGTCACCGTCGAAACCTTCAGCGAGTGGATTGTGGATAAAACCCAGTTCAAAGGCACGCTGCCGACGATTCCAGGTATGGAGCTCACCGATAATCTGATGGCGTTTGTTGAGCGTAAACTCTTTACCCTGAACACCGGCCACGCCATTACTGCTTATTTAGGCCAGTTGGCCGGGCATCAAACCATTCGCGACGCCATCCTTGATCCGGCCGTGCGCGCGGTGGTAAAAGGCGCGATGCAGGAGAGCGGCGCCGTGCTGATCAAGCGCTACGATTTCGATGAGGAAAAACATGCTGCCTATATCGAAAAAATCCTCGGCCGCTTTGAGAATCCTTATCTGAAAGATGACGTAGAGCGCGTTGGTCGTCAGCCGCTGCGTAAGCTCAGCGCCGGTGACCGTTTGATCAAACCCACGCTGGGCACGCTGGAGTATCAGCTGCCGCACGATAATCTGGTTAAAGGCATCGCCGCCGCTATGCATTATCGCAGCGCGCAGGATCCGCAGGCGCAGGAGCTGGAAGCGCTGTTGAACGCGGTGGGGCCGCAGGCCGCGCTGGCACAGGTTTCTGGTCTTGATGCCAATAGCGAAGTGGTTGCCGCTGTGGTTAAGGCCTATGCTGCAATGCCATAATGCGCACGCTGCCGATGCGGTATAACGGCGAGCAACAAGGGCACAGCCAGGCTGTGCCCGTGCGCAGAATGATAAATGTACAGGCAACAATGGAAGAGAAGCAGGCTTTTGAAAATCGGGTGCTGGAGCGCCTGAATGCCGGACGCTCGGTAAGAAGCTTCCTGATTGCCGCCGTCGAGCTGTTGACCGAAGCGGTCAATCTGCTGGTGCTTCAGGTGTTTCGCAAGGATGACTATGCGGTGAAATATGCCGTTGAGCCGCTGCTATTGGGCAATGGCCCGCTGGGTGAGATGTCCGTCAGGCTGAAGCTGATATACGGTCTTGGTGTGATTAGCCGCCATGAATATGAAGATTGCGAGCTGCTGATGGCGCTGCGTGAAGAGTTAAACCATGACGGCAGTGAATACCGTTTCAGCGATGATGAGATCTTAGGGCCTTTCAGCGAGCTGCACTGCGTTAACGCCTGGCCGCCCCGCCCTGACTTTTCTGATGATGATGAACAGCTGCGCGCCATGCAGCAGCAGCGTTATCAACAGGTGCTGCGCTCAACGATGGTGCTTTCGCTAACCGAACTGATTTCCCGCATCAGCATGAAGCAGGCCTTTAAAAAGTAGCCCCGCGTTCTGCACGCTTTTCGTGTATCCTATCGGTTATTCATCAGTACAGGTAATCGTCATGAAAGAGCAGGAAAAAGCCGAAATCAAGCGCCTCAGCGATCTGCTGGATGCGCTCAATCGTAAAGAGCCGATGTTACTGGAATCGGGCGATGCGGAGAAACTCGGCACGCTGCTGAAAGAAAAAGAAGCGCTGGTCAATGAGATCGAACGTCTGCGCGACGTGCGTGACCAGAAGCTGAGCAAAGAAGCACAGAAGCTGCAAAAATTGCCTTTCAGCCGCGCCATCACCAAGAAAGAGCAGGCGAATATGGGCGCGCTGAAAAAAAGCGTGCGCGGCCTGGTAGTGGTACACCCCATGACCGCGCTGGGTAAAGAAATGGGTCTGAAAGAGATGACCGGCTTCGCGCCTGGCGCTTTCTGAGCCGCAGGGCCGGGCGCGTTAAGCCCGGCCAGATGCGTTTCCCGCCACCACATCTGCCAGCTGCTGCTCCAGCGTATCCATAAACTCATAGCGACGGCGATATTCCGCACGTTTTTTACTGGCAATATCTTCCAGCGGTTTACGCGGCATCGCCAGCGGCAGCTGATATAACCCCTTCGGCAATGCATGGCCATTTAACGACAGCCAAAACTCACTGTAGCTGGCGTGAAACACTTCTTTTTTGCTGTGGCGATAGCGCAGGCTACGGAAAACGTGCGTATCGTCCCCTACCGCCTGAATGTGTTTAACCTGACAACGCGCAGCCAGAGTGAACAGCGTTTCCATCAATATACGTTTCGGAAACAGCCCGTGGCCCGCTTTCGTCGCCTCGCGGATCATATCGGCATTAACCGTTTTACGCGGCCCCTGCAAACCGCCAATTAATATTGCGCGCTGACCATTCTGTTCAATAAAAGAAAACGAGAGCGAAGCCAGCGTAACGGCGTTATAGAGCAGCACCAGCGTGATTTCGCCCTCACGATCGTAACGGCCGGTACTGCAAACAATATCAAACTGCTCATGGTTTTTACCCTGCAGGCTCGCCAGATTGTGATCGAGCGGCGACAGAAACAGTTGATACAGCGTGTGCGGCAGCTGCTGTAGGGTGCCGTAATGCGCCAGCAGCGCCTCTGCCCGTTGCTTAACGCTAAACAGGGAGCAGAGATAGGGACGATGAATCTTCGCTGGCAGCAGACCCTGAATAAGCAGCGCCTGACGCATCGCCGGTAGTTCAGACATCTTTTCCATATAGGAAAAAGTAGTCATTGGATAAGCCAGCGAGCGCAGCATGAACTTCAGCCGGAAACGGCGGGATTGCCAAAGTTTATTTGGCTTAAATTTGCCGCTGCTTAACTGGAAAAACAGCGAACCCATCGACACCTCAGGTGTCGGGTTTTCAGTAATCGTTGACATAATAGTTATCAGAATGGATGAATCATATGCCAATATTACGGGAGCAAATATAAACAGGACGTTAATATTGCACTAATAGCGTCAACAAGAGAGGCGTTATTTATTAATAGCCGCCAGGCATATAATTATTAAACAACAGCTCAATGAAACGTTATTTAAAATAAAAACCGGCGGGCTGTTGCCCACCGGTTTATTAACTGCTTTCAGCCTGCGCTGAATGCGCTTTCTGTCTGCGCTTATTTTGCGTTAGCAAAACGCGCGGCAGCTTCGTCCCAGTTCACTACGTTCCAGAACGCTTTGATGTAATCAGGGCGTTTGTTCTGAAATTTCAGGTAATAGGCGTGTTCCCATACGTCCAGGCCCAGGATTGGGTAGCCGGAAGCGCCGGAAATGGCTTCGCCCATCAGCGGGCTGTCCTGGTTAGCGGTAGAGACCACTGCCAGCTGATCGCCTTTTTTCACCAGCCATGCCCAGCCGGAGCCAAAGCGGGTAGCCGCTGCTTTTTCAAACTCTTCCTGGAATTTCTCAACGCTGCCGAAATCTTTTTCGATAGCCGCTTTCAGCTCACCCTGCAGGGTGGTGCCGGTTTTCAGACCTTTCCAGAACAGGCTGTGGTTGTAGTGGCCGCCTGCGTTGTTACGCAGTACGGTTTTTTTCTCTGCCGGAACCTGATCCAGTTTGGTGATCAGCTCGTCAACCGGCAGGTCAGCGAATTCGGTGCCTTCCAGCGCTGCGTTAGCATTGTTAACGTAGGTCTGGTGATGTTTAGTGTGATGGATTTCCATCGTCTGCTTGTCGAAATGCGGTTCCAGTGCGTCGTATGCGTAAGGCAAGGATGGCAGTGAATAACTCATGTTCATCATCTCCATTTATTGTAGGAGCGGCACTTTCAGTTGTAAGCACCGCGTAAGCAGTCGGATCATTATAGTTAAATTAATGATCGGGAAAAGGATTATCAATGCCCCTCTCTTTATAAGGTTATAACAGATATTGCTAACGGGTGCGCGGTTTGCTGAAGCCAGGGAAGGCGTATTGAGCGGAGGGAAAACGGTCAGGCCCCGGTATGGCCGATTGCAAAGCGGGCGACGAGGTTTTATATCAGCAGAAGTATCAGAATTGCCGTAAAGAAATGTGGCGTAACAACAAGCGTAGTTACAAATCGAGATGAGCCAGTTGTTACAAACTCGTGAGGAATACACCACGCGCCCAGGCGGCAGGCAGTACGCGCATAATGTTCTGTGAAATCATTTTACGTTATAAGAAAAAAACCACGAGGCACGGCGACGCCACCAGTAAAAGCGCTGTTGTCCATAACCAATAGAACCTGCTCATCCATTTTAAATCAGCATGATAATGCTGTTTGAAAAAATCATAAGCATTGCTATTTTCTGCTAAAAAAAAGATCTTTTTCCCTTTTTTTAAACTCAGGAAAAACTGAGATACTGGCCAGGCACCAAAAAAACCCATCATTGACTGAAATGAGTAAGGCATTGGAAAATCTAACTGACTACGTCTGTATAAATCCAGCAAGCCATAATATTTTTTTCTATTAAAGGCATAGGTAATAAAACTGCACGCCATTAATATGATGCCAATAGCACATGATGTCAGTAACAAGTATCCCACAAAAACACGCATTTTAATTACCCACCATTTCAACGAGTTTTTCGCCAGCAATTTCGCCGAACTGGCTTCCTGCATATCCACCAGCGAGCGAGCCTACAACTGCACATGCCACGCCACCCGCTCCAGCTGTTACGATACCGATAGCTGCACATGCGCCAATTCCCAGAGAAGAACCAGCGGCTCCGCCCCACAGCCCTAAGATAGTTCCTGCACCAAATTTCATATACTCTTTAAACGCAAATGTCCCGCACTCCTGTTCTCTGCCGCTGGTACAGGCAGCAACAATATCATTAGTCTTACCAGCAAAAGAAAATCCGATGCCAATATAGCCCCCTAACTTTAGATATCGCGCGGCCTTCGCCGCATTGCCAACAAACGTAGCATAGCCGGGAATGCCACTCATCCCTACCGTAGACCATTCATGAACAATCGAACGGCTGGAGAGTTTCAATGCCTTGCGCATATCGTCGTAAGGTGCAAATTTTATGGCGTGACGGGCAACCGATTTCAATAAAGGTTTATTGACCAGTTCCTTCAACTCTTCCAGCAGCTGATTACGTTCAATAAAAAACTGCTGACCAATAAGCGTACCCTGGGTGCGGAACTGGTTTTGATAGCTGACCTCGATTTTTTTCAATGTCCGCTCGATTGCAGAAAAATATTTCTCTCCTGTATCCCCTACTGTACCAAAAATTTTCCCTCCCGCCTGAGTAAGCCCTGCGATCATACCGTAGTGCTTTTGCAGAAAACTCGCTTCCCCCGTACTGACACCAATAAATGCCGCATTGGTACGCTGCTTTGCCTCTCGCAAGGTATACAACATTTGCCTGGTTAAAGGTGCCTCTGCATCGGCAACAATAACTATCTGCCCAGGCTTTAGCCACTGAGTATCAGCGTTAAGTTTTATAAATAAATTAGCTGAAGGGCTGCGAACATCGTGGAACAGTTGCCGGGCCTGAAAATCCAAAGTACCGGCTTGTTCTATAATACAATATCCAGGAACAACATTACGTGTCATAGCGCCATCCTCCATGAATGTTATGCGAATCACGTAATATTAATAATACTTAGGAAAAATTATCGCAATAAATGATTATCTCATTATCACGACTTAATGGTAATTATTTCGCAACCAACTCACCTGCGGAAAATTAAATAAACGCCGTAATTAAGTTATTGAATAAAATAACCTCGTTAAACGAATCACTATATTAACCCCATAAAAAAATAAAGCTGCCCTGTATATTACGGGCAGCTTTATTTTAATTTCAGCAGCATAAATGGGGGAACTTAACCCTGCGACCATCTCAGCCTTTGAGGATGCGTATATACCGTTGCGCGGCCTGGTTTGCTGAAACCCACCAGCGTCAGGTTGCTGCGTTCCGCCACTTCTACCGCCAGTTTGGTAGCGGCTGACACGGCAAACAAAATTTCTACGCCGCACATGGCCGATTTTTGCACCATTTCATAACTGGCGCGACTGGAAACCAGCGCCGCGCCGCGCGCCCATCCGCGACGGCTGCGATAACCCAGCAGCTTGTCCAGCGCCACGTGACGGCCAACATCTTCACAACCGCCCGTGAGTTCGCCCGTTTCCGCTATCCACGCCGCGGCATGGGTACAGCCGGTCAGTTGCCCGACGGGTTGATACTCTTTCAGCTGACGCAGCGCGTTGTCCAACTGACGTAAGTCGAATGTCTGAGTGAACGGCAGCGGCTGAATCGGCTTACCGATTTCATTGAGCTGTTCAACGCCGCATACGCCGCAGCCGGTGCGTCCAGCCATGGCCCGGCGCTGTTCTTTCAGCGCCATAAAACGGCGGCTGGAAAGCTCAATCTGCACCTCAATGCCATTACAGCCCGGCACTACATCCATGCCGTAAATCTCTTCTGGCGCAACGATAATTCCTTCTGAGAGCGAAAAGCCGAGCGCAAACGCTTCAAGATCTTTCGGCGTACTCATCATCACGACATGCGAAATACCGTTATAGACCAGCGCCACCGGCACTTCATCCGCCAGCCAGTCCTGGCAGGCATCCGCCAGCGCATCGCGCTGCCATACTTTTACTTCGCTGACGCCAGCAGGAGGCGCTATCGTCCCGGCGTTGTGTTGGGTTTCTGATTTCAATTTACGTCTACCTGGTTATAACAGCCACACGTTAAGCGGATATCTTCGGTCGCGATAAATGTGGGATTTGCACCGCAATTCTGAACCTGTGGCCCGCGTATGGCAAAAAAATCGCTACACATAAAATGCGAAAGGCTGAAACGCACTTTTTAAATGAAATATTTAAACCGAAACGCGCGCAATAAAAACTCAGAAAATTCGCCCTAATGGCAATTTATTTAATGAAACCACTAAATCAATCAATTTAGTGCATATACCTCTTTATAATTAATCGTTTAAAAAACAATAACAAAATAATTACTTATTGATGGTTGTCAAAAAAAATAGTCGTAAGAGTGTTATTTTTTGTCGTTCTGGCAATGTTTTGAGCAAAAAATAATACTATGCATATAAATAGACGCAGTTTTTTTAAAATCTGTGCGGGCGGCATGGCAGGGACAACTCTAACATTATTAGGCTTTACGCCCTCCACTGCTCTCGCAAACGTTCGCGAATATAAATTGCTTCGGGCAAAGGAAACCCGAAATAACTGTACTTACTGCTCCGTAGGCTGCGGCATGCTGATTTACAGCCGAGGCGACGGCGCGAAGAATGCCATTTCCTCTATTTATCATATTGAAGGCGATCCCGATCATCCGGTAAGCCGGGGTTCGCTTTGCCCGAAAGGGGCTGGCGTTCTCGATTATATCCACAGCGAAAAGCGCCTTAAATACCCTGAATATCGCGCGCCAGGCAGCGATAAGTGGCAGCGTATCAGTTGGGATGAAGCGTTCGATCGCATCGCCCGACTGATGAAGGCCGACCGCGATGCTAACTTCCAACAAAAGAATGCGCAAGGCACAACGGTCAATCGCTGGACAACAACCGGCATGCTTTGTTCTTCCGCAGCCAGTAATGAAACCGGCCTGCTCGATCACAAGTTTGCCCGCGCGTTAGGCATCCTGCCGCTGGAAAACCAGGCGCGTCTCTGCCACGGCCCAACGGTATCCGCGCTGGCGCCCAGCTTTGGTCGTGGCGCGATGACCAATAACTGGAACGATATCAAAAACGCCGATGTGGTTATGATCATGGGCGGCAACCCGGCGGAAGCGCATCCGGTAGGATTTAAATGGGTTATTGAAGCGAAAACCCATAATAAAGCCAAAGTTATCGTAGTCGATCCACGTTTTAACCGTTCGGCTGCGGTAGCGGATATTTTTGCGCCGCTGCGCGCCGGTAGCGACGTCGCTTTCCTGATGGGCGTGGTTAACTATCTGCTGGAGCACAACCAGATCCAGCATGAATATGTGAAAGCCTACACCAATGCCGCAATGATTGTCAGCAAAGGCTACCGCTTCGAAGAGGGTCTGTTCAGCGGCTACGACGACGCGACACGCCAGTATGATAAAAGCAGCTGGCATTATGAGCTGGACGAAAACGGCGAGGCGAAGCGCGATAACACCTTAACGCACCCGCGCTGCGTGCTGAACCTGCTGAAAAAACATGCCAGCCGCTATACGCCGAAAATGGTCAGCCGATTGTGCGGCACGTCGCAGGAGGAGTTTCTCACCATCTGCCAGACGCTGGCCAGCACCAGCGTCCCCAACCGCACCACCACCTTCCTGTATGCGCTGGGCTGGACGCATCACACCAATGGCGCGCAAATTATCCGTACCGCAGCGATTATTCAGCTGCTGTTGGGCAATATCGGTATGCCTGGCGGCGGTATTAACGCGCTGCGCGGTCACTCCAACGTTCAGGGCTATACCGACCTCGGCCTGCTGGCGCAAAGCTTGCCTGGCTATCTGCCGCTGCCTTCGGAAAAGCAAACCACGCTCGCGCAATATCTGCAACAGGCGACGCCTACCTCCCCGCTGCCTGGTCAGGTCAATTACTGGCAGAACACCGATAAGTTTTTTGTCAGCCTGATGAAAAGCTTTTACGGCGACAATGCCACGGCGGATAACCAGTGGGGCTACGACTGGCTGCCGAAGTGGGACAAAAGCTATGACTGCATGGCGCAGGCAGAGATGATGGAAGAGGGGAAATTTAACGGCTATATCATCCAGGGCTTTAACCCGCTGGCCGCCTTCCCGAATAAAAACAAAGCATTCCGCGCTTTTTCTCGTTTGAAATATATGGTGGTTATCGATCCGCTCAGCACCGAAACGGCCAGCTTCTGGCAGCACCACGGTGAATTTAACGCGGCCGATCCCGCTAATATCCAGACGGAAGTGTTTCGCCTGCCCTCCTCCTGTTTTGCCGAGGAAAACGGTTCGGTAGCGAACTCTTCCCGCTGGCTGCAATGGCACTGGGCAGCCGCCGAACCACCGGCAGAGGCGCTGCACGACGGGAAAATCCTTGGCAATATTTTCCTGCGCCTGCGCGAACTCTATCGCCAGCAGGGCGGCATCGCGCCGGAACCGCTGATGGCGATGAACTGGAACTACACCGATCCCTCGAACCCAGAGCCGGAAGAGGTGGCGCGCGAAAGCAACGGTCAGGCGTTGGCCGATATTTATGATGATAACGGCAAGCTGCTGTTGAAAAAGGGCCAGCAGCTTAACTCCTTCGCTGAATTGCGTAATGACGGCACCACCGCCAGCGCCTGCTGGATCTACGCCGGTAGCTGGACGCCGGAAGGCAACCAGATGGCGCGCCGTGACAATGCCGATCCTTCTGGCCTGGGAGCGATATCAGGCTGGGCGTGGGCGTGGCCGGCTAACCGCCGCATCCTCTATAACCGCGCATCCGCCGATCCGCGCGGCAAAGCCTGGGACCCGAAACGCAAGCTGATCGAATGGGATGGTAAGCGCTGGCAGGGCTACGATGTGCCAGATTATCCCGTCACCGCCGCGCCGGAAAAACAGGTTGGGCCTTTTATTATGCTGCCGGACGGCATGGGACATCTGTTTGCGCTGGATAAGTTAAAGGATGGTCCGTTCCCTGAACATTATGAACCGATGGAAAGCCCTGCCGGTACCAATCTGCTGCATCCTACGCAGGTTCATAGCCCGGTGGTGCGTATTTTCTCACGCGATGCCGAGACGCTGGGTCAGGCGGATAAATTCCCTTACGTCGCCACCACCTACTCGATTACCGAACTGTTCCGCCACTGGACCAAACATGCGCTACTGAACGCTATCGCTCAGCCTGAACAGTTTGTGGAGATTGGCGTGGAGTTGGCGGCAGATAAAGGTATTAAGGCGGGAGATGAGATCAAAATCAGCTCACAGCGTGGCTATATCAAAGCGAAAGCGGTGGTCACCAAACGTCTGCGCCGCCTGACCATTAACGATAAGCCGGTGGATACCGTTGGTATTCCGTGTCACTGGGGTTTTGAAGGCGCGACGAAAAAAGGCTTTTTGGCCAATACGCTGACCCCATCGGTGGGCGATGCCAACTCTCAGACGCCTGAATACAAAGGCTTTTTGGTTAACGTGGAAAAGGTGTAACGGAGAACGATTATGGCTTACCAATCACAAGACATTATTCGCCGCTCCGCGACCAACGGGTTAACGCCGCCGCCGCAGGCGCGTGACCATCAACAGGAAGTGGCGAAGCTTATTGACGTAACGACCTGTATTGGCTGCAAGGGCTGCCAGGTCGCCTGTTCGGAGTGGAACGATATTCGTGATGAACCGGGGATTAACGTCGGCGTCTACGATAACCCGATCGATATGACTGCAAAATCCTGGACGGTGATGCGCTTCTCGGAAGTGGAAGAGAACGGCAGGCTGGAGTGGCTCATTCGTAAGGATGGCTGCATGCACTGCGCCGATCCGGGCTGCCTGAAGGCGTGTCCGGCGGAAGGCGCGATTATCCAGTACGCTAACGGCATCGTCGATTTTCAGTCTGAGCATTGTATTGGCTGCGGCTACTGCATCGCGGGCTGTCCTTTCAACGTGCCGCGCCTCAACAAAGAGGATAACCGCGTTTATAAATGCACCCTGTGCGTCGATCGCGTGAGCGCAGGTCAGGAACCCGCCTGCGTGAAAACCTGCCCTACCGGCGCTATCCATTTTGGCACGAAAGCGGATATGCATCAGTTGGCGGCAGAGCGCGTCAAAGAGCTAAAAACGCGCGGTTATCAAAATGCCGGTCTTTACGATCCGGCAGGCGTTGGTGGTACGCATGTCATGTACGTACTGCATCATGCCGACAAACCGCAGCTTTATCACGGCCTGCCGGAGAATCCCGCCATCAGCCCGACGGTCACCTTCTGGAAAGGAATTTGGAAACCACTGGCGGCCATCGGCTTCGCGGCGACCTTTGCCGGTTCGCTCTTCCATTATGTGGGGATTGGCCCGAACCGCGTGCACGAGGAAGAGGACAACGCACAGCAAGAAAACGAGGAGGGTAAATCATGAAAAAACGCGACCTGATCGTGCGCTACAGCGCGCCGGAACGCATCAACCACTGGATTGTGGCGTTCTGCTTTATATTCGCCGCCTTTAGTGGATTGGGCTTTCTTTTCCCTTCGTTTAACTGGCTGTTAAACCTGCTGGGCACGCCGCAGCTGGCGCGCATTCTGCATCCGTTTATCGGGGTGGCGATGTTCCTGGCCTTTCTGCTGATGTTTTTCCGCTACTGGAAGCACAACCTGGTTAACCGTGACGACCTGGAGTGGGCAAAAAACATCCATAAAATTGCCATGAATGAGGAGGTCGGCGATACCGGCCGCTATAATTTCGGACAGAAGTGTGTATTCTGGGCTGCTATCATCAGTCTGCTGCTGCTGCTGGCGAGTGGTATTGTCATCTGGCGTCCTTACTTTGCCGCTGCCTTTCCCATTCCGCTGATCAGGCTGGCCTTACTGGTGCATTCGCTGGCGGCGGTGGGCCTGATCGTGGTGATTATGGTGCATATTTACGCCGCGCTGTGGATAAAAGGCACCATCACCGCCATGGTGGAAGGCTGGGTTACGCCGTTATGGGCAAAGCAGCACCATCCGCGCTGGTATCGCGCTGTTCGTGAGCAGCAGAACCAACTGAGAAAACAGGAAAAACGTCCCTGATGACTATTCGCATTATCCCGCAAGAACAGCTGGAGAAAAGCGACAAAACAACGGCGGATATGATTCCGCCGTTACTTTTCCCCAGGCTGAAGAATTTATACAGCCGCCGCGCCGCACGTCTGCGCCAGCTGGCGGAAAAAAATCCGCTGGGCGACTATCTGCGCTTTGCCGCTTTTATTGCCGAAGCGCAGGAAATCGTGCTTTACGATCATCCGTTGCATATGGATCTCCATGCGCGTCTGGTAGAGACTGCCGCCAGCGGCAAGCCGCCGCTGGATATTCATACTTTACCGCGCGATCCTCACTGGCAGCGCCTGCTGCATTCGCTGATTGCCGAACTCAAGCCGGAGATGACCGGTCAGGCGCTGGCGGTGCTGGAGAACCTGGAAAAAACCTCGGCTCCGGAGCTGGATGCGCTGGCCTCGGCCCTGCTTGAGCATGATTTTGCTCAGGTCAGCAGCGACAAAGCCCCCTTTATCTGGGCGGCGCTGTCGATTTACTGGGCGCAGATGGCCGCGTTAATTCCCGGCAAGGCGCGCGCCAAATATGGCGAGCAGCGGCAATTCTGCCCGGTTTGCAACAGCGTGCCGGTCTCCAGCGTGGTTCATATGGGCTCTCAGGGCGGCGGCCTGCGTTATCTGCACTGTAATTTGTGTGAAAGCGAATGGTATGTGCTGCGCGCCAAATGCACCAACTGCGAACAGACGCGCGATTTGCATTACTGGTCGCTGGAAGATGAACAAGCGTCGATAAAAGCGGAAAGCTGCGGCGACTGCGGCACCTACCTTAAAATGCTATGGCAGGAGAAAGATCCGGCGGTTGAACCGGTGGCAGACGATCTCGCCTCGCTGATTCTGGATGCGCGCATGGAGCAAGAGGGTTTTGCCCGCAGCAGCCTGAATCCGTTCCTGTTTCCCGGCACCGACTAACCGTGCGCGGCCAGGCCCATGCAGCAATGGCCTGGCCATTCCACCCCTTCACTCGTAGGGAATCACCGTAATGAAGCTTATCGGCAACTATACCAGCCCTTATGTACGTAAGATTTCCGTTCTGATGCTGGAAAAAGGCCTCCCCTTTGAGTTTGTTAACGAATCGCCCTGGATCGAAGAGAGTCCCGTTCCGCAATATAATCCGTTAGGCAAGGTTCCGGCGCTGGTCGATGACAACGATGAGTGCTGGTATGACTCGTCGATTATCGCCGCGTGGCTGGAAACCCAACCGCAGACGCCAAAATTTCTACCGGAAGCGCCTTTTGCGGCGGTAAAAATCAGGCAGTTGGAAACGCTGGCCGACGGCATCTGCGATGCGGCGTTGATTATCGTGCGTGAGCAATTGCGCCCGATCGAGCAGCAATCGCCGGAAAATATGCTGCGTCAACGCCAAAAAATTCAGCGTGGTTTGGATGCGCTGGAGCGCGAAGCGGCCAGTCAAAAATGGCTGAACACCGAACAGCTCAACCTGGCTGATATCGCTGCCGCCTGTGCCATTGGCTATCTTAATTTTCGCCATCTGGCGCCGAACTGGTGCGTTGACCGCCCGGCGCTGGTGAAGCTGGTGGAAAAAATGTTTCAGCGCGAAAGCTTTGCCCGAACGGTACCACCAGCCGCCTGATAACAACCCTGCCGGAAGCTGGTTTAACAGCGGGCTTCCGGTGATGCATTGCCTGTCCGTTCCTGCCTGCCGTTATTCATACCATTATTATTCCTGGTTATTGGCTCTGCTGTTTTCTTCTGTAATGAAGATTTAGCTTGTAACTTCCTGAAAGATAAAGCCAGGCATTACTTCTTAGCCAGAAAGAAAGCAGATAGGCTGATAAATAAGGCCGCTGGAGGGGACTGGCGTTAACCTTCTTTTAGATCGAACAATTGCAATAAACGATCGGATCCTCAAAAAAAGCCGGGTTCGATCCTGAGGATCCTCCCGGCCTTTCATCCCAAATGAAATAAACGTTTCAACTCACAATCTAATCACCAGCGTGGATTCTGCGCTGGCGGGTGTAATCACCACGCCCTGTTCTCCTGTAGCGTAGTGCCCCTGCTGCACCTCTTTCACCTCGTTAATATTACGCAGGCAAAGCGTCCAGCCCGTTGCGCAGCCTTCGCCCTGCACCGTTAGCGTTTCCCCTTCCCGCCGCGCCTTCAACGTAAACAACGTCGCGCCATCGGCGGCAGGAACCTCACATTGCGCTTCGCATCCATCCTCAAGGCTAAACAGCTGGAAAGCGGTGCCGGTATGCCACTCATAGTCCGGCTGGCGATCGTTATTGCCCAGCGCCAGCAGCGTATTGCCACGGACATAAAGCGGCAGGCTTAAGAAGCCGTGTTGTTGTTTATGCCAGCGGCCGCCCTGCGTCTCATGATTATTGAGCAGATGCGTCCAGCGCCCTTCCGGCAGCCAGAACGCGACGTCGCCCGCATCGCTGAATACCGGCGCCACCAGTAGCGAATCGCCTAACATATACTGGCGGTCCAGATAGTCACAGCCGGGATCGTCAGGGAACTCCAGCATCATGGCGCGCATCATCGGCGTTCCGGTCTCATGCGCCAGCGCCGCCTGACGATAAAGATAAGGCATCAGCCGACACTTCAGTTGAGTGAAATGGCGTACTACATCGCAGGCTTCGTCATCGTAAGCCCAGGGCACGCGATAGGATTTACTGCCGTGCAAACGGCTGTGGCTCGACAGCAGGCCGAACGCGCACCAGCGTTTATATACTTCAGCCGGAGCGGTATTTTCAAAGCCACCAATATCGTGGCTCCAGAAGCCGAAGCCCGACATGCCCAGTGATAAGCCGCCGCGCAAGCTTTCCGCCATTGATTCGTAATTGGCATAGCAGTCGCCGCCCCAGTGTACCGGGAACTGCTGCGCGCCAACGGAAGCGGTACGGGCAAACAGCACCGCTTCTTCTTCTCCCAGCTCCTCTTTCAGTACGTTCCACACCAGCTGGTTATAGATAAAGGCATAGTGGTTGTGCATTTTCTGCGGATCGGAGCCGTCATGCCACAGCACATCGACAGGGATGCGTTCGCCAAAGTCGGTTTTGAAACAGTCCACGCCCATCCGCACCAGGCGCCTTAAATGCCCGGCGTACCATTCGCAGGCCTCAGGGTTGGTAAAATCAACAATCCCCTGGCCGGGCTGCCATTTATCCCACTGCCAGACCGCGCCGTCAGGCCGCTTCAGCAAATAGCCCTGTTGGCGTCCTTCCTGAAACAGCGGCGATTTCTGGCCGATATAGGGATTGATCCATACGCAAATTTTCAGGCCGCGCGCCTTTAGCCGTCGCAGCATGCCTTGCGGGTCGGGAAAGGTGGCGGGATCCCATTCAAAATCGCACCACTGAAAAGCTTTCATCCAGAAACAGTCAAAGTGGAAAACGTGCAGCGGAAGCTGCCGCTCCGCCATGCCGTCGATAAAACGGTTAACCGTTTCCTCGTCATAATTGGTGGTAAAGGAAGTGGTCAGCCACAGGCCGAATGACCAGGCGGGCGGCAATGCCGGACGTCCGCTCAGGCGCGTGTAACGATCCAGCACCGCTTTGGGCGTCGGGCCGTCAATCACAAAGTATTCGAGATATTCTCCGGCGACGCTGAACTGCACTTTTGATACTTTCTCTGAGCCCACCTCAAAGGAAACACATTCCGGATGGTTAACCAGCACGCCATAACCGCGGTTAGTCAGGTAAAACGGAATGTTTTTATACGCCTGCTCAGTGCTGGTGCCGCCGTCGCGGTTCCAGGTCTCTACTGTCTGGCCGTTTTTTACCAGCGCGGTGAAGCGTTCGCCGAGGCCATAAACCGTTTCGCCTACGCTCAGATCGAGCCGCTCAAACACATGGGTGGAGCGCGTATTATTATCCTGCACATAGCCGCTGTTTTTATACGCGCTGCCGGTGATGCGTACGCCATCGCGTAGGAAATCCAGCGCCCAGCCGTCGCCTTTGATGACTCTGACGCTCAGGCTGCCGCTGGTCAGGCTGGCGTATTGCGCATTGTTTTCCTGCACGGTAGCCACATCGCTACGCAGGTTCAGCGGATAGTGCGGCCCTTTATCCACCCCGCCCTGAAAATGCTCAAGCCGCACGCCGATAATCCCCTCCTGCGGCGAGAAAAAGCGCAGCGTAAACAGCGGCGTATCCAGCTGTCCGGCGCGTTCGCTGACATCTTTTGTCCCGGCGTACAGCACCATCTCGTTCCCCTGCTGCTCAACGTCGAATACCTGCAGCGGATGAATCAGAGAAAGGCCCGGCTGGATCAGCCAGTTACCGTCGCTAATTTTCATTTTTTTATCCTCTAAAAGCTTGAATCATTTAGAAACCGGCGCGTTGTCGAAGCGCTCCTGGCACGCAGGCGCATCCTGCGGCTCGGATGACGACTTTTGCGCCAGCGCAGCCAGAATCGTTTTTAGCAAGGGTGTTTTCAGGGTGTAGTAGCGTTTCGCCACCAGCGCGCTGATCAGGTAGCAGAGGCCTGGAATCAGGGTAAACAGCGCAATAATAATGCTGATGGTGGTGCTGTTTTGCGCCGCGGCCCCAGCCTGATAGCCGCCGCCCGCCAGCATCCAGCCGATAAGCGCGCCGCCAACCGCCAGACCAAGCTTCAACACAAACAGCGTGCCAGCAAAGCTGATGCCGGTGAGGCGCTTGCCGTTGCGCCATTCGCCATAATCCACGGTATCGGACATCATCACCCACTGAATCGGCGTCACCAGCTGGTGCAGCACGCCAATCACAAAGATGAAAATAAACATAGTGGTGCTGGCCTGTATCGGCACAAAGAACATCGCTGCGCTCAGCACCGCCAGCGCCGCGTTGGCCCACCAGAAAATAGTGACTTTGCATTTCCAGTCGGTCAGCGGTTTCGCTAATGCGCTGCCGATCAGATTGCCAACGCAATAGGTGGTCAGGAAAAGGGTAAACAGCGCGGGTGATCGCATAATCCAGGTAACGTAATACATCATCGCGCCGCCGCGAATTGAGACCGCCATAATATTCAGCAACGTCAGTACGCCCACCACGCGCCATTGATCGTTTTGCCAGATATCGCGCAGGTCTTCACGAATCGGCGTGGTATTTGGTGGCGCCTGTACGCGCTCTTTAGTGGTCGCAAAGCAGATCGCCAGCATAATAAACGCCACGCCAGCCAACAGCGCGATGCCCCACTGAAAGCCAAAGGCTTTATCGTCGCCGCCGATTAACGTCACCAGCGGCATCATCAGTACGGTTGACAGCATTCCGCCCGCCGTCGCCAGCACAAAGCGCCAGGATTGCAGCGAAATACGCTGTTCGGGATTATTGGTGATGACGCCGCCCAACGCGCAGTAGGGAATATTCACCACGGTATACATCAGGGTCAGGAGCGTATAGGTCACCGCAGCGTAAATCATTTTGCCATTAAGGCTGAGATCGGGCGTGCTATAGGCAAACACGCAGGTAATGCCGAACGGGATCGCGCCAAACAAAATCCAGGGACGAAATTTGCCCCAGCGGCTGCGGGTGCGGTCAGCGATGAGTCCCATACAGGGATCGGAAACGGCATCCAGCACACGCGCCAGCAGAAACAGCGTGCCGACAAATCCGGCGGGAATGCCAAAGATATCGGTATAGAAAAACATCATATAGAGCATAACGTTATCAAACACGATGTGGCTGGCGGCATCCCCAAGGCCATAGCCAATTTTTTCCTTAACGGAGAGGTTCCCTTCACGCATCACAGTTATCCTTCGCCTTACGGCGGTAACGGGTTGGTACCGATCTTGTAAGCGATTGGCGCAGCAGGTTGTATTCTGTTTTCTGGTTATCAAATTACGTTTCTTGATAACTGTGATCGGGGTAGCTTTACGAGTTAATGAGGGAATTATTTTTAATATTCTCATAAAAATAATTTTACTTTTTTATTTACCGTTATCAGTTAATTAATGAATTTAGTTAATCCCTTATTATTTCTCTCAATAGACCCTACTCTTGCTATATTTCATCACGTACTTTTTGTATGGAACTTGCATCTCGATACAAACAATTGTATAAGTGCCTGCTGGTGCTTTTTTAATCAGGGAGATGACGTTATGAACAGGGAGTTCTTAAGAAGGATTGAATCTGACAGAGTGCTTGCAGGATATCTTGAAAGGGGATATGACGCTTTTAATAACAAATCTAAAGATACAATAAATAATCTACACGCTGGTTTGCAACGAATGATATGGTATACCTCCTGTACACTGGACGATTATAAAGATGTATGTTCTGAGTTAACACACGAGGATATCAGAGCCTTCAAAAACATTAGTTATCATTTTAACCACCGCGACGCTTATATAAAAACTATCGAGATATTCTTTGATTTTTTAATCAAAGATTTATCTCCCCCACAGCTCAAGGTATTAAAAAGTAAACTTAAAACCGGGGCCATCAAGGCACTTACCGGCCTGGCGGGTAACTATGCATCTACGGGCGCGACAAACCGAGCGCTGGTATATGGTTTAGCCAGCGCAGCGTCTGTGAGCAGAAATTTTAGTGCTCATATTACCCCTTCTCTTAGAAGTATCAACTTGTTAAGCTTAGTTGAACACTATGGCCTGTTACAAAAGCGACTTCAGGCTGCTCATCGTTTAGAAAAATTGGATCCGGCTTTCTATAAAGTATTGTATTATTACAAATTAGAAGGGTTATATTATTATGCAGAACCAAAAATAAAAAAATATTTAGGCGCTGGCAGACCACGCTCTGAGCAAGAAGTATATCAGGCAATAAAAGAGATTTTATCATGAAATTGTTGAAGAGAATGTTAAAAGATATATGGGCTGATTTATCTGTCTATATAATGATAGGGTTAATCGCGCTGGCCGCATGGATTGCAGGAATATTTTTCCCAAACTATGTAGGCATCGTAATCTTGATATCTATTATTGTAGTGATATTTGTTTTTTATAAATACTTAATTAAATAAGGTAATCTTACGCATAATGGAAATCTGGCGTTAACAGAATAGCTTTTTCTTTTTAAGCTATTCGCTAACGCATAGGTAGCTTAACGGCCCGACGTCAGACATTGTTGCTAAAAAAGCGCCAATGGGACGTCGGCGCGAATGGGTTAGCCGCCATCCGTTATTTTACCGATGGCGTGTAGTTAATAGCTTCCCTGCTGCTTTTGCGCTGCTGCCGCGCCCGGTTTGAACATCGCCAGCCGACGATCCAGCGCGTCGCTGTAAAGCATGGTATCCACGCCGACCGCAACAAAATTCGCCCCCCACTGCAAACATTTTTGCGCCATTGTCGGATCGACGGCGAGGAAACCGGCGGCCTTGCCCGCTGCGCGGATGCGTTCAATGCTCTCTTTAATAATCCGCTGCACTTCAGGGTGCCCGGCGTTATCGGGGTAGCCCAGCGAGGCGGAGAGATCCGCAGGCCCGATAAACACGCCATCGATCCCGTCAACATCCAGAATGGCATCCAGATTTTCCAGCGCGGTTTTACTTTCCACCTGTACCAGCAGACAAAGCGACGCATTGGCCTGCGCCATATAGTTTTCCACTCTTCCCCAACGCGCAGCGCGGGCCACGCTGGCACCTACGCCACGCTCGCCCACCGGCGGATAGCGCATCGCGGAAACCACCTGACGCGCCTGCTCCGCGGTATCCACCATCGGGATCAGCAGCGTTTGAGCGCCAATATCCAGCGTCTGCTTAATTAAACTTTTGCTGCCCTCAATTGGCCGGATAACCGGATGGCTGGCGTAAGGCGCCACCGCCTGCAGCTGGTGATAGAGATCCTGTACGGTGTTCGGCGCATGTTCGCCATCAAGCAACAGCCAGTCATAGCCTGCCGTTGCCGCAATCTCAGCCATATAAGAGGTGGTAGAGCTTAGCCACAGGCCGATCTGCACTTCTCCCTGGCGTAACTTTTCTTTAAAAGGGTTGGATAATACGGTTTTCATAGTGATCCTTATGACGAATTAATGATGCGCTGCGCCCACCGCTGACGGAGGCCGCTGGATATTTAGCGTCAAGATAATGCCGGTGCCGATAATGGCGATACCGGCCAGCGTCAGTAAGCCTGCGGCACCGCTGGCAAACAACGTTTCTGCCTGGACGCGCAGTATCGGCGCGACAAAACCGCCGATGGCGCCAAAGAGATTGATAAAGCCGATGCCCGCCGCCAGCGCCCGACCCGATAACAGCTGCCCCGGCATCGTCCAGAACACCGGCTGAACGGCGATCAGGCCTGCGGCAGCGACGCACAGCGCCATCATCGCCAGCACCGGTGACACCAGCCCGGAAAGGCCTACGCCAATCGCCGCGGCCAGTAAGGTCAGGGCGGCAATGTTGCGGCGCTCGCCCGTGCGATCGGAATAACGGGGAATAAGCCAGGTCGCCAGCAGCGCCGCAATCCACGGAATGGCGGTCACGACCGATGCGGTAAAACCCACTTTGGTGCCCAGCAGCGCGGCGACCTGGGTCGGCAAAAAGAAAATCAGGCCATACACGGCGATCTGGATTGTCAGGTAGATGATGCCCAGCTGCCAGACATGGCCATTGCGCAGGGCTTCAGAGAGGCGCGATGTCGCCTTCTGCTGCTCTTCGCTCGCCAGCTGTTTCACCAGCACGGCCTTCTCTTCAGCGCTGAGAAAACGCGCCTGCTGCGGCGTATTGTCCAGCCAGAAAAAGGTGAATATCCCGGCGGCGATCGCCAGCAGCCCTTCAATAATGAACATCCAGAACCATCCTGGATGACCGAGAAAGCCGTGCATTTCCAGCAGCGCGCCTGAAAGCGGCGAACCCAGCGTTAAAGCCAGCGGCGCGCCCATGTAGAACAGTCCCATAATGCTGGCGCGCGTACGCTGCGGGAACCACTGCGAAGTAAGGTAAATCATACCGGGAAAGAATCCGGCCTCAGCGGCGCCCAACAGCGTGCGAACCATCAGGAACTTCGCTTCGGTATCCGCCCACGCCATAGCGGCAGAGAGGCCGCCCCACAGCAGCGTCGTCACGCCAATCCAGTTCTTTGCGCCAAACCGACGCATCAGCAGGTTGGCCGGGACGCCGAGAAAGGCATAGACCACAAAGAAAATACCTGCCCCCAGCGCGTAGGCCTCATTACTGAGGCCGGTATCAAGTTGATACGTCTCTTTGGCAAAGCCGATATTAGAGCGATCGAGAAAAGCCAGGATATAGAGCGCCAGCATAAAAGGGATCAGGCGCGCACGGTTCTTTTTCACTACCACATCAAGCAAAGTCATATTCATTGCAGGATCCTCACGAGATGAGGGCGCCGCCGTAAAAGCAGCGCACGGGCCGTTAGTGGCAATAAGGACGTTTCAGATGGCAATCGCGGTTCAGCTCCACGCCAAAGCCGGGCTTATCCAGCGCGCTTTTGTGAATGCGTCCCGCCTGCGGAACCGGCTCATCAAGCAGAATGGGATCAAACTGCGGGCGCAGCGATGCGCAGTCCGGGCTGGTCATTAAAAATTCGCTGAACGGTGTGTTGGTGAAAGTAATCACCGCATGGTGCGAATAAACGGAAGAGCCGTGCGGCACCACCAGTTGTCCACGCGCTTTGGCGATGGCGGCGATTTCCACCAGCGTTGTTAAGCCGCCGCACCAGCCCACGTCGGGCTGCATAATATCGATGCCGGTCTCCGCCAGGGTGCGGAAGGATTGCAGCGTGCCGTGATGCTCGCCGCTGGTGACCATCATGCCCGGCGGCACGCTGCGCTTCAGCTCCCTGTAGCCTTCATATTGTTGCGGAGGCAGGCACTCTTCGATCCATTTGAGGTTAAACGGCGCGCAGGCGTGAGCCAGCTTTGTGGCGTAATTAACATCCTGGCTCATCCAGCAGTCGAGCATCAGCCAGAAATCGGGGCCGCATTTTTCACGGAATTCCGCCACCATCGCCGCATCTTTACGGATGCCCGCGTCACCATCGTGCGGCCCCCAGTGGGTAGGCATTTTTCCGCCGATAAACCCCATCTCTTTCGCCAGATCGGGGCGCGCGCCGGTGGCATAAAACTGGATTTCATCACGTACCGCGCCGCCCAGCAGCTTATAAACCGGTAAGCCCACCACTTTGCCGAACAGATCCCACAGCGCCAGGTCAACGCAGGAAATCGTATTCATCACCACGCCGCCGGAGCCGGAATAGTACATGGTTGCGCCCAGCATCTGATCGTGTATCAGTTTGATATCGCTAACGCATTTCCCTTCGATAAAGCGGCTCAGGTGTTTTTCCACCATAAAACAGCCCATTTCGCCCGCGGTTGAAACGGCAAAACCGGTCTGGCCGTTATCCGCTTCGATTTCAACCACTAACGTGCCCAGCACATTAATGCCAAAGGACTGGCGCGACTGCTCATAGGCGCGGTATTTGCTCATCGGCGTAGCGATATGATCGTCAATCCAGTGATTGTTGCCCTGATCGTGATAATCGCCGCCGCCTGCGCCTTTATCTGCCGTTGCGCCGCCGGTGAACCAGGCGCGGATATGTTTGATTTTAGGTAGGGTCATGATGTTCTCCTTGATTATGAGGCGAGTCGATCGAAGGGGCTTTTCCATCCCAGCAGCCGAGAAATATCTTTGGCGCAGGCAATCGCCTTACCGGCCAGATAATCGCGGTTCTCTTCGTTGATTTGTAAACGGGTGCCGACCACGGAAATCGCTGCCGTCAGCTTGTTATTGGCATCGAATACCGGCGCGGCGACGCAGCGCACGTCGGGGTAATCTTCCCCGTTATCAAAGCTCCAGCCGCGCTGACGAATCCGCTCAAGCTCCATATGTAGCTGTTGCGGGTGACGCAGGGTGGTGGCGGTGGCGGGTTGCCAGACCAGCTGATCAATAATGGCTTCACGGAGGGTGGCAGGCTGCCAGGCCAGCAGGCACTTGCCGATACCGGAGCGATAAAGCGACAGGCTTTTTCCCTCATGGGAGCGCACGCTAATGGTGGAGGGAGATTCCACCTTCAATATGTAATAGGCATTCTCATGATCGAGAATGCCGAGATGGCATAAAAAACCGGTCTCATCCATCAGCTGCGTCAGACGCGGCCGCGCCAGCTCGCGCAGATCCAGTTTGCTTAACGCATGTTCCGCCAGCTCAACCAGCTTCATCCACAGGCAATAGTTTTCCTGCTGGTCGGTGCTGATAAGCCGTTGCTTTTTTAACTCGTTCAGCAACAGATAGGCGGTGCTTTTCGGGATGCCCAGCGTTTCAATAATGGTGGTTGCGCTGCACGGCCCGATACGCGCAATAAGGTTAATAATTTCGATCGCCCTGCTCAGAGCGGGTACTTTGCTTGATTCCGGCATACTGGACTCCAGTCTGAAATACTGGAATCAGTGTCATCATTCACGGCGGCAGGAAGTGTGAAGGGCGTCAAATCCCGGCGGGCTTCCAGCGGAGTGGAAAAGAAACGGCCAGGAATGTGAGAAGTCGCACAGATTTTTTTGGTACGAGTACAACCGGCTGGACAAAAACAACAACGCCGGGCAACCCGTAAGGATAACCCGGCGTAAATGATGACAACGCAGCGATTACTGCAGCAGGGAAATATCCGCTACCTGCAGGAACAGCTGACGCAGTTTCGCCAGCAGCGTCAGGCGATTAATTCGCACCGCCGGATCTTCAGCGTTAACCATCACCTTGTCGAAGAAGTTATCAACCGCTTCACGCAGTTGCGCCAGCTCGATCAGCGCATCCTGATAACGCCCTTCAGCGAACCACGGCTGCAGCTTGCTTTCCAGCGCGGTGACAAAGGTCGCCAGTTTGATCTCTTCATTCTCTTTCAGCAGCGAAGCCTGCACGCTCTCGTTCAGCGGCTCGGTGGCTTTGGCCAGAATATTAGAGACGCGCTTGTTAGCAGCGGCCAGCGTTGCGGCATCGGCCAGCGTGCGGAAGTGCGACACCGCCTTCATGCGCGCATCGAAATCAGCCGGACGGGTTGGACGACGCGCCAGCACCGCCTGAATCGTATCCACGCTGTGGCCCTCTTCCTGATACCAGGTGCGGAAGCGACCCAGCATAAAGTCGATGACCTCATCCACTACCTTCTGGTTGCTCAGCTTGCTGCCATACAGGCGCACCGCTTCTTCGGTCAGGGTTTGCAGATCCAGCGGCAGATGCTTCTCAACGATAATGCGCAGCACGCCCAGCGCGGCACGACGCAGCGCAAACGGGTCTTTATCGCCTTTCGGATGCTGTCCAATGCCGAAAATCCCGGCCAGCGTATCCATCTTATCGGCAATCGCCAGCGCGCAGGCGACCGGGCTGGAAGGCAGATCGTCACCGGCGAAACGCGGCTGATACTGCTCATTCAGCGCGACGGCCACTTCTTCCGCTTCGCCGTCATGACGCGCATAGTGCATGCCCATCACGCCCTGCGTGTCGGTAAACTCAAACACCATGTTGGTCATCAGGTCGCATTTGGAAAGCAGGCCTGCGCGCGTCGCCATATTCACATCCGCGCCGATCTGTGCGGCAATCCAGCCCGCCAGCGCCTGAATACGATCGGTTTTGTCGCGCAGCGTGCCCAGCTGCTGCTGGAACAGCACGGTTTCCAGACGCGGCAGCTGATCTTCCAGACGTTTTTTCCGGTCGGTATTAAAGAAGAATTCGGCATCGGCCAGACGCGGACGCACCACTTTCTCGTTACCGGCGATAATCTGCTGCGGATCGCTCGATTCAACGTTCGCGACAAAGATAAAGTGCGGCAGCAGTTTGCCGTCGTTGTCGTAAACCGGGAAATATTTCTGATCGCCTTTCATGGTATAGACCAGCGCTTCCGCAGGCACCGCGAGGAATTTCTCCTCGAAGGTCGCGGTCAGCACCACCGGCCACTCCACCAGCGAGTTCACCTCTTCCAGCAGGCTGTCGCTCAGATCCGGGTTGCCGCCGATCTGACGCGCCGCCGCTTCGGCGTCCGCTTTGATTTTGGCTTTACGCGCGTCGTAATCCGCCAGCACTTTGCCACGCGTTTCCAGAATCTCCGGATATTGGTCAGCGTGATCGATGGTGAACTCTGGCTCGCCCATAAAGCGATGTCCGCGCAGCGTGCGGCCTGATTCAATGCCCAGAATGGTGGCCGGAATCAGCTCGTCGCCCAGCAGCAGCGTCACGGTATGCACCGGACGCACAAACTGCACGTCGCTCGCGCCCCAGCGCATCAGCTTCGGCACCGGCAGCTTCGCCAGCGCCGTGGCGATCATGCCCGGCAGCAGTTTCTGCGCGCTCTCGCCCTGCACATGGGCGCGATACATCAGCCATTCACCCTTGTCGGTTTTCAGGCGTTCGGCCTGATCGACGGTAATCCCGCAGCCGCGCGCCCAGCCTTCTGCGGCTTTGGTCGGCGCGCCGCTGGCGTCGAAGGCGGCGGCAATTGCCGGGCCGCGTTTTTCAACTTCGCGATCCGGTTGCGCCGCGCTCAGGTTAGCGACTTTCAGCGCCAGACGACGCGGCGCGGCATACCACTTCACGTCGCCGTGAGCGAGGCCCGCGCTGTCCAGTTCAGCGGTCAGCTGAGCGGCAAAAGATTCCGCCAGGTTGCGTAGCGCTTTTGGTGGCAGCTCTTCGGTGCCGATTTCCACCAGAAAAGTTTTGTCAGTCATGGCTGCCTCTTATTTGTTGTTATTGCACATCGGGAAGCCCAGCGCCTCGCGGGAGGCGTAGTAGGCTTCTGCCACGGCTTTGGTCAGGGTGCGAATACGCAGAATATAGCGCTGACGTTCGGTAACCGAGATCGCTTTGCGGGCGTCCAGCAGGTTAAAGCTGTGCGCCGCTTTCAGAATGCGCTCGTAGGCAGGCAGCGGCAGCGGTTTTTCCAGCGCCAGCAGCATCTGCGCTTCTTTTTCATACTGCTCAAAGCAGGTGAAAAGGAAATCCACGTCGGCGTATTCAAAGTTATAGGTGGATTGCTCGACTTCGTTCTGATGGAACACGTCGCCGTAGGTGGTTTTACCTAGCGGGCCGTCGCTCCAGACCAGATCGTAAACGCTGTCGACGCCCTGGATATACATCGCCAGACGCTCCAGGCCGTAAGTGATTTCGCCGGTAACCGGTTTGCACTCCAGGCCGCCGACCTGCTGGAAATAGGTGAACTGCGTCACTTCCATGCCGTTCAGCCACACTTCCCAGCCGAGACCCCAGGCGCCCAGCGTCGGGTTTTCCCAGTTATCTTCCACAAAGCGGATATCGTGAATGCCAGGATCGAGGCCCAGCTCTTTCAGCGAGCCAAGGTAGAGCTCCTGAATATTGTCCGGCGACGGCTTAATGATCACCTGGAACTGGTAATAGTGCTGCAGACGGTTCGGGTTTTCCCCGTAGCGCCCGTCGGTAGGACGGCGGGAAGGCTGCACATAGGCAACGGCGATCGGCTCCGGGCCCAGCGCTCGCAGGCTGGTCATCGGGTGAGAAGTGCCAGCGCCAACTTCCATGTCCAGTGGTTGAACAATGGTGCAGCCCTGACGCGCCCAGTAATCCTGCAAGGTCAGGATCAGGCCCTGAAAGGTCTTGGTATCAAACTTTTGCATGTTGAATTCGCACGCGATACGGGTGAGTTAAAAAAGTGTGCGTCAGTATACCCTTTGACCGGGCGTTATGCAGCCTGTGATCTCGTCTGGCTGCCGCTTTGTTTCATTGCGGTTCAAGGGCGGCTGGCTGCGGGTGGAAATCTGAATCCTGACGGCGAAAAGTTGTTGAAGCGTGGTGGCCTGGCTACCCTCATAAACGTAAGTGCTCGCTTTATGAGGAAAAAATGTCGGCGCAAAAGATTGGCTGGATAGATAATTTACGTGCGGTGGCCTGCATGATGGTCATCATGATTCATACCACCACCTGGTATATCACCAACAGCGATCGGGTCGCGGAATCCGCCTGGGACGGAGCAAATCTGTTGAATTCCGCTTCCCGCGTCTGCGTTCCGCTGTTCTTTATGATTTCCGGCTACCTGTTTTTTGGCGAACGCAGCGCGCAGCCGCGTCATTTTCTGCGTATCGTGCTCTGTTTGCTGTTTTACAGCGCCGTTGCGCTGGTCTACATCAGCGTGCTGACGCCGATTAACGAGAAACTTTCGCTGCTGCATCTGTTACAGAAGCCGGTGTTTTATCACCTGTGGTTTTTCTTTGCGATTATCACCATCTATCTGTTTTCACCGCTGATTCAGGTGAAACCCACCACGGCGCGCTACGTTATGGCGCTGGTACTGGTGGTGGCCGTGCTGGCAAACCCGAACACCGCCGACCAGACGATCGACCGTTTTCAATGGCTGCCGGTTAACCTCTATATCAGCGGGAACAGCATCTATTATCTGCTCTATGCTCTGCTGGGCCGCGCCCTTGGCACCATGCAGACGGAACGGCGCGGCATCAACTGGCTGGCGGCGCTGCTGTTTATCGCCTGCGTGGCGGGCATTGCGGTCGGCACCAAAAATGAGCTACACATTAACGGCGCGTTTTCCGATCTCTGGTATCTCTACTGTGGGCCGCTGGTGTTTATCGGCGCGCTGAGCCTGTTCGTGCTGTTTAAAAACGCCCTTAACCGACCGTTGCCGATTCTGGCGCTGATCTCGCGTAATTCTTTACCAATTTACGGCTTTCACGCGTTGATCATCCATTTTATGCGCACCCATTATCTGGACCATAAACAGTGGCCGCTGCTGGATATCACGCTGGTGTTCACCGTGACGCTGGCGGGCAGCCTGCTGTTGGCGCTGGCGCTGCGCCGCCTCGACAAACGGCATCTGGTCAGTTAAGCGCTACCTGAGCGATTCAGTCTCCATCAGCGGCGCAAGCTGCTGATAAAGTTTAGCGAAATGCGCGCGCCGCGCCTGATAGCGCTGATGGCGTTGCGCATCAGGCTGATGGCGCTGCGCTAAAGGCAGCGCAGGCAACAACGTTTCCGGCGGCTGTGCCGGATGCAGCGCCAGCTGTGCCAGACGCGCAGCGCCCAAAGCAGGACCGACGTCGCCGCCGTGACAGTAATCCAGCGTCTGTCCGCTGATATCCGCCAGCAGCTGCCGCCAGTAAGCGCTGCGTGCGCCACCACCGATCAGCGTAATACTTGTTGGCCTGATACCGCAGGCGTGAACCGCATCCATGCCCTCAGCCAGCGCATAACCGACGCCTTCCAGCACCGCCTGCGCCAGTTCCGGCCTGCCGTGCTGATGCGTCAGCCCAAAGAACACCCCTTTCGCCTGCGGGTTATTATGCGGCGTGCGTTCGCCGGAAAGATAAGGCAGGAAAAACAGCGGCGGCACATCCATGCGCGCCCGTTCAGCCTCTGCCAGCAACGCCGGTACATCGGCACAGCCGGTGAGCGCGGCGGCCCAGTCCAGACAGGCGGCGGCGCTGAGCATCACCGACATCAGATGCCAGCGATCCGGCAGCGCATGACAAAAGCTGTGAACCGCACTTTCCGGGTTGGCCAGAAAACCGTCGCTGACCATAAAGTAAACGCCGGAGGTGCCCAGCGACAGCATGGCCTGCCCGGCGTTGATCATGCCGGTGCCGACGGCGCCTGCGGCATTGTCGCCCCCGCCCGCCACCACCGGCACGCTTTCCATTCCCCAACGCTGCGCCAGCTGCGGTTGCAGGTAACCGGTAATCTGGTTGCCTTCAAACAGCGCAGGCATCTGCGCCAACGTCAGCCCGCAGGCTTTCAGCAGCGTTTCGCTCCAGCGGCGCTGCGCCACATCCAGCCACATAGTGCCCGCCGCATCCGACATATCGCTGGCGAAATCGCCGGTCAGCTGCCAGCGCAGGTAATCCT
This sequence comes from Mixta sp. BE291, assembly GCF_031457955.1. Classification (NCBI taxonomy): domain Bacteria; kingdom Pseudomonadati; phylum Pseudomonadota; class Gammaproteobacteria; order Enterobacterales; family Erwiniaceae; genus Mixta; species Mixta sp. BE291. The sequence continues at coordinate 189,805 of NZ_JAVDXN010000004.1, read as the reverse complement.
TTGGCAACAGCACTTTAGCGATACGCGCAAATATTTCCGGTTCATGCTGTTTTACCCACAGCAGCTTGGGCGCGGTGAAGCCCGGCATCATCAGGTTGCCGGTAATGCGGCGAGCGTCGGGCACCGCTTCTTCCAGCTGCTGACACTGGGCCAGGCTGCGGCCGTCGTTCCATAAAATGGCCGGTCGCAGCGGCTGATATTGCGCATCCAGCAGCGTCGCGCCATGCATTTGTCCGCTCAGGCCAATGGCCTGCACCTGGCTCAGCGCGTGCTGCTGACGCAGCGCCTGCAGCGCCTTATCGGTCGCCTGCCACCAGCTATCAGCATCCTGCTCGCTCCACAGCGGCTGCGGACGGGAAACCGTTAGCTTTTCCGTCTGACTCGCCACCACCTCGCCTTCGCTATTCAGCAACACCACCTTCACGCCGGAGGTGCCTAAATCGATGCCGATAACCATGCTGCGCTTCCCTTTAATGAATTAACGATAGAGCCAGCTGTTCACCAGGTTTTCTAACTGCTCCTGGCGTCCACTCTGATGCTGTGGATTAAACTGATGCTGCGCCGCATGTGAGGCCAGCGCCGCCAGCGACATTTCGCCCTGCAAAATCTGCTGGCCCAGTTCACCGTTCCAGCCGCTGTAGCGCTGCGCGACGCGACGATCCAGTTCACCGGCTTCAATCATGCGCGCCGCTACCTTCAGCGCCAGCGCCATAGTATCCATCGCGCCGATATGCCCATAAAACAGATCGTATTTATCGGTGCTTTGACGTCGTACTTTGGCATCAAAGTTCAGCCCGCCGGTAGAGAAGCCGCCCGCTTTGATAATTTCATACATCACCAGCGCGTTTTCCTCGACGCTGTTCGGGAACTGATCGGTATCCCAGCCCAGCTGCGGATCGCCACGGTTGGCGTCTACCGAGCCAAAAATGCCCAGCGCAATGGCGGTAGCAATTTCATGATGGAAGCTGTGACCCGCCAGCGTGGCATGGTTCGCTTCCACGTTAACTTTGATCTCTTTTTCCAGGCCAAACTGCTTCAGGAAACCGTAAACCGTGCCGACATCGTAATCGTACTGATGCTTGGTTGGCTCCTGCGGTTTCGGCTCGATCAACAGCGTGCCCTGAAAACCGGTTTTATGTTTATGCTCTACCACCATTTGCATAAAGCGGCCCAGCTGCTCACGCTCCTGGCGCAGATCGGTATTCAATAGGGTTTCATAGCCTTCGCGCCCGCCCCACAGCACATAGTTTTCTCCGCCAAGCTGGTGCGTCGCCTGCATGGCGCTGCATACCTGGCTGGCGGCCCAGGCGAACACTTCCGGATCGGGGCTGGAGGCCGCGCCTGCGCCGTAACGTGGATGGGTAAAGCAGTTCGCGGTGCCCCACAGCAGCTTAACGCCGGTCTGCTGCTGCTTCTGCTGTAGCACCTCGGTCATCAGCGCCAGATTGTGCTGATAGCTTTTCAGCGAATCGCCTTCCGGCGAGACGTCAACATCGTGAAAGCAGTAGAACGGCACGTTCAGCTTATAGAAAAATTCAAACGCGACATCCGCTTTGCGCTTTGCCATCTCCAACGCATCGCCCGATTTTTGCCAGGGGCGATCGAACGCGCCAACGCCGAACATATCGACGCCGGTCCAACAGAAGGTGTGCCAGTAGCAGGCAGCGAAGCGCAGATGATCCGCCATGGTTTTGCCCAGCAGAACTTCATCGGGATTATAGTGACGAAACGCCAGCGGATCGCTGCTCTCCGGCCCCTGATAGCTAATGCGTTCAATCTGATCAAAATAAGCCTGCATCGTTTACTCCTTAACAAGTTGACCGGAAATGGTCAGCGAAGATGACTTCATTCTGATCAGCCGCCGCCTCACGCTCAATTACGTTATTTCACACCACAATTAAGATAATTATTAAATGTGCGTCAGGTCGCAAAATAGGGCGATTTATTGCTTTTTCTCCGTATCAACACGCAAAAAATAATCTTGCTCAATTTTTATTTCATTAAAAAACCGATCGCCATCATAAAACCAGCAATAAACCAAAAAACGTAACGCCGGGATAAAAATCTGTAATTGAAGAAAGCCCGCGCTCAGGTCAAGAATCCAACAGCCCGTTCAGGAACGTTCCGATAAAAAACACCTCAACCTACAGGGTAATGATGATGAAAATGAAACAGACGTTATTGGCCGTTTGCGCTGCGCTGGCGCTGTTTAGCCACGCTGGCCACGCTAAAGAGGTCAAGATCGGCATGGCCATTGACGATCTGCGCCTTGAGCGCTGGCAAAAAGATCGCGATATTTTCGTCAAAAAGGCCGAAGCGCTGGGCGCCAGCGTGTTTGTCCAGTCTGCCAACGGCAACGAAGAAACCCAGATGGCGCAAATCGAAAATATGATCAATCGCGGCGTCGATGTGCTGGTGATTATTCCTTACAACGGGCAGGTATTAAGTAATGTGATTGCCGAAGCAAAGCAAGAAGGCATTAAAGTACTGGCTTACGATCGCATGATTAATAATGCCGATATCGATTTCTATATCTCTTTTGATAATGAAAAAGTTGGCGAACTTCAGGCGCAAAGTATTGTTAAGCAGGTGCCGCAGGGGAATTATTTTCTGATGGGTGGCTCGCCGGTGGATAATAACGCCCGTCTGTTCCGCGCCGGACAGATGAAAGTACTCAAGCCGTTGATTGATGACGGGAAGATTAAAGTCGTCGGCGATCAATGGGTGGATGCCTGGCTGCCGGAAAACGCGCTGAAAATAATGGAAAACGCCCTGACCGCGAATAATAACCATATTGACGCGGTGGTGGCGTCTAACGACGCTACCGCTGGCGGCGCGATTCAGGCGCTTTCCGCGCAGGGACTGGCGGGCAAAGTGGCTATTTCCGGGCAAGATGCGGATTTGGCCGCGATCAAACGCATTATGAGTGGTACGCAAACCATGACGGTATATAAACCGATCAGCAAACTGGCCGACGATGCGGCAAAAATTGCCGTGGAGTTAGGCAACGATAAACAGCCGCAGACCAACGCGACGCTGAATAACGGCAAAAAAGAGGTTCCCGCCTGGCTGTTAACCCCGGTTCCGGTTGATAAAAGCAATATCGACAGCACCGTTGTCGCCGACGGCTTTCATAAAAAGAGTGAGCTTTAAGCCCTTTGCCGCCGTCCGGCGGCAATTCCATCGCTGGAGAATGTCATGACCACGCTACTGGAAATGAAAAACATTACCAAGCGCTTCGGTACCGTAAAGGCCGTGGACGATATCTCTTTGCGCCTTGAGGCGGGCGAAGTGGTGTCGCTATGTGGTGAAAACGGCTCCGGTAAATCGACGCTGATGAAAGTGCTGTGCGGCCTCTATCCAGCGGGCGACTATCAGGGCGAAATTCTGTTTTCCGGCGAGCCGCTGCGGCCCATCACGATTCGTGATACCGAGCGCAAGGGCATCGTGATTATTCATCAGGAATTGGCGCTGGTGCGGCAGCTGACGGTGCTGGAGAACATCTTTCTCGGCAGTGAGATCAGTCGGGGCGGCGTGGTGGATGACGACACCATGGCGCTGCGCTGTCAGCGGCTATTGAAGCAGGTGAAGCTGGATATCTCGCCGCATACGCGCGTGGGCGAGCTGGGCATTGGTCAGCAGCAGTTAGTGGAAATTGCCCGCGCGCTGAACAAGCAGGTACGCCTGCTGATTCTGGATGAGCCTACCTCTTCCCTCACCGAACAGGAAACCGGCGTGCTGCTGGAGATCGTCAAGGATCTGCGCGATCACGGCATCGCCTGCGTTTATATCTCGCACAAGCTCAATGAAGTGAAAGCCATTTCCGACACCATCTGCGTGATCCGCGACGGCAAGCATATCGCGACCTGCCCGGCCGATGGGCTGAGCGAGGACGACATTATTACCATGATGGTTGGGCGTGAACTGACCGCGCTCTATCCGCGTGAGCCGCATCAACAGGGCGAAGAGATTCTGCGCGTAGAAAACCTTACCGCCTGGCATCCGGTTAACCGTCATTTGCGGCGGGTAAATAATGTCTCCTTTACGCTGCGGCGCGGGGAAATACTCGGAATTGCCGGGCTGGTCGGCGCCGGGCGTACCGAAACCGTGCAATGCCTTACCGGCGTGTGGCCCGGACGCTGGGAAGGTCAGGTGACGATCAAAGCGCACCGGGTTAATCCTACGCGCTGGAGCTGTCAGCAGGCGATTCGTCACGGTATCGCCATGGTGCCGGAAGATCGTAAAAAGGATGGCATCGTGCCGCTGCTCGGCGTGGGGAAAAATATTACCCTGGCGGCGCTTAGCCAGTTTAGCAGTGCGTTTTCCGTGCTGGATGAAGCGCGTGAACAGGTGGCAATCAATCAGTCTATTCATCAGCTGCGGGTAAAAACCTCCTCTGCGGAGCTGGCGGTGGGCCGTTTGAGCGGCGGCAACCAGCAAAAGGCGGTTATTGCGAAATGTCTGTTGCTGAACCCAGAAATTCTGATCCTTGACGAGCCTACGCGCGGCATCGATATCGGCGCGCGCGTCGAAATTTACAAGCTGATCCACCAGCTGGTGCAACAGGGCATCGCCATTATTGTGATCTCATCTGAGCTGCCGGAGGTGCTGGGGCTGAGCGACCGCGTACTGGTGATGCACGAAGGACAAATCAAAGCTGACTTGCCGAACCACAACCTGACGCAGGAACAGGTGATGGAAGCGGCCCTGCGGAGTGAACATTATGCTTAAAACCAATACTGCGATGTTGCCCGCCAGCGGCGGCGGCGCACCGGGCAAGCTGCGCCTGCTTAATTTACAGGTACTGGTGATGCTGGCGGCGATTGTATTGATAATGCTGTTTTTTACCTGGATGACCGACGGCGCTTATCTCAGCGCGCGCAATGTCTCTAACCTGCTGCGCCAGACGGCGATCACCGGCATTCTGGCGGTAGGCATGGTGTTTGTGATTATCTCTGCCGAGATTGATCTGTCGGTTGGCTCCATGATGGGTCTGCTGGGCGGCGCGGCGGCGATTTTTGACGTCTGGCTGGGCTGGCCGCTGCCGCTGACGATTGTGGTTACGCTGGCGCTCGGCCTGCTGCTGGGTGCCTGGAACGGCTGGTGGGTCGCCTATCGGAAAGTCCCCTCTTTTATCGTGACCCTGGCCGGGATGTTGGCGTTTCGCGGCGTGCTGGTGGGCATCACCAACGGCACCACCGTCGCGCCCACCAATCCGGCGATGTCGCAAATCGGTCAAAGCTATCTGCCGGACGGCATCGGCTTCGGGTTTGGCGTTATCGGGCTTGGCCTGTTTATCGTCTGGCAATGGCGGCTGCGGCTGCGACGTCAACAAATGGGACTGGAGCAGCCGCCTGCGCGCAGCGCGGTATCGCGTCAGACCATTACCGCGCTGCTGGTGCTGGGCGCAATCTGGCTGCTGAACGACTATCGCGGCGTCCCCACGCCGGTGCTGCTGCTGGCGTTGTTGATGCTGGCCGGGATGTTTATGGCAACCCGCACCGCCTTCGGCCGCCGTATTTACGCGATTGGCGGCAATGTTGATGCGGCCCGCCTTTCCGGCATCAACGTCGCGCGCAACAAAATGGCGGTGTTTGCGATTAACGGTCTGCTGGTGGCGGTGGCGGGTTTGATTCTGAGTTCACGTCTGGGTGCCGGATCGCCTTCCGCCGGTAATATCGCAGAGCTGGATGCCATCGCCGCCTGCGTGATTGGCGGCACCAGCCTGGCGGGCGGTATCGGCTCGGTGGCGGGCGCGGTAATGGGCGCGTTTATTATGGCCTCGCTGGATAACGGCATGAGCATGATGGATGTGCCCACCTTCTGGCAGTACATCGTGAAGGGTGCCATTCTGCTGTTGGCGGTATGGATGGATACCGCAACCCGCAGGCGGGTGTAATCGTCGAAGCAGATCACAAGGCTCGCCAATTTTTTTCTGCAACTGGTTTCCCTGTGGTAATCAAGATGCAGAATAAAAACCAGGAGTGATCATGTTTGAGAAACGTTTTCGCATCAGCCTGCTGTTTAATGCCAATAAAATCTATGATCGTCAGGTAGTGGAAGGTGTCGGCGAATATTTGCAGGCATCGCAAACCGACTGGGATATTTTCATTGAGGAGGATTTTCGCTGTCGTATCGATAACATGCGCGAATGCCTCGGCGATGGCGTGATCGCTGACTTTGACGATAAAGATATCGAAGCGCTGTTACAGAATGTGGATGTGCCGATTGTCGGCGTGGGCGGCTCTTATCACCAGCCAGAAGATTATCCGCCTGTCCACTATATCGCTACCGACAACGCCGCCCTGGTAGAGAGCGCGTTTTTGCATTTGAAAGAGAAAGGCATTAACCGCTTTGCTTTTTACGGCCTGCCCGCCTCCTGCGGCAAGCGCTGGGCGCAGGAGCGCGAGCATGCGTTTCGCCGTCTGGTGGCGCAAGAGCGCTACCAGGGGGTGGTTTATCAGGGCATGGAGACCGCACCGGCCTATTGGCAACATGCGCAAAACCGGCTTGCCGACTGGTTGCAAACTTTGCCGCAGCAAACCGGCATCATTGCCGTTACCGATGCGCGCGCACGTCATCTGTTGCAGGTGTGCGAGCATCTGAAAATTCCGGTTCCTGAGAAGCTGTGCGTCATCGGCATTGATAACGAAGAGCTGACGCGCTATTTGTCGCGCGTGGCGCTTTCATCGGTGGCGCAGGGGACCCGACAGATGGGCTATCAGGCAGCCAAGCTGCTGCATCGTCTGCTGGATCAACAAACGCTGCCGTTGCAGCGTATTCTGGTGCCGCCGGTAAAGGTAATCGCCCGCCGCTCCACTGATTTTCGTTCGCTGCACGATCCGGCGGTGATTCAGGCGATGCACTATATCCGCTTTAATGCCTGTAAAGGGATCAAGGTCGAGCAGGTGCTGGACGCGGTAGGCATGTCGCGTTCCAATCTGGAAAAGCGCTTTAAGGATGAAACCGGCGAGACCATTCACACCATTATTCACAGCGAAAAGCTGGAGCGGGCGCGGGCGCTGCTGATCTCCTCCTCTATGCCAATTAATGAGATTTCACAAATGTGCGGCTACCCTTCGCTGCAATATTTCTATTCAGTGTTTAAGAAAAGCTACGCCAGCACGCCGAAGGAGTATCGGCAGCAAAATGCGGAGATAATGAGTTAGCGCAACAGACAGGTTTTGCGGGAGCCTACCGCTTGCCGGCTCATGTCACGATCGGCCTAATTATCAGCCGTACGCGCTTCCCCGACGGCTGATAACCCCACGCTTTTGCCGCAACCTGCTCACCTTTGGCGGCTGGCAAATGCGCACCCTGCGACACCATCAGTTCAACACACGCCAAATCATTAACCCCATTAATGTTAAGTTTTTACCGAAATGCCAGTTTCACAATGAAAACGGCGTCTCAATCACACTTTATGACTTTTTGATGAAAACATTGTTTAGATAAACTTATTGATCAATACTTGTTGCAGGTGTTTGTTAACCCCTACAGCGAGGAAAACTCATCGTGTTATATCCAGTCGTTAAGTCCGCCGATCAACTGAACGGTGTGGTCGGGTTACACCGCACGCTGCGTTTTAATAAGCGAAGCTTATGCGAAGATGTCGAGATTTGTCAGGTCACGACCCTGCAGGAGTTTTATACCAGTATGCAAAAGCTCCATACTGAATATCTGCGCCTTGGACTGGTTAAACGGCAGCAGGGGGATATGCTGTTTTCACCCTGGTTTTTTTCGCCGGGGAATAGCCTGTTTATCGCGCGGATTGCGGATGATGTGATCGGCACGATCGGCTTTATCAAACAAAGCGAGCAGGGATTACCAGCGGAAAAAATCTTTGCCGATGTCATATCGGATACCCGTTGCCGCCCGGAAAAAACCGGTGAAATCGGCTCGCTCTGTATCGACGCGCGTTACCGCAACACCGGGATGTTAAGAACGCTCTATGCCTGGATGATGCTGTACGCCATTTTCGATCGGCGCATCGAAACGCTGTTTATTCAGGTGGAAAAACGTAAGGCGCGCTTTTATCAGGATCTGCTGTTTTTTAAACAGCTGGGGGAGAGCCGCATGCATCCCGACTATGAAGGGCATGAAGTTGCGCTGCTGCATGCGGATGTCACCACGGTAAGCCAGATCCTTTCCCACCAGCTGACCTCTGGGAAAGGTAGCGGCGTACGTCAGCTGCTCGCCGCCTTTGAAATAGAAGACATATTCCGCCAGCTGCGTCAGCAAATGCGACAAAAGCGCGGGTTTTGCTGGAGCGCGAAAACCGTACGTCACTATTGTGATCTTTGCGGCGTCAATGAAACGCGTCTAAACGTTTCACAGCGGGCATTATTGCAGGCATTGCTGAACCGTTCCGATGGCTAAATACGCCCGCGCTGTCGCAGAGGCAACCGGCTAATTCTGTGTTGCCTCTGCTTTCTGGTCCCCGCTTTTTACTTTACTCGCCGCCCGACATACTATTCCGCCATTAGCAGCAGATCGCTGTGCGGGAATGCTTTAAGGAAGGCGGGATGAAAGCGAAGTCAACAACCCTTTATGATGTGGCGCAGTATGCCGGTGTCTCCTACCAAACCGTTTCACGGGTAATAAACCAGGCGGAAAACGTATCAGAAAAGACCCGACAAAAAGTTGAGCTGGCGATGACGGCGCTGAACTACGTGCCTAACCGCGTAGCACAGCAGCTGGCGGGAAAAATGGGTTATACCATCGGGCTCGCTACGTCTAACCTCTCTTTGCATGCGCCTTCACAAATTGCTGCGGCCATTAAATCCCGCGCCGGTGAAAAAGGCTTTAATGTCGTGATCTCAATGACCGAGCAGAGCGGCGCGGCAGCGGCCAAAGCGGCAATTAACAATCTGCTGGCGCAGCGCGTGGACGGGCTGATCGTAAATATTCCCCTGCAGGACGAAGAAGCGCAAAACCTGGTTGCGCTCTGTCAGGCGCTGCCGGTGCTGTTTCTTGACGTTTCGCCGCAGCTGGCCGCGAATAGCGTTATTTTTGATCCTGCTGAAGGCGCGCGTTTAGGCGTTGCGCACCTGCTGGCGCTTGGTCATCGTGATATCGCGCTGCTGGCGGGGCCGCAGGATTCGGTTTCGGCGCGGCTGCGCTTTGAAGGCTGGCAGCAAACGCTGGCGCAACATCAGCTACGGCCAACGGCAGTTATGGAAGGAGACTGGAGCGCGATGTCTGGTTATCAGCAGGTTACACGGCTGTTGAATGAGGGCGCGCACCCGAGTGCGATTCTGGTGGCGAACGATCAGATGGCGTTAGGCGCGCTTCGGGCCATTGCTGAAGCTGGCCTGAAAGTACCGCAGGACATATCGATTATCGGTTATGACGATACCGCTGACAGCGCCTGTTTTATTCCGCCGCTGACGACCATCAAGCAGGATTTCAAAGCGTTAGGTAAAAACAGCGTAGAACGCCTGGTGGAGCTGATCGGACAACCTGACGCGCCGGTGCGTTCCGAGCTGCTGCCGGTTAGCCTGGTGACGCGTAAAACCACCGCTTCTCCACAGCAAGAAGCGCTTTCGCCACAGGCGCTGGCGGATGCGTTAATGCAGCTGGCACGCCAGGCGGCGCGGCTGCGATAGGGCATCAGGAAGCGCTTTGTTCATCAGTGTTTCTATACGTTTAACCTTTTCCGGCGTTATTGCTGGCATATTCTTAATGAAGTTTCTTTGCCATTCATCATGGATAGTAGTGGTCCATTTTGGCTGGTACAGACCACTTAATCCAAGCCGCATAAGAAGGTCACGCAGCATAAAAGTTTCACCATATGGGGACGTGAAACATTCAAAATGTTGGCAGCTTCTTGTGTCGTTAATCGCCTTTGCACAATTATTTGTGAATCCCATCACCGATTGCGGCCACGCGCCTTTACATCCCCGCCAGTCAAAACCATATTGCTTATAAATGTGAGCGCATCACAAATGCATAAGGAAAAGGACATGATCGTAAAAGCAGGTACTTCTGCCGCCACCTTAAGCGCCATTCTGGCGCGCCGTGACTGGGAAAATCCGGCGGTAACCCAAATTAACCAGCTTCCCGCTCATCCGCCATTTTGCAGCTGGCGTACGCCTGCGGCGGCGCGCGAGGATATGCCCTCCACCAGCCTGCAAACCCTGAACGGGCGCTGGTCGTTCAGCTATTTTCCTCAGCCGGAAGCCGTGCCGGAAAGCTGGGTAGAACAGGATCTGCCTGGCGCTGACGAAGCGCAAGTGCCCTCAAACTGGCAGATGTCAGGCTTTGATGCGCCCATTTATACCAACGTTAATTACCCGATTCCGGTTAACCCACCTTTTGTACCAGCAGAAAACCCCACCGGTTGTTACTCGCTCACATTCGATGTTAATGAAGCGTGGCTCGCCTCTGGGCAGACGCGTATCGTTTTTGACGGCGTGAATTCGGCTTTCCATCTGTGGTGCAACGGTCACTGGATTGGTTATGCCCAGGATAGTCGCCTGCCGTCCGAGTTTGACCTGAGCACGGTGTTGAAGCCGGGCGCTAACCGCCTGGCGGTGATGGTGCTGCGCTGGAGCGACGGTAGCTATCTGGAAGACCAGGACATGTGGCGTATGAGCGGTATTTTCCGCGATGTTTCACTGCTGCATAAGCCGCACACCCATATCAGCGATCTGCAGGTGGTGACCCAGCTGAATGAAGAGTTCAGCCATGCCGAACTGAAGGCGCTGGTCGTCGCGAACGGCGAATCGCTGCAGGATGTGCAGGCGACGGTGCAGCTCTGGTTTGGTGAGGAGATGCTGGGCGAACGCCAGCAACCGCTTGGCAGCGAAATCATCGATGAGCGCGGCGCATGGAAAGATCGCACTACCCTGCGTCTGCCGGTTACCGCGCCGCAGCTCTGGAGCGCCGAAACGCCAACGCTTTATCGTCTGGTGGTGCTGCTGCACGACGCTAACGGCACGCTGCTGGAGGCGGAAGCCTGCGACATCGGCTTCCGTAAAGTAGAGATTTCGCAGGGGCAGTTAAAACTAAACGGCAAACCGCTGCTGATCCGCGGCACCAATCGCCATGAACATCATCCTGAGAATGGCCAGGTGATGGATGAAGAGACCATGCGCCGCGATATCCTGCTGATGAAACAGCATAATTTTAACGCGGTGCGCTGCTCGCATTACCCGAATCATCCGCTCTGGTATCGTCTGTGCGATCGCTACGGCCTGTACGTGGTCGACGAAGCCAATATCGAAACACACGGTATGGAGCCGATGAATCGCCTCTCCAGCGATCCGGTCTGGCTGCCCGCGATGAGCGAGCGCGTCACGCGCATGGTGCAGCGCGACCGCAACCATCCGTCGATCATTATCTGGTCTTTAGGCAATGAGTCGGGGCATGGCGTCAATCATGATGCCCTTTATCGCTGGATTAAATCGAACGACCCTACCCGGCCGGTGCAGTATGAAGGCGGCGGCGCTAACAGCACCGCCACCGATATTATCTGTCCGATGTATGCGCGCGTCGATCAGGATCAGCCCTTCCCGCAGGTGCCGAAATGGTCGATTAAAAAATGGATCGGTATGCCGGATGAGCATCGGCCGCTTATCCTCTGCGAGTACGCCCATGCCATGGGTAACAGCTTCGGCGGCTTCCATAAATACTGGCAGGCGTTTCGCCAGCATCCCCGTCTGCAAGGCGGCTTTGTCTGGGACTGGGTCGATCAGTCGCTGACCCGTTATGACGATGAGGGCAAGCCTTATGCCGCTTACGGCGGCGACTTTGGCGATAAGCCAAACGATCGCCAGTTCTGCATGAATGGCCTGGTCTTTGCCGATCGCACGCCGCATCCGGCGTTATTTGAAGCGCAGCAGGCGCAGCAGTTTTTTCAGTTTGCCCTGAAAAGCACCACGCCAGTACAGCTGGAAATCACCAGCGAATACCTGTTCCGTCACAGCGATAACGAACAGCTGATCTGGACGCTGGCGCAGAAAGGTCGCACTTTAGCCAGCGGCACGGTGAAGCTGGATATCGCGCCTGAAGGTCGCCAGCTGATAACGCTTAACGAGCTACCCGCTATTACCGCCAGCGGCCAGGTGTGGCTGACGGTGCAGGTGCAGCAACCCAACGCGACCGCCTGGTCTGAAGCGGGTCATATCTGCGCCTGGCAACAGTGGCAGCTGGCCTCGCCATTAACCTTACCTGTAGCGCCGCACGGTGCGGGCGAAGCACCAACGCTGCGCGTTAGCGAACATGCCTTCGATATTCAGCTCGGCGAGCAGCATTGGCAGTTCAGTCGTGAAAATGGCCTGTTGACTCAGTGGTGGAAAGCGGGCGAAGCCGCGCTGCTACAGCCGTTGCAGGATCAATTTACGCGTGCGCCGCTGGATAATGATATCGGCGTGAGCGAGGCTGCGCGCATCGATCCCAACGCCTGGGTCGAGCGCTGGAAAGCCGCTGGTTTTTATCAGATGGAGCCGCAGCTGGAACTATGCGAAGCAGAACGCCTCAGCGGTGAAGTCGCGCTGCGTACGGTGCACAGCTGGCGTTACCAGAACCAGATCCTGTTTATCAGCCGTAAAAGCTACCGCATCGACCACCGTGGTGAACTGCATATCAGCGTCGATGTGGATATCGCCGCCGGTATTCCGGCACCGGCGCGCATCGGCCTTACCTGCCAGCTGGCGCAGGTAGCGCCGCAGGTGAGTTGGCTCGGCCTCGGCCCGCATGAGAACTACCCGGATCGTAAACAGTCTGCCCGCTACGATCGCTGGCAGCAGCCATTAGAGGCGCTCTATACGCCATACGTTTTCCCCAGCGAAAATGGGCTGCGCTGCGATAGTGAATGGTTGCAGTATGGCGACAACGAATGGCGCGGGCGTTTCCACTTTAATCTCAGCCGCTACAGCCAGGCGCAGCTGCGCGACGTTACGCACCGCCATCTGTTGCAAGAGGAACCGGGAAGCTGGCTGAATCTGGATGGATATCATATGGGCGTTGGCGGCGATGATTCATGGAGCCCTAGCGTCTCGCCGGAATATTTACTGCAGGATCATCATTATCACTATGAAGTGAGCTGGGCTCGTGGTTAACACGCGCTGAGCGTTAGCCGGGGCAGAGCTGGCCAGTCTGCCCCGCGATAACCTTAAGGAAAACATTATGTACTACTTAAAAAATACTAATTTCTGGATGTTCGGGCTGTTTTTCTTTTTTTACTTTTTCATCATGGGAGCCTACTTCCCGTTTTTTCCGATCTGGTTGCATGACATCAACCATCTCAGTAAAAGCGACACCGGCATCGTTTTCGCCTCGATTTCGCTGTTTTCACTGGTGTTTCAGCCCGTTTTCGGTCTGCTTTCCGATAAGCTGGGATTAAAGAAACATTTGCTGTGGATTATTACCGGCATGCTGGTGATGTTCGCGCCCTTCTTTATTTATGTCCTCGGCCCGCTGTTACAAGCCAATATTTACCTCGGCGCCATTGTTGGCGGCATCTATCTCGGCTTTATTTATAACGGCGGCGCACCGGCCATTGAAGCCTATATCGAGAAAGTCAGCCGACGGAGCCAGTTCGAGTTTGGTCGCGCGCGCATGTTCGGCTGCGTGGGCTGGGCGCTGTGCGCCTCGATTGTCGGCATCATGTTCACCATTAATAACCAGTTTGTCTTCTGGCTCGGCTCTGGCTGTGCGGTGATTCTGGCGATCCTGCTGTTTATTGCGAAACCACAGGCACAGCCCTCCGCAGAAGTGGCCAATTCGCTGGGCGCCAACCACTCGCCCTTTAATTTGCGCCTGGCGCTGGAGCTGTTTAAAGATCGTAAGCTCTGGTTCCTGTCGCTGTATGTGGTGGGCGTTTCCTGTACCTATGATGTGTTCGACCAGCAGTTCGCTAACTTCTTTACCTCGTTTTTCGCCTCCGGCGAACAGGGAACGCGCGTCTTCGGCTACGTCACAACCATGGGCGAGCTGCTGAACGCCAGCATCATGTTCTTTGCGCCATTGATTGTGAACCGTATCGGTGGGAAGAACGCGTTACTGCTGGCGGGCCTGATTATGTCGGTGCGCATTATTGGCTCTTCTTTCGCCACCTCGGCGCTGGAAGTGGTGGTGCTGAAAACGCTGCATATGTTTGAAGTGCCGTTCCTGATTGTTGGCTGTTTTAAATATATCACCAGCCAGTTTGAGGTGCGTTTCTCCGCTACTATTTATCTGGTTTGCTTCTGCTTCTTTAAACAGCTGTCGATGATTTTCATGTCGCTGTTTGCCGGCTTTATGTATGACAGCATGGGCTTCCACGGCGCTTATCTGGTGCTGGGTATGATAGCGCTCTGCTTTACGCTGATATCTGTCTTTACCCTTAGCGGCGAAGGGCCGCTGACGGCGCTACGGGCACGTGGCAAGAAAGAGGTGAAGGCGGCCTGAACCGGCTGAAACAAAAGCATTAAGCCAAACACCGACGCCGCAACGGATAACGTTGCGGCGTTTTTTTAGCTCTGGCTGAACAGCAGCATAATTTGTGAAAGGCGGGTAAAAACCATCTCCATTACCCGATAAAAGAAAGGCGCAAAATTGTTCATTACCAACAGGATTGCCAGCATGCCAACGCTAAGCGTTAGCGGAAAGCCCACCACAAAAATAGAGAGCTGCGGCGTCAGACGGTTCAGTATCCCAAGCGTCATATTGATCGCCAGCAGCAGCGTAACCACCGGCAAACCCAACGCGATGCCGAACTGAAAAACCAGGCTACCGGTATTAGCGATCGCATTAAATACATCACGGTTCAGCGGCGCGGTGCTGATCGGCACCAGCTGAAAACTCTCCGCCAGCACTTCCAGCATCAGCAAGTGGCCGTTAAACAGTAGAAACAGCAGAATCGCCAGCAGGTTAAGAATACGCGCAAGAACCGGCATATTGCCGCCGCCGGCAGGATCGTAAAACGTTGCGAACGAAAGGCCCATCTGCAGACCGATAATTTCACCGGCGTAACGCACGGCCACAAACAAAAGCTGAATAGTCAGCCCCATCGCTACCCCGATCAACAACTGCTGACAGCCTACCCATAGGCCCATAACCGAGATCAGCGGAATGGCATTGTCAGGCAGATTCTGCCCCAGCAGCAGCGTGATAATCGCCGCCAGGCCGATCTTAACCCGGCTGGCAATGGCTTTATCGGTAAATACCGGCGCGGAGCTAAGCAGCGCCAGCACGCGAATAAGCGGCCAGAAATAGTGGCTTATCAGCAACGGTAGCGCATCCAGCGACAGACTCTGCATGTCAGCCAATCATTTGGGGCAAGTTAGTATAGAGCGCGCGCATATAGTCGAGCATCGTTGATAGCATGCTCGGCCCAAGCGCGATGGCCACCGCGACAATCATCAAGATTTTCGGGATAAAGCTCAGCGTCATTTCATTAATTTGCGTGGAGGCCTGCAAAATACTGACAACGAGGCCGGTGACCAGCGCTGCCAGCAGCAGCGGCGCGGCCAGCATTAGCCCTACCCGGATGGCCTGGAAGCCCATCGCCATTACGCTTTCTGGCGTCATCTGTTATCCCGTCAGTTGATAAAAGTCTGAGCAAGTGAACCCATGATCAGCTGCCAGCCATCCACCAGCACGAACAGGATCAGCTTGAACGGCAAAGAGATGGTCGCGGGTGGCAGCATCATCATCCCCAGCGCCATCAGTACGCTGGCGATCACCAGATCGATAATCAGAAACGGGATGAAGACCGCAAAGCCGATTTGGAAGCCGGTTTTTAGCTCGCTGGTGACAAACGCGGGCAGGAGAATACGCAGCGGCACTTCATCCTGGCTGGCGTAGTTATCGACTTTCGCCATGCGCGTATACAGTGCCAGATCGGCTTCGCGCGTATGGCTCAGCATAAATTCACGCATCGGCTTCACCGCCTGCGGCAGCGCTTCTTCCATGGTGATCTTATCCTGCGACAGCGGCACCCAGGCATTCTCATAAACCTGGTTAAACACCGGCGACATAACGTAAAAGGTAATAAACAGCGCCAGTCCCAATAGCACCTGATTAGGCGGGGTAGAAGGCGTACCTAACGCGTTACGCAGCAGGCTCAGTACGATAATAATGCGGGTGAACCCAGTCATCATCAGCAAGATGGCGGGTAAAAACGTCAGAGAGGTCAGCAGTACCAGCGTTTGGATCGGCAAAGACCAGCCTTCACCGTTGCCGCTCCGCGTCAGCAGAATATCGCCGTTAGCGGCCCAGGCCGTATGTGGCAACAGAAGTAAAGCCAGCAGCACCGGCGTCAGCCGGTAACGCTGTACAGTACGCATTAAAAAACTCATTGTTCAGGTTCCGCTTTGCCGCGTTTTAACAGGCGCTTCAGGGTAAGCTGGAAATCTGGCGCAGCGATGGGTGGCGCCTTTTCGGGTTGCGTGAGTCGTCCAAGGCGGGTGATCGCGCCAGGCGTAACGCCCAGCAGCAACCGCTGTCCCTCAACCTCAACAACAACCAGGCGTTCACGTTGGCCAAGCGAATGGCTGCTTTTCACCACGAGCGATGACCCGTGTCCGCGCGCCTGGCTGACCAGTCCCCAGCGACGTGCCAGCCAGGCGCAGGCAACGATCAACAGAATGACCATTGCCAACGCGCCACTTACCTGCGTGACCAGTGAGAAGGTGGTAGAAGCCTCATTCATAACAGGTTCGTGTTCCGGTTAACTCTCACCTGCTTAAACGCTGCATACGTTCAGAAGGGGTAATAATATCGGTGATGCGAATGCCGAATTTATCGGACACCACCACCACTTCGCCCTGTGCGATCAGATAGCCGTTAATCAGAATATCAAGCGGCTCACCAGCCAGACCGTCCAGCGTCACCACCGAGCCCTGACTCAGCCGTAGCAGCTCTTTGATGGTCATTTTGGTTCGACCCAGCTCCACGGTCATTTTTACCGGGATATCAAGAATCAGTTTGAGATCTTCGCTAAATGCGGCAACCTGGGTCTCTTTCGTAATAACCGGTGCACTGGCCTGACTTTCCGTAGTCTGTTGCTCGGCCAACGCGTCCCCCCAAAGATTGTCTGCAGACTGCTCGTCAGCCTCAGACGGTTGTTTTGCGTCACTCATGGGGATATTGCTCCTTATTTAATGACGGTATAGTCGGGTGTAATAACTTCTCGATTTTGAGAGCGTATTGACCGTTAACACAGCCATAGCTGCCCGAAAGAACCGGGAAACCGTCAACGCACGCTTCAATATTTTCCGGCTTGTCCAGCGGAATGACGTCGCCCTTTTGCAGCGCGAGAATTTTTGACAGCCGCGTTTGCATATCAGAAAAATTCGCCACCAGCTCCAGTTCGGTATCTTTTACCTGTGAAGCCAGCACCGTGCGCCACTGATCATCCTCCTGCTGCGAATTTTCCAGCGGCGGATTACTTAATAGCTCACGTAGCGGCTCAATAATGCTGAAAGGAATACAGATATCAAATTCACCGCTTTGCGATCCTATTTCCACATAAAAAGGCGTGGTGACCACAATATCGTTTGGCGATGAGGTGATATTGGTGAACTTAACCTGAATCTCGGCACGGACATATTCCATTTCTAATTTAAAAATGGAGCTCCAGGCGTAATCGTAAGCATCCAGCGCCATCGACAGCATGCGTTTAATAATGCGCTGCTCGGTAGGGGTAAATTCGCGGCCTTCCACCTTGGTCAGAAAACGCCCATCTCCGCCAAACAGGTTATCTACCGCCATAAAAACCAGACTGGGCGAGAAAGCAAACAGCGCCGTTCCGCGCAGCGGGTTCATATGCACCAGGTTAAGGTTGGTCGGCACCGGAAGGTTGCGCGCAAATTCATGATAGGGCTGTATTTTTATATTTCCCGCGGTGATATCCGGGCTGCGGCGGAGCAAATTAAACAGCGCCATACGAAACTGACGTGCAAAGCGTTCATTAATAATCTCTAGCGAATGCAGGCGCTCACGCACCACACGACGCTGAGTATTAGGATCGTAAGGTTTAATGGCCTCATGATCGATCACATCTTCTTTAATACGTTCATTTTCACTACTGCCGCCGCCGTTTAGCAAGCGATCAATTTCAGCCTGCGATAGTATGCTGTCAGACATGCGCGTTACCGTAATATAAAGGCGTTAAACAAAACATCCGTCACCGTCACGCCCGATTTATCATCGAGAGGCAGGCTTAATATTTGTTTAATATCCTGGATTAATTGTGACTTGCCTTCGTTAAGGGCTAATTGTTCCGCACTGTGACCGGAAAACAGCATCAATAAACGGCTACGCACTTCCGGCAAATATTGCTCTATCTTCGATTTGTCGTCTTCATTGACGACGCGCAACGTTAAGCCAATATAGAGCACCCTATCGTAGGCTTCTCCGCCCGGTTTCAGGCTGACGGTAAAGGTATCTAACGGGACATAAACAGGCATTGACGGTTCAGCAACTGGCGTAACTTCAGCTGGTGGGTTATCTGAAAGCAGGCGCGCCTGCATAATTTTCATCTCGTACAGGGTCCAGGCGGCAATAGTACAGGCGGCTGCCGCCAGCAGCACAATCACAATAATAAATAGCGTTCGTAATTTACTTTTCCCTGTCGTTGTCGACTTTTTTTTATTTGGCATCGAATTAACACTTCCTGTTATAAATTACAGACGTTCAATTATACAGTTCCATTGAATAGCAAATTCTATTACAAGCAAGCCCCTGAACAATTTGCCAAACAGATGAAATTACTGATGGTAAATCGTTAATTCCTTTTTCAGGCAAAAACGCTTATTCCCATTGGGGAATAACTGCGCGGGGGTGCAATCTCTTCTTCCATTTCAGTTATTAATGCGCCATTGGTCTCTTCTTGCGCAGAAGAGGAACGGCCTGAATGGGAATCATCCGGCGCATTCCAGGCTGATGCGTCGCGACCAACGCTGCCCTGGTCCATCTGAATCCCGGCTTCGGCCAGCGAAGTGCGCAGATGAGGCATCGCGGCTTCCAGCGCGGCGCGTACCGGCGGCTGCTCGGTGACGAAATGCAGCTGAACCTGATCCTGTTCCAGACGCAGCTTAATCTGTAACGGCCCTAAGTGCTCCGGGTGCAAACGCAGCTCGGCGTGATGTACGCCGTTGCGGGTAAACGCACTCAGCTTTTGACTCAGCGCCTGCTGCCAGGCGGGCGAACCCACCTCCGGCTCCAGCATGCCGTAAGCGATGGACTGCATGGCGCCAGCCGCTGGCGATGCGGCCGCTGCCGTAGCTTGCGAGACGACAGGCATAGCCGGCGCAGCGGTAAGCGGCATCGTCTGCGACCGGTTTTCAACGGGCAGAACGGCATTGTCATTTTCGCCTGTCGGCATCGGAACCGTATTCAGGGCGGGCTTAATAAGGGCCGCAGGTTCATGAAGTTGCTGCGTCTGTGGCTCGGCAGGCTTTGCGCTGTGATGCGCCGCCTGCGGACGGGCAATCATGCGCAGCATTTCATCGGCAGGGCTGCGGCGCAGGTTTTGCGCCGCATCGCTTGCGAAAAGGCGTTGTGTATCAGCGTCGCGGTTAAGCGGCAAGGTCTGGGACGCGACGTCTGCTTTGTTTAGATCAAGCGCGGCCGGTTGTGCTACCACAGCGGCTTCCGCCATAACGGTCGATGGCAAAGGTGCAACCGCAGCGTTAGTTAGCAATAATGCAGCGGCGTCAGCCTCCTCGGTATTAACTTCGTCACTGGCTTCCTGTTCAGGCGTTGCCTGCGTGACCGGTGCAAGACTGTCGGTGACGGCCGCAATTTGGTTGATTAATACCCCGGCAAAATCGACATTTTCAGCCGTCTCTGCCGATGCGGCGCCAATCGGCACCGTACCCGGCTGGGCGGCGATTACGTTAATCATCATATCCCGCTATTCCTTAAGCTTGCGCGCTGCGCGAATTCATCCATTAACTTCTGCTCCAGACGATTTTCTTTCGCCTGCTGTACCAGATCGGCCCGATTAACCAGGGTTTCAAAAGCGTTTAGCCGTCGCTTATCATTTTTCCAGCGGTCCAGCGCATGATCCACTGACTGCTGGCAGGCCGCAACATGGCCGGTATGCTGCTTAACGACACGGCTAAGCGATGAAATAAAAAACTGATGGCTTAACAGGTCAACGACTCGCATGCCGCTGGCCGACATCTCAGTTTGCAACTGTCGGCCATATTCCTGTTCATAATTGATCAGCTGCTCAAGCTGCGCAGCGGCGTTGGCGTGAACCTGTCGAACCTGGCCAAGCTGGTTAGTGGTCTCGCTTAAGGTCTGCTCCGCCAATTCGCACAGCACCTTCATTGGGGAACGCTCAGTCATTCGTCATTCTCCTTATGGTGATCAGGTAAATCAGCAAACAGCGCGGAAAGCGCGTTGAATGACGTTTCGTATTCGCTGCGCTCATAAATGCCCTGCTGCAAAAAACGCTCCATTTGCGGATAAAGCGCAATAGCTCTATCCAGCAGAGGATCGCTGCCAGCGGCATAGGCACCGACGCTAATCAAATCGCGGTTGCGCTGCCAGGCGGAAAGCAGCTGTTTGAAACGCTGAACTTTTTTGTAGTGTTGCGCGGGGATCAGTTCGGTCATGGCGCGACTGATAGAGGCTTCAATATCGATGGCTGGATAGTGTCCCGCTTCCGCCAGCCGACGCGACAAGACCACGTGACCATCCAGAATCGCACGCGCCGAGTCGGCAATCGGATCCTGTTGGTCATCCCCTTCGGTCAGGACAGTATAAAAGGCGGTAATCGAGCCGCCGCCCTGCTCACCATTTCCGGCACGCTCCACCAGCGCCGGTAGACGGGCAAAAACCGATGGCGGATAGCCTTTCGTGGCCGGGGGCTCGCCAATCGCCAGCGCAATTTCACGCTGCGCCATCGCATAGCGCGTCAGGGAATCCATAATCAGCAAGACATTCAGCCCCTGATCGCGGAAATCCTCCGCGATACGCGTTGCGTAGTCGGCGCCCTGCATGCGCAAAATGGGTGAAACGTCTGCCGGGGCGGCAATCACCACGGCGCGGCTTAGCCCTTCTTTACCTAAAATATTTTCGATGAAATCTTTAACTTCACGACCACGTTCGCCGATCAGCCCAACGACAATAACGTCCGCTTTGGTATAGCGCGCCATCATGCCGAGCAGCACCGACTTACCTACGCCAGAACCGGCAAACAGCCCCATGCGCTGGCCGCGCCCTACCGTTAACAGGCCGTTAATGGCACATACGCCGACATCCAGCACCGACTTGATTGGTTCGCGCCGCAGCGGGTTAAAAGGCACGGAAAACAGCGCGCCACGTTGCTCTGTCTCTGGGGCTGGCAAATTGTCCAGCGGTCGGGCGCGCGCATCCAGCACGCGTCCCAGCAACGCCCGCCCCAGCGGCAGCGTTTTACCTTTTGTCACGCCGATACCCGGCGCGTAAATACGCGCACCTGGCAGGATGCCGTCCGTATTTTCCAGTGGCATCAGGTAAAGTAGCTGTCCGTTGAAGCCAACCACTTCGCTTTCCATGCTATCGCCGCCATGCGCGCTGTCACGCTCTACCCGGCAGAGGGTGCCAATCGGCAGCGTTAAACCCACCGCTTCCAGCACCAGCCCGGTGGCGCGCGTGAGCCTGCCGTAGCGGCGTATTCCGGAAAGCGAGCTCATCTGTTTTTCTTTGACGTCAATGGCCTGAAGCCATCGTGAAATTCGCTGGCTCATGTGCCGTAATCCTCACGGCTAAGCTGGCATAGCACCTGCCAGTTACTGGTGATAGTGGCATCCAGCTCGCATTCGGCCGAGGTAATACGGCAACCGCCAGGCAACATCGTATCGTCGGCGCGTAGCTCCCAGCCCTGCTTCGCCAGGACTTCACCCAGTTGCTGTTGCACGGCGGTGAATTCATCAGCGTTAACCCATAGCCGAACAGGTGCCTGAAACAACGGTTCCTGCTGCAAAAAAGATTGAATCTTCTCCAGCAGCAGATGATTATCAAAAGCCAGATGTTTACCCAGCGTGGCGCGCGTCGCCGCCAGCGCCAGCTGCACCAGACGCGACGGAATAATCTTTTCAAGGTTATCAATTGCGCCCTGGAAAGATTGCAACAGTTCGGCAAACTGCGCCGTGATCTGTTGCTGTTGCGCTTTGGCTTCCGCCAGACCCTGTTCTTTACCGGCTTGCAGCCCCAGTTGGAAACCTTCTTCGTGGCCCTGTTTACGCCCTTGCTCAAGCCCCTGCGCCTGCCCCTGCGCCAGCCCCCTTTTTTCCGCCTGACGCTGTAGCCGCTGTAGCTCCGCCTGCTGCTGCTCCGGCGTTGATTCGCTGTCGACTACCGGTAAATCGTCAGGTAGCGCATCCGCCCTGGAGAGATCTTCCGGCTGCCAGGCCTGCCAGCCGGTTAACTGCTGAAGATCAGACATAGACATCCTCGCTGCCGCCAATGTTGATTTCACCGCTTTCGGCTAAGCGACGCACAATTTGCAGAATGGTTTTCTGTTCGGCTTCCACCTGCGACATACGAACCGGCCCGCGCGCGCTGAGATCTTCACGCATAATATCGGCCTGACGCTTGGACATATTTTTGAAGAATTTCTCGCGCAACGGCGGTTCAGCCCCTTTCAGCGCGATAATCAGCGTTTCGTTATCCACATCCTGCAGAATGCGCTGGATGCTGCGATCGTCGGTTTCCAGCAGGTTCTCAAACAGGAACATTTCGTCGATGATTTTCTGCGCCAGCTCGTGGTCGAATTCGCGTACCGCTTCAATCGCCGCCTCTTCTTGCTGCGTTTTCATCAGGTTCAGGATCTCGGCAGCCGGACGAACACCACCCATTTTGCTGCGCTTGAGATTCTGACCGTGCAGCAGATTATTCAGCACTTCCGTCAGCTCCTGCAGCGCCGCAGGCTGCACGCCGCCAAAGGTTGCGATACGCAGCATGATGTCGTTACGCTCGCGCTCATCAAAGCGGGTTAACACGTCCGCCGCATGAGCGCGTTTTAAATGCACCAGAATGGTGGCGATAATTTGTGGATGCTCTTCATGAATCAGCTCGAATACCGCCAGCGGCTCCATGAAGTTCAGGGTTTCAATGCCGCTGTTATTGCCCTGCGTATCCAGCAGATCTTCCAGCAGGCTGGAAGCGCGTTCCTCGCCCAGCGCCTGTATCAGCACATTGCGCAGATAATCGTTAGTATTGACGCTAAGCGCGGCGAAATCGCCAGCATCTTTTTGGAACTCACGCATTACGCCAGACAGCTGTTCATGCGTAAAACCGCTCATAGCGACCATTGCAGCACTAATTTGCGTCACTTCGTGAGTATTGAGATGGCGAAATACATCGGCGGCGCGATCTTCGCCAAGCGTTAGCATGATAATGGCGCTTTTTTCGCATGCATTCATGAAGACTGTTCCTTATTCATCCACTGACGAAGTACCAGAGCGATAACCTGCGGATCCTGCTCAGCCATACCGCGCAGCTGCTGTACGTGCACCTCGGTTTCCACACGCTGCTGCGCTTTAGCCTGCTCACGCATTTCTGCTTTACGCAGCTGCTCATCCCGCTCGGCCTGACGCGCCTCTTTTTCCAGTTCAAGCCGCTGTAGCGCCAGTTCTTGATGTTTCACCCAGAACGGCTGCACCATCTTGCGCCACAGCATCAGCGCGACCAGCGCGACCAGCAGATAGCGGCTCGCCGCTAACATCAGATCGATAAAGGCAGGGTTCTCCCAGAACGGTGCTTCAGGTTCAGCCGGTTCGTCTGTAAACAGGGAGTTGACGACGTTTAAGGTATCGCCGCGCTCGCTGGAATAGCCCATTGCTTCCTTAACCAGCGCCTGAATCTGATCCATTTGCTCTTGTGGCAACGCCACCGGATTGCCTTCTTTATCCAGCTGATAGTTCACCACCACCGCCACAGAAAGGCGTTCAATGGTGCCGGGGCTACGCTTGGTATGAATCAGCGTGCGGTTCAGCTCATAGTTGGTGGTTTCATCTTTCTGTCGGCTATAAGGCTGCGTCGGGATCGGCGCGTCATTTGCTCCCGCCTGCGTGTTATTGGTCGCTGGCGGCTGATCGATTGGCGCGGAGACCGGAATCGGCGGCTGGTTACTGAGTGCGCCCGGGACGCCGCCCGGTCCGGCTCTGTTACCCTGCTCGCTGCTGTTGGTTTGGCGGCTGCGTACCGCCATGTTTTCCGGCGCGCTGTTCGGCTGGTACTGCTCTGCCGTCTGCTCATGGGTAGTGAAATCAATTTGCGCGGTAACCTGCGTTTTGACGTTTGTCGCGCCCACAACCGGCGCCAGAATAGCCTGAATGCGCTGGCGGTAATCCGCTTCGATGTCACTGATATATTTAAGCTGGCTGGTCTGAATCGCCTGGGAACCACGCTGGGTCAACAAATTGCCGCGTTGATCCACCAGCGTAACGTTATCGGCGTTTAACCCCGGTACGGCGCTGGAAATAAGCCAGCTGATCGCGTTAACCTGCCCGGCATCCAGCGTTCGGCCCGTCATCAAATCCAACGTTACCGAGGCGGAAGGTGATTTCTGCTCGCGCACAAAGAGGGTTTGCTTAGGAATGGCAAGGTGCACGCGAGCAGTGCGTACCGGCCCCAGCTTTTCAATGGTTCGGGCCAGCTCGCCTTCAAGCGCACGCTGGTAGTTAATCTGCTCATTAAACTGGCTAAGACCAAACTTCTCCTGATCGAGCAGCTCGAAGCCAACCTGACCGCCTTTCGGCAATCCCTGCTGTGCCAGTTTCAGGCGCGCCTCATGTACCCGGTCAGCGGGCACCATAATCGCTCCGCCATGCTCTTCAAAACGATAGGGCACGTTCATTTGCGTAAGCTGCGCGACAATAGCGCCGCCATCCTCATCGCTAATATTGCTATAAAGAAGGCGATAATCGGGAGATTTAGCCCAAAATAGCAGTGCTATTATTACGGACAAAAACGCGGCAACCAGAATAATAAATATAAATCGGGGATTAGCGCGAAATTTTTCCAGAATAGAAGTTAAATTCAATGTAGCGTTAGTTTTATTGCTGTTATCGCTGGCATCCATGCGGTCATCCTAGCTGAATAAAAGATGATGCAACCTGCACCATAGGCCTTTAGTTTGCGCGCCAAATCCACTACCAGTGTTAACAGGCGTAATGCCTTTTTACCGGCAACGCGCCTTTAAACATTATCCTTCATTTAAACGAAATATTAAGCATCAATAAATCAAAGCTTGTGCCAGCTATTTGGATTATTCACCCTATTAAAGACTATGTTATTCTCGCTATTAATCAGGCATTAATAAAAGGAAAGCTCTGGTGCGGCTCCGCGTCCGCCAGCGTTATTTTACAAGGGAATATTATGTCAATCCAATCTATGGGCGTGCTTGAGCAGATCCAACTTCAGGCGAATAAAATTGCTGCAACAGGTAACAACCTTTCAATTCATGATACCAAAGGAAATGAACCTGTATCTTTCTCCAATCTTTTAATTAACAGTCTTAACAATATTGACCAGTTACGGACTAATGCCAAAAACATGTCAGAAAATTATGTCGCTGGCATGCCGGGCATTGGCCTTAATGACGTCATGGTTAACATGCAGAAATCTTCTATTGCCCTCAATCTGGGTATTCAGGTTCGCAACAAGCTCGTCACCGCCTACCAGGAAGTAATGAACATGCCAGTTTAACGGCATCGTCTCTTTATTTTCTCAGGCGTTTTTTAGCTGGCAGGCATCGCAACCGGTAGCATTTAGCCGCGGTACTTATTGTCCGTCGATAAAAACAGCGAAGCACGATAAGTGAAATCATTGAATTGAACAATATCACCGTGAATAACCAAAGCGACTTTGTTTTAACCGGCGCGGAATTAAATAAAATCAGTACGCTAATTTATCAGCGTGCTGGCATTGTGTTGACGCATCAAAAGCATGACATGGTTTATAACCGCCTTACGCGACGTTTACGCCAGCTGGGCATGAAAACCTTTAGCGCTTATTTGCATTTGCTGGAATCAGATCCTGACAGCGGTGAATGGCAGCAATTTATTAATGCCCTGACAACAAATTTGACCTCTTTTTTCCGTGAGGCTTATCACTTTCCGGTTTTGGCTGAGCATGCCCGCTCACAGCCGCATAACTACAGCGTGTGGTGTACCGCCGCCGCGACCGGCGAAGAGCCCTGTTCCATTGCGATGACGCTGCATGATGCATTGGGCCAAAGCCTCACAGGCCCGCGTATTTGGGCGACGGATATTGATACTGAAGTGCTGGCGAAAGCCAAAATGGGCGTTTATCGCCATGCCGATATTCAGCACCTGACGCCGGAGCAAAAGCGCAACTGGTTTTTACGCGGCACCGGCGCACAGCAGGAGCAGGTTAAGGTGAAACCGGCGTTGCTCACCGCCATTCACTATCAGCAGCTTAATTTACTGTCGCCTGAATGGCACATACCGGCGCCTTTTGAGGCGACGTTTGACGCCATTTTTTGCCGTAATGTCATGATTTATTTTGATAAAGAAACACAGCATCACATCATGCGGCGCTTTGCAAAAATGTTGAAACCGGGGGGCCTGCTGTTTGTCGGCCATTCAGAAAACTTTAGCAATATGAACGGGCCATTTCGCCTGCGCGGCCAGTCTGTTTACTGCCTGACTCAGGATAAATCATGAATAAAATCAAAGTGCTTTGCGTTGATGATTCGGCGTTGATACGCAGCATTATGAGCAAGATCGTCAATGAACAGCCCGATATGGAGATGGTGGCGACGGCACCTGACCCGCTTATTGCACGCGATTTGATTAAGCGCTACTCGCCGGATGTGCTGACGCTGGATGTAGAGATGCCGCGTATGGACGGTCTGGATTTCCTTGAGCGCCTGATGCGCCTGCGTCCGATGCCGGTAATTATGGTCTCTTCTCTAACGCAAAAAGGATCGGAAATTACGCTGAATGCCCTGGAACTGGGGGCGATTGATTTTGTGACTAAGCCTCAGATGGGGTTACAGGACGGCATGATGCAATACAGCGACCTGATTGCCGATAAAATTCGCGTAGCGGCGCGGGTGCGTAATTTTCAGCGCTATACCGACGCCCCTCCTCCGGCGCGTCTGCCAACCGGCCCGTTAATCGGCAGTGAAAAGATCATCGCTATTGGCTCATCAACCGGCGGGACAGAAGCGCTGCGCCAGGTGTTAACCGCCATGCCGCTTAACTGCCCGGGCATCCTTATCACACAGCATATGCCCGCTGGTTTTACCCGTTCTTTTGCCGAACGCCTGAATAAACTGTGCCGTATTACGGTGAAAGAGGCGGAAGACGGCGACCGCATTTTGCCGGGCCATGCCTATCTGGCTCCCGGCGGCATCCACCTTGAATTGACCCGTAGCGGTGCGAACTATCACGCCCGGCTACAAAATCTACCGCCAATCAACCGTCACTGCCCTTCCGTCGATCTGCTTTTTCAGTCGGTCGCTAAATACGCCGGCAAAAATGCGGTAGGCGCCATTTTAACCGGTATGGGACATGACGGCGCGCAGGGGATGCAGGCGATGCATCAGGCTGGCGCGCGTACCCTGGCGCAAAGCGAGAAAACCTGTGTGGTGTACGGCATGCCGCGTGAAGCCGTAGCGCTCGGCTGTGTAGATGAAATTGTCGATATCGAGCTGATGTGTCAGCACATTTTGAGCAATGTGGTCGGGCAGGCGCGACGGATATAGTGTTTTAGCCACCTGACTTAACCCTGTTTTTTCACTTTCAATACGGACAGATAATAAAAATGGCAGATAAGAATTTACGTTTTCTGGTGGTAGATGATTTCGCAACCATGCGTCGTATTGTGCGTAATCTTCTAAAAGATTTGGGCTATCAAAATGTAGAAGAAGCAGAAGACGGCAACGATGCGATGAGTAAGCTTCAGCTTTCACCGTTCGATTTCGTGATTAGCGACTGGAATATGCCCAATATGGATGGCTTAGAGTTGCTCAATGTCATTCGTAAAGATGAACGTTTCAAAGACATGCCGGTGCTGATGGTGACCGCTGAAGCCAAAAAGGAAAATATTATTGCCGCCGCGCAGGCGGGCGCCAGCGGTTATGTCGTTAAGCCTTTTACCGCCGCCATACTGGAAGAGAAACTAACTAAAATTTTCGAAAAACTGGGATGGTAGTAAGCATGGAAGCGGAGCAGAACACGCAATCAGCGGATAACTTAAAACTTATCTTTTCACAAATTGGACATCTGACGCGCCAGCTGCGTAACAGTCTGAATAATTTAAGCCTCGATCGCGCCATTATGGATGTTGCCGAGGTCATGCCGGATGCGCGCGATCGCCTGAATTATGTCGTTGATAAAACCTCACAGGCCGCCGATCGCGTACTCACCTGCGTGGAAATAGCCCGTCCTTTGCAAGATAACCTGAACGACACGGCAGAAGGCCTGGCAGAACGCTGGGACGCGTGGTTTGAAAATCCTGTTGAACTCACTACCGCCCGCGCGCTGGTGATCGATACGCGTCAATTTTTAAAACAGACGCCGGAATTGGTGCAACAAACCAACCAGCAGCTGATGGAAATCATGATGGCGCAGGATTTTCAAGATCTTACCGGTCAGGTCATCAAAAAGATGATGGATATGATCGCCCAAATCGAGCAGGGATTGATCCAGATGCTGGTGGACAACATGCCAGAAAAATCGCAATCCACGGATAATTTGGACGGCCTGAAAAATGGCCCTCAGCTCGATCATACCAAGGCGGGCGTTGTCGCTTCTCAGGATCAGGTTGATGATTTGCTGGAAAGCCTCGGCTTTTAACAAAAGCACCGGGCATAAGCGCTGATGGCTGAAGAAAGCGATGTAGAAAAAACCGAAGAACCCACCCCCCATAAACGGCAAAAGGCGCGGGAAGAAGGCCAGATCCCGCGATCGAAAGAGCTTACCTCCCTGATGATGTTGCTGTTGGGATGGCTGCTGATGCTGGCGGGTGGGGAAAGGTTGGTCGAACAATTGATGCATTTATTACAGGGCGGACTAACGTTCGATACGCTGCTGGCACGCGATCCTGCGCGCGTGCTGCTGCACTTGCGCAATTTGGGTGGCCTGATGGTAAGCGCGCTGGCGCTGCTGTTGCCGGGCCTGTTCCTGACCGGTCTGATGACCCCGATGTTGCTGGGCGGCATACAGTTCGGCGGTAAATCGTTCAAGCTGGATCTTAAACGGCTTTCTCCACTCTCCGGTTTTAAGCGCATGTTTTCCGCACAGCTTATCTCTGAGCTGTTAAAGGGTTTACTGAAGGTCACGCTGGTCGGCTGCATTTGCAGCTTCTACCTGTTTATGCACAAACAACAGCTGATTCACCTGATGAATCAGCCGCTGAATTATGCCCTGCGCCATTTTTCTCAGCTGATCATGGGCTGCCTGCTACTGGTGATTTTGTCGTTAATACCCATGGTGGGCTATGACATTTTCTATCAGATATTCAGCAACCTGAAGAAGCTGCGCATGACCCGCAAGGAAATCCATGATGAACACAAAGAGCATGAGGGCGATCCACACGTTAAAGCGCGCATTAAACAGCTGCAGCGGGCGGCGGCGACGCGTCGCATGATGGCGGAGCTGCCCACGGCGGACGTGGTCATCAACAACCCTACGCATTTTTCCGTTGCCTTGCGTTACAAAGAGGGCGCGATGGCCGCGCCCATTCTAATTGCCAAAGGCGCTGGCGAAACGGCGATGCGTATCCGCGCCGTGGCTGAACAGCACAATATTCCGATGCTGCAGGCACCGCCGCTGGCGCGTGCGCTCTATCGCCACTGCGAACTTAACGCGCCGATTCCCACTGCCCTGTATAGCGCGGTAGCGGAAGTCCTCGCCTGGGTTTATGGCCTGCGCCGCTGGCGACATGCCGGTGGCCTGCGACCGAAAAAACCCGTCAATCTTCCGGTGCCGACGGCACTGGATTTCAAACCTAAGAGCCAAGAGTGATGTCAAATTTAACCAGCAAACTACGCTTGCCGCAGTTTAAAGAGACTCAGTGGCAGATTCTGGCCGGACCAGTATTGATCATGCTGATTCTGGCAATGATGGTTTTGCCACTGCCAGCATTTTTACTGGATATCCTGTTTACCTTTAATATCGTTTTATCACTAATGATATTGCTGGTGGCGATGTTTACGCAGAAAACGCTGGAGTTTTCCGCTTTTCCTACTGTGCTGCTGTTTTCAACGCTGCTGCGCCTGGCGTTAAATATCGCCTCTACGCGTGTGATTCTGCTGGATGGACATACCGGTGCGGCGGCAGCGGGCCGGGTGGTGGAAGCGTTCGGCCACTTTCTGGTGGGCGGCAATTTTGCCATCGGCATTATCGTTTTCGCCATTTTGATTATCATTAACTTCATGGTCATTACCAAAGGTGCCGGACGTATTGCCGAGGTAGGCGCACGTTTCGTACTGGACGGCATGCCAGGCAAACAGATGGCGATTGATGCCGATTTGAATGCCGGATTGATTGGCGAAGAGGAAGCGAAACGTCGTCGTAACGATGTGACGCAGGAATCAGATTTTTACGGTTCGATGGATGGCGCCAGTAAGTTTGTGCGCGGCGACGCCATCGCTGGCCTGCTGATTATGGCCATCAATATTATCGGCGGTCTGACGATCGGTATGCTGCAACACGATATGTCGTTTTCTCAGGCTGGCGCAACCTACACGCTGCTCACCATCGGTGACGGGCTGGTGGGGCAGATCCCGGCACTGATTATCTCAACGGCGGCTGGTGTTATTGTTACACGCGTCTCTACCGAGCAGGACGTTGGCGAGCAGATGGTCAGCCAGTTGATGAATAACCCGCGCGTTATGCTGCTGACTGCCGGGGTTATCGGCCTGCTGGGTATTATTCCGGGCATGCCAAATCTGGTGTTTTTGCTGTTTACCTCGGCCCTGCTCGGCCTTGCCTGGTGGCTGCGCGGACGTGAACAGCAAGCGGCGCTCAGCGGCATACCTTTACAGGGAAATAAAGATCGCGAGGCGGCGAAAATCAAAGCGGAAGCGGCTCAGGCCGTCGAAGCGTCCTGGTCTGATGTGCAGCTGGAAGATGTGCTTTGTCTGGAAGTGGGGTATCGCCTGATTCCGCTGGTGGATACGACGCAAAGCGGGCAATTGCTAGCGCGGATCCGCGGCATCCGCAAGAAATTCGCGCAGGATATGGGTTTTCTGCCGCCACCGGTTCATGTGCGCGATAATCTTGATTTAGCCGCTGGCGATTACCGTATTCTGTTGAAAGGCGTGGAAATCGGCCACGGCACGATCCAGCCAGAACGCTCAATGGCGATCGATCCCGGCTGTGCGGAAGGCACGCTGCCGGGCGTGGCCTGCCAGGAGCCCGCCTTCGGCCTGCCTGCGGTATGGATTGATGAAGTGCTGCGTGAACAGGCGACAATCCAGGGCTACACCGTGGTTGATCCCAGTTCGGTGGTCGCCACACATCTTAATCATCTGATTGGCCTGCATACCGATGAGCTGTTTAGCCGTCAGGAGACGCAGCTGCTGTTAGATCAGGTCAGTAAAGAGATGCCAAAACTGGTAGAAGATTTCATTCCTGCCGTGCTGCCGCTGACCACCTTCCACAAAGTGTTGCAGAATCTGCTGGCAGAGCGCGTTTCTATCCGTGATATGCGCACCATCATTGATACGCTGGCCGAGTTTGCGCCTGCGCAGAGCGATGCCGATGAGCTAACGGCGCAGGTTCGCATTCGACTTGGCCGCGCCATTACCCAGCAATGGTTTCAGAACAAGCAAGATATTCAGGTTATTGGCCTGGATATAGACCTGGAGCGCTTGCTGGTACAGGCGATTCAAAATGGTAACGCTATTGAACCGGGTATTGCGGAAAACCTGATTGCGCAGACCGAACGCGCTATTCAGCAGCAGGAGGCGATCGATGCGCCGCTGGTATTGCTGGTCAATCAGCCGCTCAGGCTGATGCTGTCGCGCTTTCTGCGCCGCATCTATCCGCAGCTGGCGGTGCTTTCTAATCTTGAGCTTAACCACAACTGCACGGTGCGTATGTCCTGGGTGATCGGCGGCAATACATGAAAATAGCGTTTTGTTTAAGCCTGTTGCTGGCGACAGTATCGCTGCCAACCCTGGCCACGCACGGATCCTGGAGCGACATGGCGGCCGGGCCTCAACTCAGCGTGGGCAAACAAACCTACGCCGGACGGTCGCTGCGTCCGGCGACGCCGATCCCGCCTGGCGCTACGTTAAGCCGCATCAGCTGGCGAATAACATTGCTTTCTCCATCGTCCGGGCTAGAGATCAAACTGTGTAGCGCAACGGCCTGTATTTCGCTGGATCGGTTAGCGGGTCAGAAAGCGGCGCCGCTGCCCTTTTCACCTGCTGAGGAATTACGTTTTATTTATGCGGTTAACACGCCAGGGCAGCTGAAGCCGCCCGTTCGTGTGGTCAGTCAACACATGACCGTTAATTATCACTGGCCAAATCCGGCGGATGGTTAGCCAGATAAAGGGCGTGCTGAAGAGGTAGATTTACCGGTAATGATGTGGCGGCCTTATTGAAAAGGCGAGCCAATTTGTGTGAGATATGCTTTGTTGCCTTTATTACTCTGATGCAGGGAAGAGATCTCTTTTCTTAAAAAAATCATTCTTCCTTCCAGCGCCCGATTTATCTCTTCTTCATTGCTTTGTAATGTAATTAATAAACGATAAAACTGCTCTTTCTCATCAGTGGAGAGCGTATCGGGCACCTGCTCCAGCACAGCTTGCAGGCTCATAATATAACGCTCCGTCATGATGACAAAATTATCCCACTCCCCCTGCTGTGCCATAGTCAGCATAGTCTGGTTCAATTTATAAATTTCATTGTACTCTTCAGTAAGAAATGTAGTCATAACCTGCCTGTTTTTAACGTGTTTCAATTTCTTTCCATGTATCAGCGATATTCATTAATATCTCATCAACATGGGCTAACTGAGAGGAATCATTATTTAAATTAGCGTTTAATAGCGTGCGCGACATATAACGGTATAGCGCATCGAGATCGAGGGCAATCTGTTGCCCTTTGTCAAAATCGAGCGCGGAACGCAATCCGTTATCAATAATGTTAATCGCTTTTGAAATCATCTCGCCGCGCTTGGCAATATTGCCATTTTCAAAATAAAGGCTCGCACGCACGATAGCGCTGTGCGCCCCCTCAAATAGCATGGTAATCAGCTGATGCGGCGTCGCGCCTGCCACCTTGCTGTGAAGATCGACCTGCGCATAGGCGTGGGTTCCCTGCTTTGCGTACATGATTGTCTCCATAGGGATAAGCAGGGCTACGCCTGCTTATTTTGGCTGCTTCTGAGAATCAGTTGTTGGTCAACATTGCCAGCAGCTGAGTGCTCAGGCTGTTCATTTTTGACATCGTCAGGTCCAGATTCTGGAATTCGACGCGATAACGCTCGACCTGCGAATCGATCAGTTTTTGCGTTTTGCTTATCTGCTCTTTTACCAGCTTAACCTGTTCATCCAGACTATCGGTGTTACCTTTAATCACACCGTCAATCTTGTTCTCTTTATCGCCTACATATTTAGTAATCACATCATCGAGCGTTGTTGCCAGACCCTTATTATCGCCGCGATCTTTGAACATCATGCTGATTTGCTCAGGCGCATCGGCAATCGCTTCATCCAGCGTTTTCTCATTCAGCGTCATTTGGCCCGTGCCCATCTCAAAGGTGATACCCAGAGAAGCCAGCGCGTTGAAATCAGCGTCTTTTTCGCCATAAACACCATTGACGGCAGTCCGCAGTTCACCCACCAGGCCACGCAGCGTGCCATCGCCCATCAGAGCACCGTTGGCCGAATTAGGTTTGGCTACGGTTTCATCGGTCAGACCAGAGGTTTCGTTCGGAACATACTTACTGGAAGAGGTAGTTAATCTTAGTAATGCATTGTATTGACTAACAAAATCTTGCACCGTGCTTTTAATTGTGGAGTTATCGGCGCTTAACGTTAGCTGCTCTGATTCGCCTTTTTCAGAAACGGCTTTCAAATTAAGGGTCACGCCTTCAATAATGTCAGTAATGTTGTTGCTGGCGCGGGTATAACGGATACCATCCACTTTCAGCTCTGCATCCTGGGCTTGGGTCACAGAAATCATGCCATCGCTGGCACCCGGCTCATTGGGAATGAGGGCATCATTGTTATCTGCATCAACACGCTGTCCGCCTTCTTTGGTATTCAGCAATGCGCCCAGCTTATCATCACCTTTAACGCTGACTGACATTTCACTTTCTTTGCCGGTCGAACGCGAACTTAACACCAGCTGATAGCCACTGTTGGTACGCTGCACCGAAGCACGAACATTGCCATCCTGCTTGTTGATCGCCTTCGCTATCTGGTTGAGCGAGGTTTCGTCATCTTTTAACTCGACGCTAATTTCTTTGCCATTTTTTTGCGTGATGGTAATGGTGCGGGTTGAATCTGTCGTCTCGCCTAAACGCTCGTCGGCATCGGCTTTGCCAGCGGTTCGTAATTTGTGTGAAACCGCCATTTTATCAACAGTAACATCATGCACATCAGCAGAGGCTGCGACGGTTGCCGTGGCTTTAAACGCTTTATTATCACTCACCTGCAGCGTATTAAACGCCTCGCTTTTAAGCTTTTTCACGCTGCCATGCAAAGTATCCAACGCGCTGGAAATCTTTCCCCAGGCAGAAATTTTGTTTTCGTAACCGCTTTTTAAATTAGTATAGGGCGTCAGGCGGCCCTGTTGAGCGATTTTCATCTGCTCCAGCATAGTAGCTGTATCAATACCGGAACCAACGCCGAGAGAAGTTATTGAAGCCATTACATACTCCTTTAGGGATTATTATTTGTACCTGCTCTCTTTAGCTATCGGTTTAAACTGCTCGAAGATAAGTTTTTTCTTTTAAAAGTATTCTCAACGAAATAAGCATAGTGAATTTACTATGCAAAGAACAGGAAACGCTTTAAATTACAACAACTACCCGACTTTATTTATCGCCTTATAAAAGGCTAAATTATTTCACCTTTTATGTGAGATTTAAACACCTATAACGTGGCGACAATGATGGCTTTTGTCTGCTTTGGCCGACAGGTGTAAATTAACGCGTTATTTAAAACCTTTCCTTTATTGCATTACCCTTCCTGGCTAAAATTTAACCTAACGCGAAATTTTATTGAATTATTTTTTTAGAGATTTTCTCTGAGGCCGATATTTGTAATATGCGCTTGTTAACGCATCGAGAAATTGCAGAGCAGCTGCAATAAAGTAATTAACCTATATATGAGGGAACAACATGGCACAGGTTATTAATACTAACGCACTGAGCTTGATGGCTCAAAATAATCTGAATAAATCACAGACCTCTCTGGGTTCTGCTATTGAACGTCTTTCTTCTGGTAAGCGTATTAACAGTGCGAAAGATGATGCGGCAGGCCAGGCGATCAGCAACCGTTTTACCTCTAACATTACCGGTCTGACTCAGGCTTCACGTAATGCTAACGACGGTATTTCTCTGGCGCAGACCACTGAAGGCGCACTGAACGAAATCAACGACAACCTGCAGAACATTCGTCGTCTGTCTGTACAGGCTTCCAACGGCACCAACTCTGTTTCTGACCGTCAGTCAATTCAGGATGAAATCACTGAGCGTCTGGATGAGATCAACCGTATCTCTGAACAAACCGATTTCAACGGCGTGAAAGTGCTGAAAACTGATCAGTCTCTGACCATCCAGGTTGGCTCTAACGATCGTGAAACCATCACCCTCGACCTGAAGCAGATTAATGCCGAAACGCTGAAAATGAATGATTTCGACATTAACAAGTTTGCCGATCGCGTGGACTTAGGTAACAAAGTGAAAGTGGGCACTACCGTCAGCAGCGGTACCGGCGCATCGCTTAAAGAGCACGATCTGACTGCAGCTGACATCACGAAGATGAAAGAAACTGCCTTCGGCGCGAAAGGTACCGGCGATATCTTTATTGATGGCAAAGGCGTTATCAGGGCTGTAGGTACCAAAGAAGATGGTACTGAAGTTTCTACAGAAATGACTCCGACAGTTACCATAGACGCGACCACGAAGGTGTCCAGCGTAGCCGTTGCGAAAGGTACCGACTTCAAGGATCCAAGTAAAGATCTGCTGAAAACGGTTGATAAAGCGCTGGAGCAGGTTGATAACTTGCGTTCAGGTCTGGGTGCCGCCCAGAACCGTTTCGCTTCGGTTATCAGCAACCTGGACAGCACGGTTAACAACCTGTCTGAGTCTCGTTCACGTATCCTGGACGCGGACTTCGCAAATGAAGTATCTAACATGAGCCGTGCAAACATCCTGCAGTCTGCGGGTACTACCGTACTGGCTCAGGCTAACCAGGTTCCGCAGAACGTTCTGTCTCTGCTGCGCTAAGTATAAGACAACGACCGTAACGGTCTTGTTGCTTGCTTTAACGCTCTGCCCTTACCGGCAGAGCGTTTTTTGTGCTTATCATTAACCACCTCGCTGCGGGTAATGGCTGCTCAATTTGTACAACGGTTACAGGTAAGCGCCAGCACTGCAGGAGAAGCGGGCCAATAAAAAAGCGAAAGTGGGTAGTGAGTAAAGCGGAAGCGGGCAGAGGGAAGGGGCGAAGGCGATTAGAGTGTGAAGTGTATGCGGGCAGAGAGAGCGAAGGTGATTAGAGTGTGAAGTGTATGCGGGCAGAGAGAGCGAAGGTGATTAGGGGGCAAAGTGTATGCGGGCAGAGAGGGCGAAGGCGGTTAGAGCGCGAAGTAGATGCGGGCAGAGAGGGCGAAGGTGATTAGAGAGCGAAGTAGATACAGGCAAAGCGGGAGCAAGAGCGCAACAAAGATGTCAGAAAAAGGAGCCACAAAAGGATATAAAAAAGCGGCAACGGCATATTACTTGCCGTTGCCGCCGGGAGGAGCCTTATAGCGATTCGTTAACGGTTTTCTCAACCAGCTCCATCTCTTCGCTGGTGAGCAATTTCTCAATATCTACCAGGATAATCATTCTTTCATCAACCGAACCCAGGCCCAGCAGATAATCGGTAGAGAGCGTAACGGAAAAATCGGGGGCCGGTTTGATCTCTTCAGCATCCAGCGACAGTACATCGGAAACGCCATCCACAACAATGCCTACCACCCGCTGCGCCAGGCTCAGCACAATGACGACCGTTTTTTCATTAATCTCTACGCCCGCCAGATCGAATTTGATACGTAAATCGACGATCGGCACAATAACGCCGCGCAGGTTAGTCACGCCGGTAATAAATTCCGGCGTATTAGCGAGGCGGGTAACGCGTTCGCAGCCACGGATCTCCTGCACCTTTAGTATCTCAATACCGTACTCTTCATTACCCAGCGTGAACACCAGATATTCATTACCATGATTATCATTTACTGCTTTTTTTTCAGATGCGGAAGCCGTCATTTTGTTTGTCCTTAAACAGAGAGCGTTTGCCCGGATTTCATCGCAACACGCCTGGATTTACACAGTTTTGCCAGCGCAGCGACATCAAGAATTAACGCCACGCTGCCGTCTCCCAAAATGGTTGCGGCAGAGATGCCAGGAACTTTGCGATAGTTAAGCTCAAGATTTTTAACCACCACCTGATGCTGGCCAATGAGCTGATCGACCATCAGGGCGTAACGTTCGCCAGCGCTTTGTAAAATCACCGCCACGCTGTCATTTATATCTGCCGGTGCTTCTGACATGTTAAATATGTACTGGAGCGTAATCAGCGGAATGTATTCACCGCGCACCTGCAACATCAGCTCATCGCCTGCCATATGATAGAGTGAATCCTCTGACAGCTTCAGGGATTCCATCACTGCGCCAAGCGGCAGCACATAAGTTTCATCGGCAACCCGCACCGACATGCCATCCAGTATCGCCAGGGTTAAAGGCAAAATAATGCGGATCGTTGAGCCTTTATTCTGCTCAGAGGTGATTTCTACGTGGCCGCCCATTTCCTGAATATTACGTCTGACCACATCCATGCCAACACCGCGCCCGGAAACATCCGTCACCTTTTCCGCGGTGGAGAAGCCGGGGGCAAAAATCAGCATCCAGACATCTTCATTACTGATGTTATCGTTAATCGCCATGCCCTGTGACTGCGCACGCGCCAGAATTTTCTCGCGGTTAAGGCCTGCGCCATCATCGCTGACTTCAATAACAATGTTCCCGCCCTGATGCTCAGCGGAAAGCGTCAGGTTGCCCACGGCGGATTTACCTTTCGCCACGCGTTCTTCACCACTTTCGATACCGTGATCAAGACTGTTACGGACTAAATGCGTCAGCGGATCGATAATGCGTTCAATCAGACTTTTATCCAGCTCGGCAGAACCGCCAATCAGTGTCAGCTCAACCTCTTTGTTCAGTTTGCCAGCCAAATCATGCACCAGACGTGGAAAACGGCTAAACACATATTCCATCGGCATCATACGAATCGACATTACCGACTCCTGAAGATCGCGCGCGTTGCGCTCCAGCTGGGCGATACTGTTGATTAGCACATCATTTGCCGAGGGCTCTAAGTTGGTAGAAAGCTGTGACAACATGGATTGGGTAATAATTAGCTCGCCCACGAGGTTGATGATTTGATCAACCTTTTCCACCGCCACGCGAATGCTATTGGACTCTGCGGCCTGTGTACGGGTGGCAGGCCTGGCTGGCGTGCTTTTTGCTGCCGTAGCCGGACCAGCTTCATGCGCTTTGCCCGACGTTGCGCTGTCGGCAGATTTGGCAGCCTCAACCGGTTCGCTGCCTGCCGTAATAACAACCTGCTCCGCTTCAATAATAAAGCAAAGCACCGCCTCGATTTCATCGGCGCTGGCGGTGGTTTCCAGCTGTACCGTTAGCCGATCGTCTTGCTGCTGATGATCAAGAACCTTACCCAGATTAGAGAGTTCGTCGACCAACAAACGCCCCTCTTCCTCTTTGACTTTTAGCAGCGTGATATTAAGAAACGCGCGTTCCGCGGGTAAAGTTGCGGACACGGGCGCCGTTACCGAACCTGAAGCGCCCTCTTTACTTTGCTGCGCGATTTGTCGCAACGCTTCGCAAATGTAGTTAAAGGTTTCTTCATCTGGTTCCTGAGAAGATTTATAGGCATCAAGCTGGTCTTGCATAATATCCTTGCTCTCCAGAAACAGATTAATGATGTCGCTGGTCAGCCCTAACACACCGCAACGAGCATCATCCAGCAGGTTTTCCATTAGGTGGGTAGTTTCTTGCAGAATTTTAAAACCGAACGTCCCCGCACCGCCTTTAATTGAATGCGCAGCGCGAAAAATGGCATCCAACATTTCCTTGTCAGGCGAAACGACATCAAGCTGTAGCAGATATTTCTCCATATCTGCTAACAGCTCATCGGCTTCATCAAAAAAAGTCTGATAAAAATCGCTTACATCCATATTGATTAACCCTATCCTGTTTTAATTCTCAAGCGCGGCGACACCTTCATTGGTTTGTGGTGTTATTTTCAGCTCATTTTTTATCTGTTCGATATTTCCATGGCCAGTAATATTCTCGATTAAACTATCGTCACTTATCAGTGATTTTTCTTTATTTTGGCTTAATACCAGAATACTAATACGGCGATTAATGGGGCTATCAGGCGCTTCGTTGTCCAGCACCATTGAATCCGCTGTGCCTATCACCCGCAAAAATTTATTCGATCCCAGCCCGGCGGCAATCAATGCACGACGCGAAGCATTAGCGCGATCGGCAGACAGTTCCCAGTTACTGTAACCCGTATCGCCATGAACATAGGGAATAGAATCAGTATGCCCTGTCAGACTAATACGATTAGGCAGCTGGTTAATTACCGGCACCAGCGCTTCAAAAATACCCTTCAGATAACCTTCCAGCTCTTTGCTGCCCAGCTTAAACATCGGCCGATCCTGGCTATCAATAATTTGAATCAGCAACCCATTCTCAGTAAGTTGCATACGCAGGTTTGATTGAAAGTTGTTAAGCCGGGGGTCGGTTTGAATCATGTTAGTCAGCCGATCGCGCGCTCTTTTTAGCCGCTTGATATCTGCGTTATCACGCGGCGTAGAACGGTTAACCTCACCTTCTTTCTGAACTATATCGCTGCCGCCGCCCGGGATAACGCTTTCACTCAGGCTGGACTGATTCCCCTGTGACAACGCTACCTTTAAAGGCACTTGAAAATATTCTGCAATACTCTGCCGCTGCTGCGGAGTGGTGCTGGTAATCAGCCACATAACGAGAAAAAACGCCATCATCGCTGTCATAAAGTCGGCGTAGGCAATTTTCCATGAGCCGCCGTGATGGCCATGACCATGTTTTTTCCGTTTACGGACAATAATAACGGGATGCTTATTTTTACTCATGGTGCGCCTTCCGAATTACTATTTGAATTCGATTTAACCTGTCGCACATGCTCTTCAAGTTCAATAAAGGTAGGACGTTCAGTTGAATAAAGAATTTTACGGCCAAATTCGATCGCTATCTGTGGCGCATAGCCGCTCATGCTGGAAAGTAATGTGACTTTGATGCATTGCATCATCTTGATTTTTTCGCTGCTTTTTTGACGCAAAAGCGTAGCCAATGGCAGAATAAAGCCGTAAGCCAGCAAAATCCCTAAAAAGGTTCCTACCATAGCGTGCGCGATCAGTTCGCCCAGCTCAGCTGCGGGCCTGTCGGCTGCAGCCAATGCATTAACTACCCCCATAACGGCCGCAACAATACCGAAAGCGGGAAATGCATCACCCACTGAGTTCAGGCTGCCAGCCGGAACCTCGAGCTCATGCTCGCAGGTTTCAATTTCCTCATCCATTAAAGCTTCAACTTCATGCGGACTCATATTGCCGCTAATCATCAAACGCAAATAATCCACTAAAAAATTCATGAGCAATTTGTCGGCGATAAGGCGCGGATAGTTAGCGAAAAGCTGACTGTTTTGCGGATCTTCGATATCATTTTCCAGCGCCATCATTCCGCTTTGTCTTGCTTTTGACAGCAACAAGAACATTAGCGCCATTAATTCCATATAGATAGTTTTGTTATACTGTGAACCTTTAAACAACAGGGGAAAGGCTTTCATAGTGGCAGAAATGGCTTTGCCGTTATTCCCCACAATAAAGGCGCCTACGCCTGCTCCGCCGATAATTAGCAGTTCAGTAGGTTGATAAAGTGCAACAAGATTACCACCCGATAAAACAAAGCCACCAAAAACAGTGGCAAATACAACGATATAACCAAGAATAACCAGCATGTTGTCTCCTTTTTATAAACACGCCTGTTTCTTTATATTTATTAATAGTGAATAACGTCTCAGGCGTTAACGTACCCGAATTTATAGATACGTTATTAACGATCCCAGTTCTTACCATCAACGTTATAGTGCAATACGCTGGTCAACCAGCAATATCATAACTCTCACATTTTTTCGCCGCGCGTGAAGGCGGACTGCACAAACTACAAGTAAAGGGATCTTTCGCATGTTCATGGGTAATGACAAAGCTGCCGTGGCAGGCAATGCATTCCGTACGTCCAATCATGCCGCACTCAATAAAACGTAATAATGTCCATGCGCGGGTTAAACCCAGTACCGGTTTTTCCGTTGGTTTAACCGGACATTGCTCCAGATATAAACGGTAGGCTTTGATTAACGCCTCAATAGGGCGGCAATTTTCAATTTTTTTAATAAACAGATAGATATTATAAAACATCGATGAGTGGATATTCTGCTCCCATGACATGAACCATTCCGCTGAGAAAGGCAGCATGCCTTTTGGTGGAGGGCATCCGCGCAGTTCCTTGTAAAGCCTTAGCAGTCGCCTGCGGCTTAGGCTGATTTCACTCTCCAGCACCTGCATTCTGGCACCAAAAGTAATTAGCTCCATTGCCATCTGAACTTCTTTGATTTCGTCCAGGATACTTTTTTCACTCATGATTGCTAGCTCCGTCAGCAAGTAGAATGGTTTTGCTCGGAAAGTGAGTTGAGCAACTCCGTTGATAGAATAATGCCAGTATGTATTTGTTGTAGGGCGTCAATACGTGATGCCTTTGTCAGGCAATCAATGATTTCTTTATCATCCACGCGCAAACGGCATATCAGTTGGCTGGTTGACGCCATCTTGATAAGTTGTGGCAGAGTCAGTTCGCTGAGGGTATCAAGGATGGTACCGTCTAACCCCAGACGAAACCCCGCGGCAAACTTATCTTCACGGATAAGCCTTTGCGCCAAAACCAGATAAGTAAGGTTCAGATCATGTATGGATTGAAGCTGATCGTTAGTATCGGAGTTGTGCATATTTATATTCCACATTGGTTTCATGTTAATAACCTTGCCAATATTTTAAATATTGGCAAGAATGGAGGCCAAACAATATGGAATGTCCACTTACTATGTTGCGCAAATACCATTACAAAAATGGTTTGCGCATCTGGCTAAATCAGGCAAGTAACTACTAATTAAATCAAAAGATGAGCATGAAAATTTCGCTGCTTTCTTAGCAGTCGGCAGGCTATTTCTTGGCACCTGGCATCCGACAGACTATTTCCCTGATGTTGGCATTTTCAAGACAATTCCTATTTGGAACCTGATTATCATTAATCAACCAATCTTTTTCAAGGACTTTTTAACCTATATTTATTTATGCCGATACTTTTAATGACAATCAATGCGATAAAGTGATCATGATCTCGCATTAGCGAATTAATTTAAAAGAATCATTCATAATGAAAATTTAAAAATGTTACTGCTAGCTTAAAAAACGGAATTAAACTCTCTAATTTGCTTATTTAATTTAACAATTAATCCAATAGTTTTAAACGTGCGCGTATTCTTTTAATTCCCTGGCTGTGCAGTTGGCTTACCCGCGTTTCCGTTATTCCCAAAATTTCACCGATTTCTTTCATGTTTAACTCTTGCTGGTAGTAAAGGTTCAATAATACCTGCTCCCT
Source organism: Mixta sp. BE291 (assembly GCF_031457955.1). Classification (NCBI taxonomy): domain Bacteria; kingdom Pseudomonadati; phylum Pseudomonadota; class Gammaproteobacteria; order Enterobacterales; family Erwiniaceae; genus Mixta; species Mixta sp. BE291. Next base: position 146,900 of record NZ_JAVDXN010000004.1, on the reverse strand, counting down.
TTCTGGTAACATCTTAATTTCATCCGCAATCTTCGTAAGTAACTTTTGCTGAGTTATCTTATTGAGCGGGTTCAATTTTTCATGTTGTATATCAGGCTGTTCAAACCTGTCTGCCAGCTCTTCCTGCAATTCATCGAGTGAACAGATCTGGCTGGTATTAGTATCGACCAGCATTTGCCTGTAATCATTAAGGGTAATATTCATCTCAGCGGCAATCTCCGCTTCTTTAGCGGCCTTCCCCGTTGCCTGTTCAATGCGATGAATAACCGCGGAAATTTCCCGGGCATTACTGCGAATACGACGCGGTACCCAATCACGCTCCCGTAGTTCATCAATTAAAGCCCAACGTATACGTTGTGTAATATAAGTGCTAAAAACAATACCCTTTTTGGGATCAAAATGATCGATGGCGTTAAGAAGAGCAATCGCGCCCGCCTGAATCAAATCATCCAGCTCAACGCAAGTTGGTAAACGAACCTGCAACCTAAGCGCTTCATGTCGCACCAGGAAAGCATACTTTTTCCATAAGGCATTTTTATCAACCATACCATCGGAGGCATATAATTCATTCACAATGACATTGTCCATCCCGTCATAAGCAATAGTTTAATTGTCTTTCATTGCTCAGGCTATATATAGCGCAAAAAGGCTTCGCTAATTTCGCTAATTCCATCGATGAAAGCAGAGCTAGCGCCATTTATTGGGCAATTGCACGACTCACGCCGTTTAACGCAAAATAAATTAAAAGCTTTCCCACTCATCTACCGGATTAGTGTGATCCAGCTCACTACTTTTGCGGGTTTTTTCAGGTAGTAACGCCGCCGGGCTTAGGAGCGGTTGATGTTCTGGAACCGTATAATGTGTTTCATCTTTAAGTTTGATATGCGCCACCATATTTCCCAACTGCCCGGCATGCTCTTCCATACTGATAGCCGCCGCTGCTGCCTGTTCAACCATGGTGGCATTCTGTTGGGTAACCAAATCCAGCTCGTTCACCGCCTGAGCTATCTGATTAATGCCCGCGCTCTGTTCATCAGAGGCAGAAGCAATCTCCGCCATGATGTCCGTTACCTGAGAAACCGACTGAATAATTTGCTGCATTGCCGTTCCCGCCTGCTCAACTTCTTGCGAACCAGCATTCATATCAGTCACGCAGGTATTGATCAGTGAACGAATCTCTTTTGCCGCTTCAGCGCTTCGTTTCGCCAGGTTGCGCACTTCGCCCGCCACCACGGCGAATCCCCGTCCTTGCTCGCCAGCTCGTGCCGCTTCTACCGCGGCATTCAGCGCCAGGATGTTAGTTTGATTGGCGATATTGTCGATAACGCTGTTGATATCACCAATCTGGCGCGAGCTTTCAATGATTCTCTGCATAATCTCATTAAGGCTGACCATCACCTCACCGCCGTTGCGTGCACTACCGCTAGCACTTTCAGCCAGTTGGCGCGCCGTATGCGCATTATCCGCATTTTGTCGCACGGTAATTTTCAGCTCTTCCATGCTGGCTGCGGTCTGCTGTAAAGCGGAGGCTTGTTCTTCAGTACGGGAGGAGAGTTCATTGTTGCCGCTAACAATTTCTCGCGCTGAGGCATTAATGCGGCTTACGCCGTTACGAATAGAAGACACAGTCATGGTTACCCACTGACGTAGCTTCTCCAGCTCAAGAAACATTAAGCCGACTTCATTTATTTTACCGGCTGGGATCTCTTCATCCAGCTTGCCTGTCGACATAATCTGGAAGGTTTTTACTGTTGCATCCAGGCGATAGAACAGTTCGCGTTTAAGCCACAGGTGCGTAAAAATCACCAGTCCCAGCGCAAATAGTCCGATGCCGATGGCCAATACATTGAAACGCTCATTGTTATAGGCCGCTTCAAGCTCTATTTTATTAATCAAGGCATTGAAGTTTAAGTGATACTTTTTTACTTCATTTTCAAAAAGGTTGCGAGCCGCAGTAATTTTATTGATATCAAGTACAGCTTTACCACCGGCCTGATAGGTATTTCCCAGTTGGGATGAAAGCAGCCCGGTTAGGGTATCAGCATGCTGTCTGATTTTATTAACGATTTCTGTTTCATTGGCTTCATGCGGCAACGCAAAAAAACGGTTTAATTTTGCCTGCGTCTGGGTGAGTGTTTGACGAGCTTCGCCCAGCTGCTGTGAAGATGACTTGCCCTCTTTAATGGTTGACAGAGATACCGTATAGATTTTCCCTAACAGATTATGCATTTCGTCTGTAGCATCACCGAGAATAATAAAACTCTCACTGGCCTGCATAAATTGTGAAAACTGCTTGCTTGATGTCGATGCGCTGTAATAACCAAAACCCACAATGCTCAATAGCAGAAAAACCAAACTAAATATAGCAATATGAATCCCAGTAGTGATCTTTAAATTATTGAGCATTGATTCTCCTTAATCATTCCGCCTGCGTCGACATTTATAAAAACAGCAGCCATGCCATTTTTTAGTTTATTAAGAAATTACTTAAGCATATTAAAAATTGACATTTTCTGCATCGACTGAAATACCATTAAAGAGGCGCTCAGAGCAAACTCAGTCATTTTTGACTGCGTAATCAGGTTGGTCAAGCTATCCTGATCAGAGCCTAACGTTTTCTGTAGGCTACTTATAACTTTTACTTTATTATTATCGGAACTGGAACCCAGTATTTCCAACTGCTGAAGATTTGTCCCTACCGTCGCCTGTACTCTCCCCAGATTATCGATGTTCTTTTTAATGGAAACATTCGCTTTATCCAACGTCTCCTGCAGCGCTATACGCCCTGCATCATCCGTTATCGGAACTTTTAGGGCATCAATTGCGCTATCAAGTGCAGCAAAGAAATCGTCCGGTGTGCCGGACATAAACACGTCACTTCCGGTATGACTTACCTGCATTTCCGTGCTATCTGCAACCAATTGCACAATCGGCGTTTTACCTCCCAGATAAGTGCCATCTTTAGCGAAAGGCTGGCTACCTGTGTTATAACCTGCAAAAATATAGCGACCGTTACTGTTGCGGCTGTTGGCAAGATCCATAAGATTATTACGAATGCCTTCCAGTTCTTTCGCCAGCGCAGCCCGATCTTCTGCAGAATAAGTCCCGTTACCACCAGCAACAATTTTTTCTGACAAATTTTTTGTTAACAGCGAGCTGATTGAACTCAAGACTTCATCTTGTTGCCCCAGGGTATCCTGTGCATATTGGCGAGCGGTTTCATATTGTTCTATTTTCGCCAACGAATTTTGGTAAATAATAGCCTGAGATGCGCCAGCAGGGTCATCTGAAGGCGTTAATAATGTTTGACCACTCGACAGCCGGTTAGAAATATCGAAATACCTGGTGTTACCGCCCGACATATAGTCAATCTGCGCTTGAAACCTATAAAGTGAGCTATAGTTCATATTTTTTCCTTCGTTATGTTTATTGTCCCTGCTGGCTTAAAGTGAATTGATTAGCGAATGCTTAAAATTACATCAAAAATAGTGGTCGCAGTTTGTAATACTTGGGCATTAGCCTGGTAATATTTAGTATACATCTGCATATAAACGATTTCTTTTTCTTCATTAACGCCAGCCACATCCTGATATTGTATAACTGCCTGTTTCTGAACATTTCCTGCAATTGCTCTATCGCCTTTTAACGAATTAAATGATGAACCTACAGAGCTGACCAGGCTGGCATAGGCTTCGGTTAATGTCGCCTTACCAATCAACGTTTCATTTTTAATAGCGATCATATCTTTGATATTTTCGTTATTACTTTCTTCATCGACATCATCTGAACTGGATGCAGCTATTTTATCGCCATGATTAATGGCTACAGCAATATTTTCAGCTACACCGCCAGCAGGATTAAAAACAAAACTATCGTCTACTTCAGGCGTTCCCTGTGGCTGAATAGTTATACCATCAAAAGTGAGCTCACCCTGTGCACCGATAGTTGGCGTAACCTGTTTACCACTGCTATCACTGATTAACCAGTCATTAGCCCCCGGGCCTTTGTAAACCACGGTATAATCCTGTGGTTTAACTGCGGGAATGTCATCAAAACTAATATCGAGCGTAGCATTTCCCCGGTTATTACGATTTACTAATGCTACCGGATCGGCAATAGTAAAAATATCTCCACCAGCCGCACCATCAATATCGAAACCAGCTTTATTCGCTTCGTTAAAACGATGGGCCATCTTTAACGCAAGTTCATTTAATTGATCGCGCGCATTGGCCAGATCTTCATTACGGAATTTAAACAGTCCCCCCAGTTTCCCGCTGCTTATTTTCTCTTCATCCAGCTTGATGGCATTGCCGGAAGCATCGGTATAGGCCACTTCTAATTGCGCCGGATTGGCTGCAGAGGGCCTGGCTTCGAACAGACAGGTACGATCGTTTCTTACTAACGGCAGGCCATTGGAAAGGGCCACATTAACTTCACCCGTGAGCTGGTTCTCATCGACTTTGATGCCCACCAGGCTGCTTAACTTATTCAACAAAAGATCGCGCTGATCAAGCAGGTCTGCAGGTTTGCCACCGGTCTGTGCATGGGTTTTATAGAGCGCCGCATTAACCGTAGCCAGCTCTGCGGTACAGGCGTTAATATCATTTACAGCCTGCTTAATTTGGGTATTCGTGCTCTTTTCCAGTCCGCTAAGCGTACGGGCGCTGGTTTGGAACTGATAAGCGGTCGATTTAAATTGCGACATCGCTTCCTGTCTGGCAGCCATGCTCACTGGATCGCTGCTTATTTTTTCCAGCGCGCCAAAAATATTATTCAGTGAAGAGGAAACATTATTACTGTTGTCGCCCAGCATATCGTCGATCTGCTTGAGCTGTTCATAGCGGCTGTCGAGACCGCTATAGGTAGTCTGCGCACTGCGCAACTGATTATTAATAAAAGCGTCATAGGCGCGGTTTACATCATTTACCTGTACACCATAACCAAAAAAACCGTAGCTCGTTGTTTTACCACCGGCTTCCCCCAGAACAATACTTTGGCGGCTATAGCCCACCGTATAAAGGTTGTTAATGTTGTTGCCTACAACATTTAATGATGCCTGGGCAGCACTCAAACCGCTTTGTGCCAGATGCATAAGATTCATAAATCACCCGTTTTCTATATGTGTGAAATTTCTGAGAAAAAACAGAATAAATAGAGCCTTATATATCTATCGGCGTGAATTAAATTAACTAAAATTACTGTCGCTAAAATATTGACGACAGATCAACTTTGTAAGCGCTTGCCGCTTGTGTAAGGTTATTTTTAATTTGTTGCATGATACCGATCAATTTTTTCGCATATTGTGGATCGGTTGCATAGCCGCCATCTTGCAACGCTTTTGCCGCCTGTTCCGGCGTTTTCGCTGATATCACATTTTGATAGCGTGAATTGTTTACCAGCGTCTCGCCATAATCCTTTAGCGCATCACTATAAGATTGATAAACACGAAACGCCGCTTTTACTTTTTTCGCCACACCGTTGATATATTCTGTTGTGGTTATTTCCGCTGTTTCACCCTTCCAGCCCGGCGTCGCTTTCACACCAAACAGGTTATAACTTGGCTGGCCATTTTCCTGCCGTATTTCTTTTTCCCCCCATCCCGACTCAAGCGCGGCCTGTGCAATGATTAATTGATGCGGAATCCCCGTTTGACGTGAAACCTCTACCGCAGGCGCTAACAGGCGTGAAACAAATCCGCCTCCCGATGCGAGCGGTTGTGGTTGCTTGCCTGCAATGGCCATGGTTGCCGACGGTGCCGGAAAGGCGATGCGACCGGTGGGAAGCTGACGTGAAGAAAAGGTGGACGGCGTTCCGCCCGTGGCAGCCGTTGGGGCACCGCCCAGCTGCTGTACCATAGCGTCGGCCAGCCCTAATTTCCCCTGCGCCGCCATATCCTGCGCCAGCTGCTGGTCATACATGGCGGTAAACATCTCTGACTGCTGCGAGTTAAACAACCCGTCTTTAAAGCTGGCCGCACGCATACTCTTCAGCATCATCTGAACGAACAACCCTTCCATCTGCTGTGCTGCGCCCTGTAAGCCGCGCTGCGCATCCTGTTTCGCCAGTCGTTTTAAGGTGTTCAGAGAGCCCGCGTCAAAAGCGGCTCCCTGAATAAAAGAGCTGCTTTTCATCAGTTAATCTCCAGCTGTGCGCGCAGGCAACCCGCGCTTTTCATCGCCTGCAGAATCGACATCAGATCGTTTGGCGTAGCGCCCAGTCCGTTTAACGCGCGAATTACCGCGTTCAGGTCGGCACTGGTATTAACTTTCTGCAACGCGCCGCTCTGCTCACGCAGTGAAACTTGTGTATTCGGCACCACAACTGTTTCGCCTCCGGCCAGTGGCGTATCCGGCTGGCTGACCTGATTATTGTTGGCTATTTCTACCGTCAAATCGCCCTGCGCGACGGCGCAGGCTTCAAGCGTAACGTGACGATTGATCACGACAGAGCCGGTGCGTGAATTAACCACAATCCGTGCTTCGCGGGGACCGGTTTTTACGGAAAGGTTTTGAATGCGTGAGATAAAGCGGACTTTCTCTGCGGCGTCTTTGGGCGCGAACAGCTTGATGACGCGCGCGTTTTCTGCCATCGCAATTCCCCCGCCGTAGCGATGGTTGATTTCATCGCTGATACGCTGGGCCAGCGTAAAATCATCTTCTTTGAGCTGCAGCCTTAGCACATTTTCCAGACCAAATTGCGTTGGCACTTCACGCTCAACAGTTGCGCCATCGCTGATACGCGCGCCGTTGAGCTGGTTAACCTGTACCTGGCTACCGCCGCCTTGCGCCCCCGCGCCGGAAACCAACAGGTTGCCCTGAGCCAGCGCATAAATCTGGTTATCGACGCCTTTCAACGGCGTCATCAGCAAGGTGCCGCCACGTAAGCTTTTTGCGTTACCCATCGAGGAAACGACCACGTCGATTTTTTCACCGGCGCGGGCAAACGGCGGCAGATCCGCAGTAACCATTACCGCCGCCACATTCTTCAGCTGCATATTGGTGCCGCTTGGCACGGTAATGCCCAACTGTGACAGCATGTTGTTAAGGCTCTGCGTGGTAAACGGCGTTTGCATGGTCTGGTCGCCGGTGCCATCCAGCCCGACAACCAGACCATAGCCAAGCAATGAATTGCTGCGTACGCCCTGTAGCGTAGTTAAATCCCGAATTCGCTCAGCATAGCCGGACGGCATCATCAGCAGGGCCAGGCTGAGACAGAGCCCATGCAGACAGAAAAGGGAAGGTGACATTCTCATAATCAGCCTGTTAAAAAGGAGAAAAGTTAAGGAACAAACGTTGCAGCCAACCCATTTGTTGCGCCTCATTGATATAGCCGCTGCCGACATATTCAATGCGCGCGTCAGCTACCTGCGAGGAGACCACGGTATTGCTGCCGCTGATTGTGCGAGGGTTCACTACGCCGGAAAAACGGATAAATTCCGTGCCCTGATTAATGGCGATCTGTTTTTCACCGACCACCATCAGGTTGCCGTTTTCCAGTACCTGACGCACGGTAACGGTAATGGTGCCGCTAAAGGCATTTCGGGCGGCGGCCCCGCCTTTACCGTTAAATTCATTGCTGCCTTCAATCGCCGTTTCCGCCCTGTCACCGCCAAATAATCCGCTGATAAAACGCGGCATTGCGCTAAAGCCCAGGCCGGCAGAGCCATCTTTCGAGGCGTTAGCCGAAGAGCTTTTGCTGGCGCTGACATTTTCTTTAAGCAGAATGGTCAGGGTATCGCCGATGTTGCGTGGACGGCGATCTTCAAATAGCGGCTGGTAGCCATAGTTCATTGTCTGTCCGGTATGAAATATCGAACCATTTGCCGTACCGGGCATGGTCTGCATTGGGCTGGCGCTGGTTACCCCGTCCACCAGAGGTTTGTGTGTTATATCAGCGCAGCCTGCCAGCACGGTGCCGAGGGTCAATAGCATAGGCAAACGGGCTAAACGGAGAAAAGCAGCACGGCGAGCGGCATGTTGATGCGCCCCGGGCGGCGCAAAGTCAGGCGGATTTATCATGATATTCACTACGTAAAAGCAGATGAAAAGGGCAGCAGCCCAGGTCTGGTTACCGTCAGAGCTGCGTCAGGCGCTGTAGCATTTGATCGGATGTGGTCACCGCTTTGCTGTTGATCTCATAGGCGCGCTGCGTCTGGATCATATTGACCAACTCTTCCGCCACATTGACGTTGGACGTTTCCACATAGCCCTGTTTCAATGCACCCGCCCCGTTCATGCCTGGCGTGGATTCATTCGGCGCGCCGGAAGATTGCGTTTCGCGATATAGATTTTCGCCAATGCTCTCCAGCCCGGAATCATTGATAAAGGTGGCGAGCGTTAGCTGCCCTATCTGCTGAGGCGCGGTTTGCCCCGCCTGGGTTACGCTGACCAGGCCGTCACTGCCCACGGTTAGCGTACCGGCATCCTGCGGCAAGGTAATGGCTGGCTGAATGGGGTAGCCATTAGCGGTAACCAGCTGCCCGTTTTGATCGATCTGAAAAGCGCCGTCACGGGTATAAGCCGTGGTGCCATCCGGCAGCAACACCTGAAAGAAGCCCTGTCCACTGATGGCGACATCTTTAGCGTTACTGGTTTGCGTCAGGCCGCCCTGACTGTGAATACGTTCCGTCGCCACCGGGCGTACGCCGGTGCCGATTTGTAAACCGGAAGGAATGGTTGTCTGCTCTGAAGACTGCGCGCCCGGTTGACGCAGCGTTTGATACAGTAAATCTTCAAACACCGCGCGCTGGCGCTTAAAGCCGTTGGTACTGACGTTGGCCAGGTTGTTGGTAATCACATCCATATTGGTCTGCTGCGCTTCCAGACCGGTTTTAGCTATCCATAGGGCATGCATCATCTCAGGCTTCTCCTTGCCGTTATTAACTTATGCTAAGTAGTTGATTGGCGTTTTTCTCGTTCTCATCCACAGCTGAAATCACTTTCATTTGCATATCAAAACCGCGCGCTGTGGCGATCATATCTACCATCGCGTTTACCGGGCTAACATTGCTGCTTTCAAGCGCGCCGGGCATCAGCCTCAGTGCGGGATCGGCGGGCAATACCGGGTTTTGCCCAGCAGTGGGATCTACATGAAACAAGCTATCATCACCGTGACGCAGCAGATAAGGCTGCGCCGTCACCATCTTCAGACGCCCAATCAGCGCCAGCGCCGTCGGCTCGTCACCCGCGCCTAAAGCGGTAATCGAGCCATCCGGCGCAATGGTGACCTGCGCCTGCGGCGGGATCTCAATCGGCCCGCCGTCACCCATTAATGGGTAACCTTTCACCCGTAGCTGGCCTTCACTGTCAACTTCAATATTACCGTCGCGTGTATAGGCTTCTTCGCCGCCCGGAAGCTGAACCGCTAACCAACCGTTTTGCGGCATCGCCACGTCCAGGCTGCGGCCGGTGTGGTTAACTGACCCCATGGTATAGTCGTTATAGGGGGTGGATTCGGTGACCAGTACACGCGTTGCCTCACCAGGGCCGTTAACCGGCACCGCGCGATAAGCCGTTAGCTGAGCACGGAAGCCGTTGGTAGAAACATTCGCCAGGTTGTTGGCCGTCACCGCCTGGCGATTTAGCGCGGCATTTGCCGCGCCCATTGCAGTATAAATTGCACGATCCATGTCAGCCCGCCATTAGCCCAGGTTTACCAGCGTCTGTAACAGCTCAGACTGGGTTTTAATTGTCTGTGAATTAGACTGATAGTTACGCTGGTAAATGATCATACTGACCATTTGCTGACTGAGATCGACATTGGATGCTTCAAGCTTATTACCGTACAGATTGCCCAGGTTGCCGCTTCCGGCGATACCCACGACCGGCTGCCCGGATGCTGGGGTTTCGGTCCAGGCGTTATTACCGCTGGAAGCCAGACCACCCGCATTGGTGAAGTTTGCCAGCACCACCTGACCCAGTAGCTGTCGCTGTCCGTTGCTGTAAGAGGCGATAATTTCACCACTATCGCCCACGGTAAAACCGTTCATCGAGCCCGGCGGGTAGCCGGTGGTGCTTGGGCTTTCCATCGCGGTTTCGGTAGCCTGTTGTGTCATACCGGTCAGATCTAACTCGAATTGCAGCGCTTCTGCGCCGTTATAGGCGGCACCATTAATCGCTACTCTGGCGGGTGTAGTGGTGAGCTGACCTGCGCTGTCGAAGTCAATATCCAGCTCCTGATACTGTGGTTGCCCCGCACCATTTAATGAAGGTGCTGTGGTATCGTTGGTATAGATCTTCCATTTATTATCAGCAGTTTTAACGAAGTAAACGTTAACGGTATGGCGATTACCCAGGCTGTCGTAAGCATCAACCTGACTCACTGAATTGTAGCTGTTGCTGTCTTTCGGATCGAAGGTGAGCGTCGGATTGATGACTTCTGCGCCGGAATCGAGGTTCCCTTTCATCGTGCCGCTATCAGAGGCGCGAGCCGGCATTTGACTGGTAGGGATTTGGATCGGACCGACTGGCGCGCCCGGTTGAATGATGGGTGGCGTTCCGCTGGCCTGATAGCCGGTAAGCTGTAAACCCGTATCGTTGATAATATAACCATTTTCATTGGTTTTAAACTGCCCGTTACGGCTGTAAAATACCTGCCCCGCCGGGCTCAACATACGGAAAAAGCCGTTGCCCTGGATACCCATATCCAGGCTACCCGTGCCCTGACCTAATACGCCGTCGCTAAAATTTTGCCTGACGCCGGAAACCTGGACGCCCATGCCGATTTGCGAACCGGCAAAAACATCAGCAAATGCAATAGAGCCAGATTTGAAACCAATCGTTTGGGAGTTGGCAATGTTATTACCCACAACATCCAATGCTTGTGAAGCCGCATTCAGTCCGCTAAGACCCTGTGAAAAACTCATACGTAACCTTCCTGGTCGCTAACATTCAACGCTAAAATCGACGTTACTCAATCGAATAAATTTTGTTCAAAGTAGTGGTGCCATCCAGCCCCAGCTGCAATACCGCCCCGCTAGCCATACCAAAAGAGACGCCTTCCACTTTGGCAGATTTTAACGAGGCGATTGCCGGCGCAGAACCATCCTGATTGACAGCGGTAAAGGTCACCTTGTAGGTTTCACCGTTATCAAAGCCTGGCTCGGCGGGCTGGAAACCGCTTAAGTCTTCAAAAGTTAATTTATGCATGCCCGCATCAACATCTTTTAAATCAGCGGTATAGCTATTACCTGCCTTGTCAGTTAATACCACGCTGACTTTATCCACATCGTTGCTGACAGAAAAAGCAAAGCCATCTTTCGCAGAAGTAACCTTACTCTCTCCTTCAATATAGATAGTGCGCCCTACCCACTGAGCCGCATTCATCTGCTGCATGCTAATGACCATGTCGTTGACACGCCCTACCGTACCATTCAGCTGCTGGACACCAGCGGCGGTGTTAAACTGCGCCATCAGCGACGTCAGCTGATTGTTATCCATGGGATTGGTGGGATCCTGGTTCTGCATCTGCGCAACGAGAAGGTTCATAAAGTTATTGGTAATTTCTTCGATGCTGGAACCATTGCTACTGGTGGGGACGGCATTGGTACTGGTTACCGGTGAAACGGCCATTTCAACTCTCCTTATTGACCCAACGTTAGCGTTTTAAGCATCATCGTTTTGGCCGTGTTCATCACTTCCACATTGGCCTGATAGCTCCGCGAAGCGGAAATGGTATTGACCATTTCGCCCACCACGTTGACGTTCGGCATATGCAGGTAGCCTTTGGCATCCGCCAGCGGGTTGCCTGGTTCATAGACCAGACGATCCGGCGCATCGCTCTCAATCACGCCGCTGACTTTAACGCCGCCAATTTCCTGACCGGGCGCGCGATCAACGTGAAAAACCACCTGGCGCGCGCGATAAGGCTTGCCATCCGGGCCAGCCACGCTTTCGGCATTGGCCATATTACTGGCGCTGACGTTCATTCTTTTTGACTGCGCCGCCATGGCAGAGCCTGAAATATCAAAAATGCTGAATAAAGACATAAAAATTATCCCTGAATGACGCCCATCATTCCTTTAATTTGCGATCCGAGAAGGGTTAGGCTGGTCTGATACTTCACATTGTTATCCGCGAAATTAACGCGTTCACGATTCATATCAACCGTATTACCGTCCGCGCTGGGTTGATCGGGAATACGATATAATAATTCGTTCCGATGATGCGCGGGCGCGGCTGCCGGAATATGTCGTTTTTCTGTCAGATTAAGCGTTAAAGATTGCGTCTGGCGACGACCTTGCACCACGGCCTTCTTAAGTTCCTGTGAAAAATCGATGTCCCTGGCTAAATAACCCGGCGTATCAGCATTAGCGATATTCGACGCTAAAATATCCTGCCTGCGGGTCAGTAAATTTAATGCTTCCTGCTGAAAATTTAATGCCTTATCGAGTTTATCCATCATGGAAGAACGACCTTATTGATTTGCTACATAAACATTAACGCAGAGACTATAATTTGAATTGGAAATAATCTATACCGCAAAAACGGGACGAATCTCCATCCATTTCATGAGCTACCCAACAAATTCAGTATAATGTTTTTAATAAGCAACAGAATTGACGTTATTTAGGCCATTAACTTACTTCAGGATAGCGTTACACTGACCTAATGCTAAACAAGTAAATCACCTTAATCCTAATCATCCATCGGCCTGGCTGCGCATGAATAAATTACGAAAAATATGGCAAAGCACGCTATTAATTTTATTTTCGCTGGTGGCACAGGCTGATAACACCATGCTAACAGGAAAAATTAACGCATTATTAAACGGCGCTGACGAAAATATAACGGACAATATCAAACGCCATGTGATTTTATTAACGCCAGAAGATAAACTCGCGTCGCTGTGTACCGATCCACAGCTCTCAATGAGTGGCAATCCGCGTCTCTCCGGTAACCGCACGGTGGTTGCACAGTGCGGTAATAAAAAACATTTTTTGCAGGTGCGCATCGAAGCGCAAGGAAGCTGGTGGGTAGCCGCAAGAGAGTTGAAAACCGGCAGCGTACTCAGCCCCAATGATGTGGTGCAACGCAGCGGATCGTTAGCAAATCTGCCCTCCGGCGTGGTTATGAATCCCAACGATTTCCGTGGCGCGGTCTTAACGCGTCCCCTGCGCACCGGCCAGCCACTCACGCAGAATCAGCTACGTAAAAAGTGGCGTATTAACCGAGGTGAAGAGATCGATATTATTGCTCACGGTAGCGGTTTTCATATCAGAAGCAGAGGTAAGGCGCTGGATAATGCAGCCATCAACGACGCCATTCGGGTGCGGATGAAAAGCGGTCAGCTGGTAACCGGCAGCGTTAATAGTGATGGCAGTGTGCGGATAAATTTGTAATCTCGTCTTTAGCTATCCGAGAAAACACCGATATTGTTAGTAATGTGAAAGGTAAACATTCAGGTTTCGGAGAAAATATGAGCATAAACCATACGCTGAAGACGCAACCTGTTACGCCAGCCCATATCCAGCAAGAAGTAAAATTCACGCAGCGGAATCTGGCTAACAGCACAGCGAAAGAGCAAACCCCCCCCGAGAAAGGCACAGATGTTAAACTCAGCGCATTAACACAGCAGATAAAATTTGATGACGCACAGGATATCGATGTTGAACGCGTCGAGAAAATCAAAGATGCCATCCGTAATGGTGAGCTAACAATGGATTATGAAAAAATCGCGCAGTCACTGCTGCAAAATATTCTCGACGATCGGTAAAAGAATCACCAATGAAAAATCTACAAACGACGCTAAACAAAATGCAGGAAACGCTTAATGAACTGGAAGTGGTGCTGACAGAAGAAATTAAGCATTTAAGTCATGGGCAGGTGAATGCTGTTGCGTTGCAACAGCTCTCTGATATTAAAAGCCGTCATTTATCTACGCTCGCGTGGCATGATGAACAAAGAAAATTAACCGAAAAAAACCTGCAGCTGATTGCGCCTTATACGCAACAGCCCACGCTGGCAAACAGTTGGAGCAGAATACTGGAGTCCACCCAAAAAGCGCGTGATATGAACCTGCAAGCTGGTCATCTGCTTGATATCCACATGCAAAAAGTACAAGCCCTGAGCAAGGTAATAAATAACTCTGCCGTTTCGCCAGGCCTCTATACCGCAGGTGGACAATCCGACAATAACGGAAACGCTCGCGCTTACAATATTACTATATAAAACTACGTAACTTCTTGTGCGATTTGCCAGCTTTCTGAACAGAAAGCTTTTTTTTGCTACCTAAACATTACCGTTTACCTAACCAAAAAATCCCGCCTTTTTGCGTAATCCGATAAATTGGTCCTACCAAAATCGCTTGTTTGTGACTCTTCTTGCAGCATTAAATTAAAGCATTAAGCAAAGGTTGCATTCTGTTCAACATCGGACGAACAATAATTTAACATCCCCGTCGATTTTGGTCGGACCAGCATAATGCTATGCAGCGCTGCGCATAGTCAGGCTGCGGTACCGATCTCCGCCGCGTCCGGTAACAGGGCGTTATGCTCAGGAGAACAGTAAGCATGCAAACATGGCAGCAACTCTACGATCCGCTGGATAATATTTGGCTATCAAGCCTGATTGCCGCGCTCCCTATTCTGTTTTTCTTTTTCGCCCTGACGCGGCTGCGGCTGAAAGGTTATGTCGCCGGCACCATTACCGTGTTGATTGCGCTGGCCGTCGCTCTGCTGTTTTATCGCATGCCGATCGACCAGGCGCTGGCGTCGGCCGTTTACGGCTTTCTTTACGGTCTCTGGCCCATCGCCTGGATTATTGTTGCTGCCGTTTTTGTTTATAAAATCACGGTGAAAACCGGTCAGTTTGAAATTATCCGTAACTCCATTCTGTCGATAACCGAAGATCAACGGCTACAGATGTTGATCGTCGGCTTCGCTTTTGGATCTTTTCTGGAGGGGGCCGCAGGCTTTGGCGCGCCGGTGGCGATTACCGCCGCACTGCTGGTTGGGCTGGGCTTTAAGCCGGTTTATGCCGCTGGGCTGTGCCTGATTGTTAACACCGCGCCGGTTGCCTTCGGTGCCATGGGTATTCCCATTATCGTCGCTGGACAGGTTACCGGCATCGATGCGATGGAAATTAGTCAGATGGCTGGTCGTCAGCTGCCGTTGCTGACCATGATTGTGCTGTTTTGGGTGATGGCGATTATGGATGGCTGGCGCGGCGTGAAAGAGACCTGGCCTGCGGTGCTGGTGTCGGGCGGCTCTTTTGCTATCGCCCAGTTTCTGACCTCTAACTACCTTGGCCCGGAGTTGCCGGATGTGATTTCCGCGCTGGTCTCCCTGCTCTGCCTGACGCTGTTTTTACGCGTCTGGAAACCGGTACGTATCTTCCGTTTTGATAAGCAGGAAAACGAGACGGCCAGCGCGCGCAGCGCAACCCGCTATAGCGCGGCACAAATCACCCGCGCCTGGATGCCGTTCCTGTTTTTAACCATTACCGTCACGCTGTGGAGCATCCCGCCGTTTAAAGCGTTGTTCGCAACCGGCGGCGCATTTTATCACTGGGTCTTTACCTGGGCGGTGCCGTTCCTCGATCAGCAGGTGATTAAGATGCCGCCGGTTGTCGCCGCCGCCACGCCTTATGCCGCGATTTATAAACTCGACTGGCTTTCCGCCACCGGCACGGCGATTTTCATCGCAGCGCTGCTGTCGATTGTGTGGCTACGTATGCGCCCTGCTCAAGCGGTGAGCGCCTTTACAGAAACGCTGCGCGAACTGGCGCTGCCGATCTATTCCATCGGCGCGGTGCTGGCTTTTGCGTTTATCTCCAACTATTCAGGGCTTTCTACCACCCTGGCGCTGGCGCTGGCCCATACCGGCAACGCATTTACCTTCTTTTCACCTTTTCTTGGCTGGCTTGGAGTGTTTCTTACCGGTTCTGATACCTCATCCAACGCGCTGTTTGCCGCGCTGCAGGCGACAACGGCGCAACAGATTGGCGTACCGGAGGTACTGCTGGTTGCCGCCAATACCACCGGCGGCGTAACCGGGAAAATGATTTCGCCGCAGTCGATCGCGATCGCCTGTGCGGCGGTGGGTCTGGTGGGTAAAGAGGCCGATCTGTTCCGCTTTACCGTTAAACACAGCCTGATTTTCACCTGCATCATCGGGGTGATTACCTCACTGCAAGCCTGGGTTTTCCCGTGGATGATTCCCTGATGCCGGATGAAATAAGACTGGCCGATCGGCTGGCGGAGCAGCTGCGTCAGTTTATCGCCGAACAGCAGCTGCAACCCGGCGCGCGGCTGCCCGCAGAGCGCCAGCTGGCGCAGCTGCTGGCCGTTTCGCGCTCTTCGCTGCGCGAAGGGCTACAGAAATTGATTAGCGAAGGCGTGCTGATGAGCCGGCGTGGCGGCGGGAATTTTGTCGCTGCGCCGCACGATAACTGGTCGTCAACCCGTCTGGTTATGCCGCTCAGTACGCTATTGGCTGACGATCCGGGTTATCGCTATGACGTGCTGGAAGCGCGCATAGCGATTGAATCGAGTACCGCGTGGCATGCCGCACGGCGCGCCACGCCGGAAGAGAAAGCGCATATTCAGCGCTGCTGCCAAATGATGCAGCAAGTCAGCGACCGCGACGATCCCGATCTGGCGGCTCATTCCGACGTCCGTTTTCATCTGGCGATCGCAGAAGCGTCACATAATCTGGTGCTATTACAGGCGATGCGTGGCCTGTTTGATGTGCTGCAGTCATCAGTGATGCAGAGCCGCCAACGCATGTACACCGCACCCGAAATTTTCCGCCAGCTGGCAGTGCAGCATGAGGCGATGTGCCAGGCCATTGTGGCAGGCGACGCCGACCGCGCGCGCAGCGTAACTATCCATCACCTTGAGTTTGTCGATGCCACCATGCGTAACCTGCATGAAGAAGAGGCACGACGCGCGCGCAGTATGCGCATTCCGGACAGTAAGTGAGGACAACCGTGATTATCTCATCAGCAAAAGATTACCGTGCCGCAGCCAAAGCGAAAGTACCGCCTTTTCTGTTTCATTACGCTGACGGCGGCGCCTATGACGAATACACCATGCGTCGCAACAGCGAAGACCTGGCGCAAATCGCCCTGCGCCAGCGCATTCTGCGCAATATGTCCTCGCTAAGCCTGGAGACCCAGCTATTTGGCGAAACGCTGTCGATGCCGGTAGCGCTGGCGCCGGTTGGCCTGTGCGGCATGTATGCGCGGCGGGGCGAAGTGCAGGCGGCCAGAGCCGCTGATAAAAAAGGCATTCCCTTTACGCTATCCACCGTTTCACTCTGTCCGATAGAAGAGGTCGCACCGGCGATTCAGCGTCCGATGTGGTTTCAGCTTTATGTCCTGCGCGATCGCGGTTTTATGCGCAACGCGCTGGAGCGGGCGCAGGCGGCGGGCTGTACCACTCTGGTCTTTACCGTAGATATGCCGGTGCCGGGCGCGCGCTACCGCGATGCCCATTCCGGCATGAGCGGTCCAAACGCAGCTATCCGGCGTTATGTTCAGTCGGCGCTCTACCCGCAATGGGCGTGGGATGTGGGGATACAGGGTCGCCCGCACGATCTGGGGAATATCTCCGCCTACCGCGGCGAGCCGACCAAGCTGGAAGATTATATTGGCTGGCTGGGCAACAATTTTGACCCGTCAATTTCGTGGCGCGATCTGGAGTGGATTCGTGATTTCTGGAAAGGCCCGATGGTGATTAAAGGCATTCTTGATCCTGAAGATGCGCGTGATGCGGTGCGCTTTGGCGCGGATGGCATTGTGGTTTCTAACCACGGCGGGCGTCAGCTGGATGGCGTACTCTCTTCGGCACGGGCGTTGCCGGCCATTGCCGATGCGGTGAAAGGCGAGCTGGCGATTTTGGCCGATGGCGGCGTGCGCAGCGGGCTGGATGTGGTGCGCATGATTGCGCTGGGCGCCGACACGGTTCTGCTGGGCAGGGCGTTTCTCTATGCGCTGGCCGCAGCGGGCGAAGCGGGTGTCACCAACTTGCTGAATCTGGTGGAAAAAGAGATGCGCGTGGCGATGACCTTAACCGGCGCGCGTTCGATTGCGGAAATTACCCGCGAATCGCTGGTACAGGCCGTATCGCCCATGCAGCCAGATGCGCTGGCAAAAGCGGTGGCTAACGGCTAATCGTTTTGATGACCGGAAAGTAAAGAAAGGCTCCGCCCGTGGGCGGAGCCTGCTGTCAGAACTGTTCCCAACCGCCCGCTGCCGCAGGCGCGATCTGCGCTTTCGGAGCAGCGACATAACGTGGCGCCTGTGCCGCTACGCTGCGCGTCGCCTGGCTTTGCGCCGCCGTTTTGAACACCGCTACCGTCTGTTCTAGCTGCTTCGCCTGCTCTTCCAGCGATGAGGCCGCGGCAGAAGACTCTTCCACCAGCGCGGCGTTTTGCTGCGTCGTGGTGTCCATTTCCGTCATTGCCTGACCGATTTGCAGAATCCCCCTGCTTTGCTCTTCGGAAGCGTGCGCGATTTCATGCATGATGCTGCTGACCTGTGAGACTGAGCGTACAATATCTTCCATCGCCTGACCGGCGCTGCTCACCAGACGTGAACCATTATTCACCTTGTCACCGGCCTGGCTAATCAGCGTTTCAATTTCACGCGCTGCCGTTGC
Organism: Mixta sp. BE291; assembly: GCF_031457955.1. Taxonomy (NCBI): domain Bacteria; kingdom Pseudomonadati; phylum Pseudomonadota; class Gammaproteobacteria; order Enterobacterales; family Erwiniaceae; genus Mixta; species Mixta sp. BE291. The sequence goes on along the minus strand of NZ_JAVDXN010000004.1, from coordinate 128,300 downwards.
GCTACGCTGCGCCAGGTTGCGTACTTCACCTGCCACCACGGCGAAACCGCGGCCCTGCTCACCGGCACGCGCCGCTTCTACCGCCGCGTTCAGCGCCAGGATATTGGTCTGGAAAGCGATGCCGTTAATTACGCTAATGATGTCAGCGATTTTGCGGGAGCTGGTGCTAATCTCTTCCATGGTCACCACCACGTCCTGCACGATCTTGCCGCCGCGCCCGGCGTTCAGCGAGGCTTCCTGCGCCAGGCTGCTGGCCTGATGCGCATTCTCCGCGTTCTGTTTCACGGTCGAGGTCAGCTGTTCCATACTGGCCGCCGTTTCCACTACGGCAGCGGATTGCTGCTCAGTACGTGAAGAGAGATCGATATTTCCGGCGGCAATTTCCGCTGAGGCGCGCGCCACGTTATCGACGCCCTCACGCACCTGAACAATAATCTCTTTCAGGTTTTGGTTCATTCTTCCCACCGCCTGCATCAGCAGGCCTGGCTCATCGCCGCGCTGCGTATCGATATGCGCAGTCAGATCGCCCGCAGCAATTTGATTCGCTACCTGCAGCGTTTCACGCAGCGGCTGCGTAATATTACGGGTGATTCTCCAGGCAATAATCAGGCCCGCCAGCACGCCCAGCAGCGTGGAGCTGTACATAATGACATTGGCCTGCGTGATAGTATCGGTTACGCTCACCATCTGCGTCTCGTAGAGTTTTTTCACCGCCTCATTCAGTTTTCCAGCTGAAGCGGTCAAGGCTTTAGATTCACCGTCTTGATGAGCAAACGTCGTCTGATAATTATTCAGTGAAGCATTCAGACGTGCCGTATCCAGCTTTAATGCCGCTATCCAGCCAGCTTCACCGCCTGACTGAAGATTATTTAGCAGCTCGGCGCGCTCGGTTACCACGCTGAGCTTGTTCACGATATTCGCTTTGTGCGCCTCATCCGGCTTAGCCACAAAGTCAGGCCAGGCTTTGAGCGCATGCTGGATTGCGCCGTCCAGACGGGAAGCCGCCAGCACGATGCCCGCATCGGAACTCACCTGGTTGCTTAACGCTTCGCTGCGATGGCTATAGTCGGCCAGCGTACTGATGTTCATCTCTTTTAACAGCGCGCTACGCTGATTAAGCGCGGCAACAAACGTTTTTCGCTGCGCAAGGTAATGGTCTGTTGCCTGCTTTACCGTATCCAGCTTCTCTTTGCCTGCGGAATGCCAGCTGAACTGGTAAAGGGACTGACCCAGCTGCTGCAACTGCTGTAACGCCTGCGCATTCTCATCACCATAACGGCTCTCGCCGGTATATTGATAAAGCGTACGGTTAAGGCGAGCCTGGTTAAGCGCCTGTACCATGTTGACGACAATTTGCTGTTTCTGCGCATCAGTCTGGATATTAGCGAAGCCTTTAATACCCGCTCCGGCAATTCCCACCATGATCAACAGCACCAAAATGAAACCGGACGTCAGTTTTTTACCGACACTCCAGTTATTAAACCCTGCTATTAACGCCGCCAAACCGCTCATAACTCACCTTTGTATGAAGAACACTGGACGATAGTGGGGTTATCGACATGGTTAAGACACGCTTTAGTGAATTTACTAACAAGACGCAGGAAAATTGATCGAAAACAAGAAAGGGATATGTTCGCAACGTTGCGCTGTCAACGGCTGAAGCGGTAAAGCCACAGAATGCGGCTGGCAGGCGATATCGTTAACTCAGTTTAATTATTTCGCTGAACAATTATGCTGTTATCAGCAAAGATGGCAATCCGCCTGGCTGTTGATGAGGCCTGGTTGCACGGGCCGTCGGCGAGATAACCAACGGCCCGGCCAGATCAGGTCAGCACGCAGTTAAGATCCGGGCGCATTTTTTCCGGCCCCGGCCGGTCGAGCATTTCACACAAAATAATTTCAATACCGTTACACAGGGCGCTAAGCGGTAGATCGTTCGCTGAGCTGCCAAAGGGATCTTCCAGCTCTTCCGCCAGCGATTCCAGCGACAAGAAGGTGTAGGAGATAAACACCGAAACCAGCGGCGTCAGATAATGTAGATCGGCCACCAGCGCAAACGGCAACAGCGTACAAAAAAGGTAAACCGTGCGATGAAGAATCAGCGTATAGGCAAAAGGAATCGGCGTATTGGCGATACGATCGCAGCCGCCCAGCACGTCCGACAGTCGGTTGAGATTCGCATCGATACTGGTGTAAAGCAGATCGCTGAGATGTCCGGCGCGACGCTGTTCGCCCAGCCAGTGGCCCATACACAACAGCAACCGGTTAGTGGGTTGTGGGCTGGCTTCTACCTGCGATAAATAAGGCTCAGGCAACAGGCGGCGTAAATCAGCCTGCGGGCTGGTATGGCGCAGTTGATGCTTCATGCTCCAGGCAAAAGCGATCAGCAACTGGCTGAACAGCAGAATTTGCTGCTCATCGTTTAACACGCTCTTTACCTGACGCAGCAGAGATCGTTGGGTAATCAGCAGCGCCCCCCACAGCTGGCGCGCCTCGGTATAACGTGCATAGCTGGCGTTATTGCGAAAACCGAGAAAGATAGCGATAGCGATGCCCAACAGGCTAAAAGGCGCGGTGGTTAAATGTAGACCGATACGCTCATACCAGTGAAAGCAGATAACAGCGATAACGGACATTATCAGGTTCAGGCTCAGCCGGAACAAAATATCCGGCAGCACCGAACCATGCCAGACAAACAGACGGAAAAACCAATGCTGATAAGGACGAACAATCATTAAACTGCCTCATTTTCAAGACGTTGACGACGGCGCAGCGTGGGGAACCAGCGCATCCATAAACCCACAACCACCAGCGTACCGATACCGCCAATTGCCGCAGCGGGCACCACGCCAAGCCAGGCGGCCAGCATGCCCGATTCAAATTCGCCCAGCTGGTTAGAGGTATTGATAAATATCGAATTCACCGCATTTACGCGTCCGCGCATCTCATCTGGCGTATCGAGCTGCACCAGCGCACCACGAATCACCATGCTGACCATATCGAAGCCGCCGGTAGCGAACAGCGCCAGCATCGAGAGCCAAAACCAGCTGGAGAGCGCGAAAACCAGCGTCGCCGCGCCAAAGCCCGCCACACAGATAAACATAATCATGCCAACGTGACGCTCCAGCGAGTGACGGCTGAGCCAGAATCCGACCAGCAGCGCGCCAACCGCAGGCGCGGCACGCAGCAGCCCTAACCCAAGCGGGCCGGTATGCAAGATATCATGCGCATAAATAGGCAACAGCGCGGTCGCGCCGCCCAGCAGTACGGCAAAAAGATCCAGCGAGATAACGCCCAGCACATCGGGCCGCTCACGAATAAAGCGTACGCCAGCAAACAGGGTAGAGAGCGTGGCAGGCGTACGCGGCGGCGGAGCCTGTTCGTAGCGCAAACGGCTGACCATAACAATTGAGATTAAATAGAGCAGGCCGGTAGCCATGTAAACCACCGATGCGCCTGCCACATACAGCAAACCGCCCAGCGCCGGGCCCATAATCATTGCCGCCTGACCGCCCACGGCGCTGGCGGCCGTCGCCCTGGCCAGCAGACGCGGCGGCACCAGCGCGGGCAGCATTGACTGCATCGCAGGCGCTTCCATAACTTTCGCCACCGACAGCACAAACACCAGCGCCAGAATGGTCCAGACCTCGCTGTGATGCAGTAGGGTTAACAGCGTTAACGCCACAATCGCCAGCCATTCAACCAGTTGGGAAAAGAAGACGATACGGCGGCGATCGCGCTGGTCAGCAATATGGCCCGCCCACAGCGCCAGCGTCACCGAGGGCAAAAACTGCACCAGCCCGATTAAACCGAGATAGAAAGCTTTGCCGGTGATGGCGTAAATTTGCCAGCCAACAATGATCGACAGCATTTGGAAACCGAAGCTGGAGCAGGTGCGCGCCAGCCAGAACGCAACAAACGAGCGGTGCTGCAACAGCGATTCCGCCCGCGATTCAGCAGGTGAAGCCATAATCATCCCAGTTACTATCATGAAACAGACGACACGGACGAGAGCGCCGCAAAGCATTCCGGCGATATTACTTCAGGCGCAGACGCCGGGCGCAGACGAAGCGGTAGCCTGACAGGTGATGGGCTGGTTTACAATACTTGACGAAAAGCAGGCAACGCGGAAGAAATGAAAAACGCCTGCGCAATTTCTGCCCAGGCGCCAAAATCAGTATTCGTTGCCGGTAATGCGTCCGCGATGGCTATCCCAGCTGAAATTCACCCACAGGCTTTGACCCAGACGCATACGATCCATCACGCGCTCGCCCAGCAGCTTAACCATATTGCCATGATCGAGGTTGGTCAGCATACCGGTCGGGCGTTTCGAGGAGGAGCGCCGATCGACAATCTGGTTGATAATCACTTTTTCATAGCGTGATTCCGTTTGCATACCGATTTCATCGATAACCAGTAGATCCACGGTACTGAAATCGTGCAGCAGATGCTCTTCCGTACGACCGCTGTCGCCGCTGAACGTGCCTTTAATGATCGACATCAGGTCGGCAACAGTGACGATCAGCACGCTTTTGCCGCGCAGGATCAAATGGTTGCCAATCGCCGCCGCCAGATGATTTTTACCGGTGCCGGGACGGCCGGAAAAGACAAAGCTGGCGATGCTGTGATCGAACTCATCGGCATAGCGGCGCGCCTGCTCCAACGCTTTGCGCTGCCCTTCGTTTTCCACGCGATAGTTATCAAACGAGCAGTTCATATGCAGCTCGCGGATACCGGAGCGGCCAAGAATTCGCTGCATGCGCATCGCCCGGTTTTCACGCGCAATCGCCTCCGAGCGCTGAAGGCCCTGCTGCTGATTCCAGGCCAGCAGCTCTTCGCCATTCTGGAACTTCGGCTTGATGTGGGCCGGCATCATGCGATGCAGACGGTTAAATAACTCAGCGGGCGTTTTCATTATTCACCTCGGAAGCCATCAGGGATGGTGTGATCGGGCTCAGGCAACTGATTGATATCGCGCTGCGCTCTGCTGCCGTTAACCGCCCGGCTCTGCTGGACGCTACGCGCCAGCTTTTGCTGCCACTGCATATGATGAAACGCGCGTCCGTCCGCCTGCCACCAGGTGGTGAAGGCGGCCAGCTCGGCTGGGGTCACCGGCCCGCTTAGCGCAATGCCCCAAATGGCGGCCTGACGCTGAAAATCGGCGTCCGGTCGCCAGCCCGGATACATCATAAATTTACCCATCGGCACCGAGACCGGCTGCGTCAGCGCATCATTATAGAGCTGTTCATCCAGCGTTACATCGCTCTGCGGCTGGCGTGCCGCCGCCTCCAGCTCCAGAAGCTGTGCCAGCCGGTCAGGCGTTACCGCATACAGCACTGGCGCATTATTATCGAACACGGCAACCGCACCGGCATTCGCCGCGGAAAGCGCGCCGATCGGATCCTGGCGAAACGCGTCGAGACCAATGACAGTTGAGGTTAAGATTTTGACAGACATGGTAATTTCCGGATTCTGTTGCAGGCAAAACGTCACGGGCTGCTACCGCAGCCAAAACAGGCGCTATTCTATCAAGTTTAGCGCCTGGAATCGCCTGTTGCTTAGTACTGAGACTGCCAGGCGATGCCGGTTTTTTCCGGTTTCAGGCGGCAGAGATCCCAAAGATAGCGCAGGCTGGCAAGCAGACAAAAACTGTATCCCAGCAGTTCGGTGCCCTCTTCCGCCATATTTTTCACCGTGCGGTTATAGCCGTCGAGCATCAGCGTTTCCCACAGCTCATGCATGCCAAACAGACGAGAGAAAATTAAAATGGTCAGCAGGCCCGCCGCCATCATGTTCCAGCTGGGATGACGCAGAAAATTCACCAGTCCGGAGAGCGTTGCAGGAAGATGCCGTGCCGCGCGCCACAGGCAGATAAGCGTCACCGCCAGCGCGAACCAGACCCAGGCACCGTGATGGACGCGGTCAAACAGAAAATCCATTTCACGGATCAGCATGCAGGTAAAAAAACCGCCAATCAGCAGCAGGCTGTAGCGCAGATTTACCTGCCGGTACGCCTGGGCAAAGAACATCAGCGCGATCGCGCCCAGCTCGATCTCCTGAAAGACTTCGGTGAACGACGTTTCATGCAGCGCGTTGTTCATCCAGTGTACATCAATAAAAATCAACCCCATCATTAGCGCCAGAAAGAGGGCGCAGCCAACAAAGGCAGCAAGTTTTACCGTAATCGTTTTTATATTGTCGGACATGAAATTTCCCTGAAAAAGTTTAGCGCGCCGATTATATGCGTGCGAACTCACCATATTTCTCATTTCATGCGTTAAAACTGCGCTACGGCGTGCCAGGATCGGTATCTTAGTCAGCCTGACCCGCAAGGAGAGAAAAGATGCAACGATGTGGCTGGGTTTCAAACGATCCGCTTTATCTAACCTATCACGACAGTGAATGGGGCATTGCGCAAACCCAAAGTACGCGGCTGTTTGAAATGCTTTGCCTGGAAGGCCAGCAGGCGGGACTGTCGTGGATCACCGTGCTGAAAAAGCGGGAAAACTATCGCGCCGCCTTTTATCAGTTCGATCCCGTGGCCGTCGCGCAGATGAATGAGAGCGATATTGATCGCCTGATGCAGGACAGCGGCCTGATCCGTCATCGCGCCAAACTGAATGCCATTGTCGCCAACGCGCGCGCTTACCTATTGATGCAGGAAAATGGTGAAGATTTTTCACGCTTTATCTGGTCGTTTGTCGGCCACCAACCGCAGATCAATCATTTCACCGAGGGCGCGGCAATTCCTGCTCAGACGCCAGCGTCTCTCGCGCTATCGAAGGCGTTGAAAAAGCGTGGTTTTAAATTCGCTGGCGCGACCATTTGTTACGCCTTTATGCAGGCCTGCGGGCTGGTTAATGACCACCTTACCGGCTGCTTTCGCCATCCCAATAATCAGCTACGCTGAATGGTTACAAATCTGAGGAAATTCCTGGATATCTTCTGCGGTGATACACGGCATAATGGCCGCTTAAAGCGGGTACGCTTGTTGTTTGGTTTTTAAAGGATATAAAGATGAAAAAAAATATTGTTGCCTTGTCGCTGCTGTTAAGCGGCACCATTGCCCTTTCTGGCTGTACCACTAACCCTTACAGCGGTGAATCTCAGGCTGGTAAGTCGGGGATTGGCGCAGGTGTCGGCGCACTGGTTGGCGCAGGCGTCGGCGTGCTTTCGTCGTCGAAGAAAGATCGCGGCAAGGGCGCACTGATCGGCGCAGCTTCCGGCGCGGCGCTGGGCGGCGGCCTGGGTTACTACATGGATGTGCAGGAAGCCAAACTGCGTGAAAAAATGCGCGGGACCGGCGTTAGCGTCACGCGTAACGGTGACAACATTATCCTGAATATGCCGAATAACGTTACCTTCGACAGCAGCAGCAGCACGCTGAAACCGGCAGGCGCGCAAACGCTGACTGGCGTAGCGATGGTACTGAAAGAGTATCCGAAAACCGCCGTGAACGTGGTGGGCTTTACCGACAGCACCGGCACACGCGCGCTGAATATGCGTCTGTCTCAGCAGCGTGCCGACAGCGTCGCCAGCGCGCTGATTCTGCAGGGCGTTGCCAGCAACCGCCTGCGTACCGGCGGCATGGGACCAGATAGCCCGATTGCCTCCAACAGCACGGAAGAAGGCAAAGCGCAGAACCGCCGCGTGGAGATCACGCTTAGTCCGCTGTCATAACATCACATCAAATCACTGCCCGGTTGCGCCGGGCAGTGATTTTTCGCTATTACAGGGCGTTTTCGCGCCCTTTCTCACCTTTGCGCTAACGGCTCACTGCGCCCACACCCGTTTTCGCGTTATTGATGATGTTTCATCGCCGCGCCGTTCGCGTTTCCGGCATCAGCAGCGTTGCCAGTCCCAGCAAAGGAAGATACGCGCAGGCCTGATAAACAGCGGTAATGCCATACAGATCGGCAAATTTGCCCAACGCAGCAGCGGCAATGCCGCCCACGCCAAACATGGTGCCGAACATAATCCCGGACACCATCCCCGTTCGACCTGGCAGCACCTCCTGTGCGTAAACCACCAGCGCAGCAAACGCCGAAGAAAGAATAATGCCGATAATCACGGAGAAGGCGATCGTCCAGAAAAGATCAACGTGCGGCAGCATCAGAGCAAAAGGAATCACGCCGAGAAAGGATATCCAGATCACCGATTTACGACCGATGCGGTCGCCCACCGGCCCGCCAGCAAAGGTCCCTACCGCCACTGAGATGAGAAAAGCGAACAGGCAAAACTGCGCCTGCTCAAGCGGCAGCTGAAAGCGCTGCACCAGGTAAAAAGTATAATAATTGCTGATCGAGGCGATATAAGTGAACTTGGCGAACAGCAGCACGCCCACCACGCCCAGCGCCAGTGCAATGCGTTTGCGCGGCAACAGCGGCCCGGATGCGGCCTGTTTCTGCATCAACGCATGGCCGTGGGAAACCGACCAGGCGCTGACCTTCGACAGCACGACAATAGCCAGCAGCGCAATCAGCATCAGCCAGGCCACAGACACCTGCCCGTGTGGGATAATCAATAGCGCCGCCAGCAGCGGTCCAAATGCCGTTCCGGCGTTGCCGCCTACCTGAAAGCAGGATTGCGCGGTACCGAATCGTCCACCGGATGCCATACGTGCCACGCGCGACGCCTCCGGATGGAAGGTGGATGACCCAACACCAATCAGCGCAGAAGAGATCAACAACAGGGTATAGGAGCTGGCGATCGACATCAGGCCGACACCCGCCAGGGTTACCGCCATTCCCACCGGCAACAGCAACGGCATCGGGCGCTTATCGGTAAACAGCCCTACCCAGGGCTGCAGCAGAGAAGCGGTAATCTGATAGACCAGCGCAATCAGCCCAATCTGGGTATAGCTCAGGGCGTAGCTCTCTTTGAGTAGGGGGTAAATGGCGGGCAGCGTCGCCTGAACCATATCGTTGCAGGCGTGCGAAATCGCCACCGCTCCGACAATCGAGACCAGAAAATTATGCGTATTATTCTGATCCTGCTGCGGATGTTCCTTGCTGACAGTTGAATTATGGGACATGAGTCGTTATCACCGTATTCGGATTATTTGTTGTTTATTGTTTATGGATAGCGGAGGCACAGGCTGCTCCGCTATCACTATGCTAACGGCAAAACCCTGGCTGTGTTAGTCTCTCATCGAATTCGTGGAGTGAAGAAAGAGATGAAGCAAAAGGCTATACGCGCCACCATCAGCGATGTTGCCAGAGTGGCGAAGACCGGCAAAACCAGCGTTTCCCGTTACCTTAACGGCGAGCAGCATGCGCTCTCACCGGATCTGCTCAATCGTATTGAGCAGGCGATCGCCGCGCTGAATTACCGTCCTAATCAAATGGCGCGCGGCCTGAAACGCGGACGCACGCGCCTGATCGGCCTGATTATCGCCGATATCACCAATCCCTATTCAGTCGATGTGCTGTGCGGCATTGAAGCGGCCTGCCGCGCCCAGGGCTTTACGCTGCTGGTGTGTAACACCAATAATGAAATCGATCAGGAGCAACACTATCTGCAGCTGTTAAGCAGCTATCAGGTAGAAGGTATCGTGGTCAATGCCGTTGGCATGCAAGAAGAGGCGCTGAACCGGCTACAGCAATCGCTGCTGCCGATGGTGCTGATTGACCGTAAAATCCCTGATTTTTCCTGTGATATGGTGGGACTGGATAATCGTCAGGCCGCCACCGAGGCGACCGAGCATTTAGTGAAGAACGGCTACCGGGCGTTGCTGTTTCTCAGTGAGCCGCTTGGCATGGTCAATACCCGACGAGAGCGCCTGCACGCATTTCATGAAGCCTGCCTCCATCAGGAAAATATCATCAGTGAAAATGCGGAAGTGGCGCTCAGTGACGTCGGCATGATGGATCGCATCATCAGCGATTTTTACCAGCGCCACGCCCAGCGGCCTGCGGCACTGATGGTGGCCAACGGCGCGCTGACGCTACAGGTGGCACGCTCCATGCGTCGTCTGGGTCTTAACTGGGGTCAACAAATCGGTTTGCTTGGCTTCGACGAACTGGAGTGGGCGGAGCTGGCAGGCGACGGCATTACTACCTTAAAGCAGCCCACCTGGCAGATTGGCTATGCGGCGCTGGAGCAGGTTATCCGCCGTATTGAGGGCGAAGCTGCGCCCATTGAAGAAAAAACCTTTCGCGGCGAGTTGGTGATTCGCGGTTCCAGCCGTCCTTTACATTGATTCCCTTCCCTGCCCGACCAACGTCCGTTGCGTCGGGCAGCCGTCCAATGACGGCAAATCAGACAATCCCTGGAACAAAATAGCTTACATCGTGAACGCGATCATAAATTCGTACTTTCCAACTTTGCTTTGGAACCGGTTCCAATTAGCTTTTCTTTATGCGGGTTCCAATGCTGTAGCCCCCGGAGGAAAAGATGAAACCAGAAATTATTGTCGTAACCGCTGCGTACGGACAGCAAAACGTTGCCGAGCTGGGTGGTCAGCGGGCGTTATTACCGATCATTGCTGACGCAGGCGCCGACGGCGTAGAAATTCGTCGTGAGCTGCTGACGGAATCTGAGCTGGAAAGTTTGCCACAGCTGGCGCAAGCCATTGCGCAGCATCAGCTGAAAGCCTTCTATTCGGTTCCCGATGCGCTTTTTGCTGAGGATGGCGCGGTGAATCCGCAGCTGGATCGCTATCTGCTGGAGGCGAAACAGCTGCATGCTCAGCGGCTGAAGCTGTCGCTGGGTCCGTGGCAGTCAGGCGCAGCAATCTCGCTGGATACGCACGGAATCCGCCTGGTAGTAGAAAACGATCAAACCGATTATGGCAAGCTGGCGATTATTGCCGCCTTCTTTGCCGAGCAACAGGCTGCTTTCGGCATGACTTTTGATATCGGTAACTGGCTGTGGACCGGCGAGGATGCCGCTGCCGCTGCGCATCGCCTGGCTGATTATGTCAGCTATATTCATGTGAAAGCCGCTGTTCCTCATGGCAACAGCTGGCGCGCCATTGCGCTCGACGATGCCGATAATAGCTGGCGTGCGTTGTTAAAACTGCTGCCCAACAGCGTGCCACGCGGTATTGAATTCCCGCTGCAGGGCGATGATCTGACGGCCGTGACGCGCCATTACGTTGACCTGCTGCGTGAGGAGTAAAACATGATTAACCAAAGCCAACCGCAAGACGCGCTGGATGTGGTGACCATCGGTGAAGCCATGGCGATGTTCGTCGCCAGAGAAACCGGCGATCTGGCCGCGGCGGAAACCTTTACCAAACGCATTGCTGGCGCGGAGCTTAATGTCGCTATCGGCCTGGCGCGGCTCGGCCTGAAAGTGGGCTGGGTAAGCCGCGTGGGCGATGACGCCTTTGGTCGTTTCGTCCATCAGCAGCTGGAGAAAGAGGGCGTCGATCATCAGCGCGTGCTTACCGATAAGCGTTATCCCACCGGTTTTCAGTTGAAATCAAAAGTTGAGGATGGCTCCGACCCCACGGTGGAATATTTCCGCAAAGGCTCCGCCGCCAGCCATCTTTCCGTAGAAGATTTTAACCGCGACTATTTTGGTGCGGCCCGCCATCTGCATCTCAGCGGCGTGGCGGCAGCGCTCTCCGCCAGCTCACTTGCGCTGTTGAACCATACGGCGCAGGAGATGCGGGCGATGGGCAAAACCCTCTCCTTTGACCCGAATCTGCGTCCGGTGCTGTGGCCGAGCGAACAGGAAATGGCGAAACAGCTTAATCAATTAGCCAGTTATGCCGATTGGGTGCTGCCGGGCGAGAAGGAGGGTTTTATTCTCACCGGTTATCGTCAGCCAGAAGCGATCGCGGACTTTTACCTCGATAAAGGCGTTAAGGCGGTGATTATTAAAACCGGCTGTGATGGTGCCTGGTATAAAACCGCGACGGGCGATAAAGGTCAGGTTGCAGCGATCCGCGTCGATAACGTTGTGGATACCGTCGGCGCAGGCGATGGTTTTGCCGTTGGCGTGATCAGCGCGCTGCTGGAAGGCAAGCCGCTGCCGCAGGCGATCCGACGCGGCAATAAGATTGGCTCACTGGCTATACAGGCAATTGGCGATAGCGAAGGCTTGCCGACGCGTGCCGAGCTGGGCGACTACTGAGCGACAATACCCTACGCATCTTGATAACGATGCATATCGATGGCCTCACCATCAGAATATGCGCCCTCAACAGAGGATAAGCTCATGAACAAGCATACAATCGCGCCAAAACGTTGGTGGTATATCATTCCCATCATCTTTATCACTTACAGCCTGGCGTATCTCGACCGCGCAAACTTTAGTTTCGCCTCGGCGGCCGGCATCAATGAAGATTTAGGCATTACTAAAGGCATGTCGTCTCTGCTGGGCGCGCTATTTTTCCTGGGTTACTTTTTCTTTCAAATCCCCGGAGCGGTGTATGCCGAACGTCGCAGCGTGAAAAAGCTGGTGTTCTGGTGCCTGGTACTGTGGGGCATTTGCGCCTCGCTGACCGGCATGGTGAGCAATATCCCTATGCTGGCGGCGATCCGCTTCGTGCTGGGGGTAGTAGAGGCAGCGGTGATGCCCGCGATGCTGATCTATATCAGCAACTGGTTTACTAAATCGGAACGTTCACGCGCCAACACCTTTTTGATTTTAGGTAACCCGGTAACCGTACTGTGGATGTCGGTGGTTTCCGGCTATCTGATTAACGCGTTTGGCTGGCGCGAAATGTTTATTATCGAAGGGTTCCCGGCGATTATCTGGGCGGTGTGCTGGTGGTTCCTCGTGCAGGATAAACCTTCGCAGGCGCGCTGGCTGAGCGCAGAGGAAAAACATGCGCTGCAGGAACAGCTGCGTAAAGAGCAGGAAGGCATCAAGGCGGTGCGCAACTACCGTGAGGCGTTCAAATCGCGTAACGTGATTATTCTCTGTATCCAGTATTTCGCCTGGAGCATCGGCGTGTATGGTTTTGTTCTGTGGCTGCCGTCGATTTTACGTGACGGCAACGAAATGGGTATGGTTGAAGCGGGCTGGCTCTCTGCTGTGCCTTATCTGGCGGCGACTATTGCGATGATCGTGGTTTCCTGGGCCTCTGATCGCATGCAAAATCGTAAGCTGTTCGTCTGGCCTCTGTTGCTGATCGGCGCGCTGGCGTTTCTCGGTTCCTGGCTGGTGGGTTCCAGCAACTTCTGGCTCTCCTATAGCCTGCTGGTGATTGCCGGTGCGGCAATGTATGCGCCGTATGGCCCTTTCTTCGCGATTATTCCTGAAATGCTGCCGCGTAACGTGGCGGGTGGCGCAATGGCGTTAATCAACAGCATGGGCGCGCTCGGCTCGTTTGTGGGTTCCTGGATCGTCGGCTACCTTAACGGAGCGACCGGCAGCCCGGCAGCCTCCTATATCTTTATGGGCGCGGCGCTGCTGGTTGCGGTTTTCCTGACGCTGATTGTGAAACCAGCGGAGAACAAGCAGCCCCCCTCGCCCGGACGCACGGCCAGGCATGCCTGATTAACCGTGCGTAAAGGCCGGGTTCGCCCGGCCACAAATTTATCCTTTCGTTTTACCGCCTGACAGGCGGATGGAGCCTGATATGAAGCCTGAAGTGGTGTTGTACAAATCTTTGCCTGATGACTTACGTGCCCGCCTTGATGCGCATTTTAGCGTTACGACCCTGAAAGGTTTGACGGCGGAAAGCGTGGCAGAACATGCGGATAGCCTGGCACGTGCGGAAGGGATCATCGGTTCCAGCTGCAAAGTGGATGAGGCGCTGCTGGAAAAAATGCCAAAGCTGCGTGCCGCTTCAACCATTTCTGTGGGCTATGACAATTTTGATGTTGATGCGATGAGTCAACGCGGTATCGTGCTGATGCATACGCCGACCGTGCTGACTGAAACCGTGGCCGATACCATGATGGCGCTGGTATTAAGCAGCGCCCGCCGCGTAGTGGAAGTTGCTGAGCGGGTTAAAGCGGGAGAATGGCAGCGCAGCATTGGTCCGGACTGGTTTGGTATCGACGTCCATCATAAAAAGATGGGCATTCTTGGCATGGGCCGTATCGGCCTGGCGCTGGCGCAGCGCGCCCATCACGGTTTCGGCATGCCAATTCTGTATAACGCGCGTAAGCATCACGAAGAAGCGGAAACGCGCTTTAACGCGCAATATTGCGATCTCGATACGCTATTACAGGAATCTGATTTCCTGTGTATTAGCCTGCCACTTACAGAGCAAACGCACCATATGATCGGACGCGAGCAGCTGGCAAAAATGAAGCCGAGCGCCGTTTTAATCAATGCAGGTCGCGGCCCGGTAGTGGACGAGCAGGCGCTGATTGCGGCGCTGAAAGATAAAACCATTCATGCCGCCGGGCTGGATGTGTTTGAACAGGAGCCGCTGCCGGTTGATTCAGAATTGCTGAAGCTGCCTAACGTTGTGGCGTTACCGCATATTGGCTCTGCGACCCATGAAACGCGTTACGGCATGGCGCGCGATGCGGTAGAAAACCTGATTGCCGCGCTGGCGGGTAAGGTAGAAAAGAACTGCGTTAATCCGCAGGCGCTGCGCTAAGCAGCTGGCTATCGCCGCACTGCGGCGATAGCCCCGTTATCGACTGTTTAGCGGTGAAGCCAGGTAGGGCTAGCGGTATTGATAGTATTAACCGCTTTTACTCGCTGAAGCATCAAAATGATTAGACGGGGATCTGGCGTCAAATAAACAGCAGCGATTGCCTGAACCGGCATTCAGAATGATTTTCTGTTGATAATAATAAATACCTCCCTTAACTTATTCCTTTCTCGTTCTTTTACTCTCGCGCATAAAATTCCACGATCGCTATGTAGCCTCTTGATAAATCCTGACAACTAGTGATATATACTTTAATGCTTGTATGCCCGCATGGCTAACGCTCCCCGACATTATCGTCACTAAAATAACGTTAAATTAACATAAGATATAAACATGAAAATAAACAAAGTGAACGCTATTATTGCAAAGTGTGCATCAGTAAAACCCGCTGACATTCATCCGGATCTATCGCTGGTTTATGACTTGCATATGGATTCAATTATGTTTACTGAAATGATCTGCTTTTTGGAAGATGAGTTTTCAGTTACGGTTGCCGAAGAAGACATCATGAAATGGTATTGTGTCCAGGATGTCTATAACTACTTTAAAATAGCGCAATAACAATCTAAAAACTGTGCAAAGTAATCTTGTGGGCTGCTATATCATCTTTTTCCCAGCGTTATGCCTTCAGATTATTTATCCTGCTTTTTTTTTGATCTCCAGCAACCTATAAAGATACAACGTATATTTATAAAGCCAGAAAGGTTCATGTGATGGCTATGGTTTTACTGACAAGAGCAAACCTTAAATTGGCATTATTGATGGTTCTTCGTGTAGCGAGGAACTATCAATCTTAGGATAACTCACTACCATCAACGGAAGAAGGCTTCAAAACGCAGACGTCATTGGATATGGAGGCATTGTCTTAATGTATAATATTCGTTTATTTTTCACCTAAACTTTTGTGAACAATTACAACATTATCCCCAGGAAAAGAATTATTACGCGCCCCTAAACCAAGAATTACAATCTTATAAGAAAATGGAGCAAAAAAATCAACTCTATGATTATAAATGATTTTTTGTTTTATATGAATTTAGATTGATATTAAACACTTTTAATTAAGCCCAATCTATTGGAAATTACTTGTTTTCTGCATCATCCTTAGTTCATTATCGCGTTACTTAGAAGACAAGCGGTGGAGCTGTGTGTATGAATAAGTATGTTTTTGGGGGTTTTACGCTATGCCCCCGTAACGGACTATATTATAAAGAATCCCAGTCTGTTCACCTCGGTCCAAAAGAGTTAAAGGTTCTTGAAGTTCTGGTTAGCCGTCCGGGCGAAATAGTAACTAAAAGCGACATCATTGAAATGGTGTGGAGTAGAGGCATTGTTTCTGATGAATCTTTATGCCGATGCATCTATGTAATAAGAAAAGAACTTAAAAATCATAGCTCCATAAAATTTATCAAAACGGTTTATGGTCGTGGCTATCAGTTTATTAGCAATGTAACTATCGTTAAACCAGAAAGAGATAAAAACAGGCCTGGTTGCGCCACCAACTTCACGCCGCATTCGTGTGTGGTAGTGGGAGCCGATAACATAAGTTATAAATTCAAATATGTAGAATCATCAATAGAACAGGATTAGCACAAATCAGCTTATCAGCATGTACACTTAAAAAACCTGCTGAGGCTTTCATATTCCAGTACGCATTTCACATCCGGAAATGATCTATTTTTTCATCGAACGCGCATTCAATACCTCTAAGCATTTAACATCCCCATAGCACCTAAGCCAGTAAAATAACCAAAGCAGTTCTGACCCTTACTATCAGATTAATGAATAACTCAAACAATCTATAAAGACACATATATAATTAACATATCAGAAGTATACAAATAGTCAGGACTATGCGACGGCGATTTTACTACCGTCGCATAATTTTATTTACGCGATAATGTCGCTTTTTCTTGCGCTAGTTAAACTTTTTAGCTTTAACGTTTGGGATATTCATTCCCCGGTACGTAACTCCCGCTTCAGAGAGGCTTACCTTTACCCCCTGTCGTTCATTAGTCCACAATGTTTTGCCGTTTTTTATTACTTTTTGCCAGGGGCCATTCTGAACTTCCGCCCCTGAAGTGCTTTCTGAAAGCGGCTGAGTTGCATCCGCTGCTGCAGATTCGGTTTTAAGGCTGGCTGCTGCGGGATTACTGCCACGGGCGTTATCGGTCTGAACAACCTGCCTGGCAATACTTCCTGACGGCCTCTTTGCTGCATTTAACACTGCAGACCTGGCTTCACGGTTGCCTGTTGCAGGATTGCCGCCACGGGCACCGTCAGCCTGAACCGTCGATCCTGATAGACTTCCTGACGGCCTCTTTGCTGCATCCGTCACTGCAGACCTGGTTTCACGGTTGCCTGTTGCGGGATTGCTGCCAGGGGCGCCGTCAGTCTGAACTGACTGGCGCACGGTGGGTTTATCAGCCGTCGCACCTTGACGGGAAACAACCATGCCCCGGTATGACCGCCCGCCCTCAGACAGGAACAATGGCGGATTTTCCTGGCCGATTTTGACCCACGACGTTTTGCCGTTTTCTGTTATCTGCTGATAGCCACCCTTCTGGATTGCCTGTTGTGCAGTGCTGCCTGACGGCGACGGGGCTGTATTCGTCGTCGCAGATTTGGTTTCACTGTTGTTTGTTGCAGGATTGCTGCCTCGGGCGCCGTCAGTCTCAACCGTCGAGCCTGATAGACTTCCTGACGGCCTCTTTGCTGCATTTAACACTGCAGACCTGGCTTCACGGTTACCTGTTGCGGGATTGCCGCCTCGGGCACCGTCAGTCTCAACCGTCGATCCTGACATATTTCCTGACGGCCATTTTGCCGCATCCGTCATCGTGGACCTGGTTTCACGGTTGCCTGTTGCGGGATTGCTGCCAGGGGCGCCGTCAGTCTGAACCGTCGATCCTGATAGATTTCCTGACGGCCATTTTGCCGCATCCGTCACCGCAGACCTGGCTTCACGGTTACCTGTTGCGGGATTGCCGCCAGGGGCGCCGTCAGTATGAACCGTCGAGCCTGACATATTTCCTGACGGCCTCGTTGCTGCATCCGTCATCGTGGACCTGGCTTTACGGTTGTCTGTTACGGGATTGCCGCCACGGGCGCCGTCAGTCTCAACCGTCGATCCTGACATATTTCCTGACGGCCATTTTGCCGCATCCGTCATTGTGGACCTGGCTTTACGGTTGTCTGTTGCGGGATTGCTGCCACGGGCGCCGTCAGTCTGAAGCGTCGAGCCTGATAGACTTCCTGACGGCCTCTTTGCTGCATTTAACACTGCAGACCTGGCTTCACGGTCGCCTGTTGCAGGATTGCTGCCACGGGCGCCGTCAGTCTGAACCGTCGATCCTGACATATTTCCTGACGGCCTCTTTGCTGCATTTAACACTGCAGACCTGGTTTCACGGTTGTCTGTGACGGGATTGCCACCACGGGCGCCGTCAGTCTGAAGCGTCGATCCTGACATATTTCCTGACGGCCTCTTTGCTGCATTTAACACTGCAGACCTGGCTTCACGGTTGTCTGTTACGGGATTGCCGCCACGGGCACCGTCAGTCTGAACTGACTGATGTGCAGTGTTTACTGACGACTGTTGAGCAGCATCCCTCATTGTAGATCTGACTTCACTGTTGTCTGTTGCGGGATTGCCGCCACGGGCACCGTCAGTCTCAACCGTCGATCCTGATAGACTTCCTGACGGCCTCTTTGCTGCATCCGTCATCGTGGACCTGGCTTCACGGTTGCCTGTTGTGGGATTGCTGCCACGGACACCGTCAGTCTCAACCGTCGAGCCTGATAGACTTCCTGACGGCCTCTTTGCTGCATTTAACACTGCAGATCCGGTTTCACGGTTGTCTGTGACGGGATTGCCACCACGGACACCGTCAGTCTGAACCGTCGATCCTGATAGATTTCCTGACGGCCATTTTGCCGCATCCGTAGCTCCGGGGTATGAACCTGGTTGATCAGTCGCCGTGTTGTTATTAGGAATTATCATGCCCCGGTATGACCGTCCGCCATCAGACAGGAACAACGGCGGATTACCCTGACCAACCTTGACCCACGACGTTTTCCCGTTTTCTGTTACCTGCTGATAACCACCCTTCTGGATTGCCTGGCGTGCAGTGCTGCCTGACAGCGGCTGAGCCGCATTCGTCGTTGCAGATTTGGTTTCACTGTTGTTTGTTGCGGGATTGCTGCCACGGGCGCCGTCAGTCTGAACCGTCGAGCCTGACATGTTTCCTGACGGCCATTTTGCCGCATCCGTCATCGTGGACCTGGCTTCACGGTTACCTGTTGCAGGATTGCTGCCACGGGCGCCGTCAATCTGAACCGTCGAGCCTGATAGACTTCCTGACGGCCTCTTTGCTGCATTTAACACTGCAGACCTGGCTTCACGGTCGCCTGTTGCAGGATTGCCACCACGGACACCGTCAGTATGAACCGTCGAGCCTGACATATTTCCTGACGGCCATTTTGCCGCATCCGTCATTGTGGACCTGGCTTTACGGTTGTCTGTTGCGGGATTGCTGCCACGGACACCGTCAGTCTCAACCGTCGAGCCTGACATATTTCCTGACGGCCATTTTGCCGCATCCGTAGCTCCGGGGTATGAACCTGGTTGATCAGTCGCCGTGTTGTTATTAGGAATTATCATGCCCCGGTATGACCGTCCGCCATCAGACAGGAACAACGGCGGATTACCCTGATCAACCTTGACCCACGACGTTTTCCCGTTTTCTGTTACCTGCTGATAACCACCCTTCTGGATTGCCTGGCGTGCAGTGCTGCCTGACAGCGGCTGAGCCGCATCCGTCATCGTGGACCTGGCTTCACGGTTACCTGTTGCGGGATTGCCGCCACGGGCGCCGTCAGTCTCAACCGTCGAGCCTGACATGTTTCCTGACGGCCATTTTGCCGCATCCGTCACCGCAGACCTGGCTTCACGGTTACCTGTTGCGGGATTGCCGCCACGGGCGCCGTCAGTCTGAACCGTCGAGCCTGACATGTTTCCTGACGGCCATTTTGCTGCATCCGACATCGTGGACCTGGCTTCACGGTTGTCTGTTGCGGGATTGCCGCCACGGACACCATCAATTTGATCCCTCGACTCTGAAGCACTCACTGACGGCTGTTGAGCCGCGTCTGGCTCTGCTGGCACGTGAGCATCAGTTGATGCTATACGCTTATTAGCCTCCTCATTAAATGAACCTTTCCTATCTCTAAATGAATCAGACTGTTCGGTTTTCGAGGCTACGACAGGATTAAAAGTTGTGGTTTTAGGGACATCATCGTTTTCTTGCCTTACGACAAAATTATCCGCTACTGACAACCCATCAGGCTGATCAACTGAATCTGCATTACTCTCTGATAGAGGATGACCGGGCCCTACATCTACGTCAGTCACAGCTTTAAGATGACTAACTATATTTTTAGCGCCATCATTCTGCTCTCCCGAAGATGTAAGATTATCCGTAAGGTGCTGAGCAATCGTCTTTTGTGCAGGGTCATAACCAGCAACAAATACTTTTTCTGGCAGAAAGGTAGAATTTACGTCATTCGTGCTCGGCTCTGAAAAGTTAAAATTATTCTGATTATAGATTGGGTAATTATTAAATATACGGTTGTCATTGTTAATGTTATTAAATATATTTGTGGTATTTGGTGCTGTGCCCCTTGGATGAGGCGTATTTTCTTTATCGTCGAAAAAATTGTTGCTACTCGTTCCCGGTATAGAATGCGGATTATCATCGTGCGGTTTAATATCATCAGGATTCGGTAGCATCCCTTCGGATAACTGAGGACTAATTAAGGCATTGTCTTTCGGGCTTGTGGAAACAGGCGCACCATAGGGAACCTCTTCGCTGGAGACATAATTACTCCTCTCAGGTTTAACAAAAAGATATAGGTGTTCTCCAATGATATCAGATGTCACTTTGTCTTTAAGTAAAAAATCTACCAAGCCGATATTTAATTTAAAATCGCTTACAATATATTTATTATTAATAATATTTCTTGGATTACCAGTCAAGTCAGTTAAAACTCCATTCTCACGAAATTCATCGATAAACCTTATTGCACTTGATTTAAGCTTCTCACGTTGCTCCCGTCTTATAGCATTGTTTTTATTTTTTTTAACTTTCGAACTCTTCGAACCTTCAAGCATTAAACTTTTAGGTTCTGAACCCAATCCTTGCCGAACAAAATTTTGGAAATGTATAAACTGGCCTTCTGTTGACTCCGTCGTTGATTGAGGATCATTTACAGAGGTTGGCTGGAGTGCAGAATTTCTTACATTCGTCAAATTACCAGCGGCTCCCCCTCTGAGATCAGAGAATGTTTCTACAATTGGTTGCTGAATTGAAAGAAATCCTTGCGAAGAAGAAATTCCTGACATAATATTCCCTTAAATGAAAACAATCCTTCCTAAAACCACGAAGTATAAGATTATTTATACTCGCAAAAAGTTAAGCGCGACATCGGCCATTTGTTTAGAAAATTCAGATAGCCTCTCCTGTAATTGCGAGATTAATTTATTATAGTAATCCAGTTGGTTAACGATTTTATTCATTTTCCCCTGTTCTTTTTGCAAAAATGTATCCACTGAGGCCATGAGGTTATTGTAAACAGTTTGAGAAATTTTACGGACTGTGACAAAGTTTGCATCAATGGCTTTGTAATCTTCAAAAACTTTCAAAATATCTTCCAGCGGAGTTTTTTCAATAATCACTTTATATTTACCCGAGCCAGCATATTCCACTTTTCCAACCCCCATTTTTGCACACCAGTCTTGCGCTTCATCTTTACTGACCCCAAGGCCTGCCGTTGGATAAAGAGCGGAGCCTCCCCATTTTTTAAGGAAATCTTTTATGCCAATATAAATCGTTGAATTAATAACGAGCGTGCCTTTATTATCTTTATCATCCGGATCGGGTTTAATGTTACCGCTTAATAAATTACGTAAATTACTAATATCATTGTAATAATCAGTCATTTTTTGCGAAGCAGTCATAAACGGATCCATAAATTCCTTTTGTGTGCCATTTACAATGCTTTGAATCTGTTGCTGAATTTCTATATCTGACCTCTCTTCACTGTTCATGTAATTACTTACATAATGTTTTTTCTGTGCCAGTGAATAATTAAGATTTTCGGAAACCTCGTTATAATTTTCATCAGAAACCGGAATGCCACCCTGCTTTAATTCAACCAGAGCCTGTAACAGTCCAACTCGGTTTTGCAGCGTGGGCGATGAGCCATTATTTTTTTTGCCGTCATCCACCACTCTTTCTTTGGCTTGTTCTAACGGTTGCTGCAGATCGCTATCCTCTGAGTTAAAGGACATCGCATCTTTTTCTTTAGAGAGTGGGGCTAAACTCATTCCTTTGATTGCTGAGGTGTACCCTGGTAAGATTTGTGTCATAATAACCTCGTGATAAAGAGTTGGTTTATGAAAACCAACTCTACCGTTAAAAGAGATTTTATTTACTCATCAGATTTTGCTGGCTGTTTCTAATCTGTTGAATATAGTCCATAACCGCCTGAAAGTATTTCCTTAATGAAGCGGTAAACTGTTCGAGTGTTTTCTGCGCGACATCTCTCTGGAACTCGATATTTTTCCCTTCATTTTCCGTCAGCTTAGATTCTTTATTTCCTTCAGCTTCCTGCATCTTAATAGCAGAATCTGATACCATTTTACCCGTCTGATATTGTGTACTGCTCTTAGTAAACGTCATATCTTTTGCTTTAAGATATTTTGCGATTTCGTCAGCTTTTCTTTCAAGTTCGCTTGCAGTAAATTTAGCGGCCGTTCTGTTATTAGCTCCATTGCCATTAATGTCAAACTTAGGTGCCTTACCTTGCATTTCAACCAGGCTGGCCTGTTTTTTATAATCCAGCATCTCGTTATGCGCCTTTTCAGTTTTGTTAATATGCTTCGCTGTCTTAACGGTTAGTGCTCCGGTACCCCCAACTTCTTTAACAATACTTAATGCCGCCGCACTAATCGCAGCCTTACAGGCCTGTACAGCACTTTTCTCTGTTTTTTCACGCGCAACCTTATTTAGCATTTCATACAGCGTATTTAGCTGAACCATCATTGCAACTAAACTGTAAACGGCATCTTCAATTGCCTTGGTGGTGTCATTCAATATTTCTCTCAAAGCAGATGCTGCTGCGCCGAAATTAGCAAACTTCGCCAGTAACTCTCTGCCATCAGCCATCTCTTGCAGCGTTTTCTCCTGATTTCCAGGCGTTCCCTGCAACGCAAGCGCAGCATTTGATTGCTGGGTTTTATCCCCTAGCGACTTAATGAGAGTCTCGAAGGAACCCTGTAATTGCTGAAAAGCGCTATCCATGCTCCCAATATCACTCCGCTGGTTAACAACGTGAATAATGAGCTTTGTCAAAGCGGACCCATTAATACCGTTGCTATTCTCATTAACATTTCTTACCAGATCTTCAAATTTTAATTGTTCAGCTATTTTTTGCTGTGAGTCATTTTTTTTCTGACTGGCATTATTATTTATAGCGGAGTTATCTGTAGTAAACTCATTTTCCGACGTTATGTTCATACTGTCTAAATGAGTTCTACCTGCATTAGTGGCATTGAGACTATTTTTCATTTTAATTTCATCCTATAACATTTGATTTGAGCTGAAGAATTTTCTGTCCGGCAAGCATGTTGTCATTAATAATTTTCGCCAGCATCTCACTCAAGTTAGCAATAAACTTCTGCAAGCTTTCAAGAGATTCTTGTAAATTCTCTGTCATTTCATTTTGCTTTTCTCTGAGCTCCCATAACTGCGCCAGGTCGTTTTGTGATTTAGCAAAATCAACACGCGTCTCAGCGACATTAATTTTCGACACGCTGCTTTGCACAACATTTCCTACGCCCAATCCAGAAGTTGCCAACTGACCAGCTTTAAGTATGTTTTGATGATTTTGCAATGTTACTTTATTGCCAGCATTCGCTATTACATTACCTGCCTTACCTGCCATCTTTTTAAGGAGTTCAGGAATGTTTTTAGCGATCGTTTCCAGCATTTTTGACGCATGTTTCATTGTTGCATTTACAATTGCCTGGCCTATTTTGGTGTTTTTTATCAATCCACCGGCACTTTTCATTAAATAGCCAGCTGCAATGATGGCTGCAATCGCATTTACTACTTTCAGCACTTCTTTTAAAGTTTTGAAAATATTTTCAGGTAGGACGGTTTTAAGAAGTTTACCTAATGGTCCATGTTCAAACAGGAAATCCATTGCCTCAGAAATCATATTAAACAATGGCATAAACACATGGTTCATTAATGGTTCCAGCGCCTTGGCCATAAACGACTGTCCTGTAGCGGCAGTTACAGCCAGATCGGCCACGGTTAAAGCAAGCAGCGCAGCCGTAACAGGTGAGGCCAGCCCACCGGAAGCGACAGTAAGTACAATGCTCACGGCCGCAATAATGTAATTCAGAATTTTAGAGATACAATCGCTTTTCTTGGCTGCTTCCTGCGCTTTTTCATATTCTCTTTCTGATTTTTCTGCCTGTTTTGTGCGCTGCTCGCCCATCAGCTGGGTGTTTATAAGCGCTCTTTCTCTTTCAGCTTCAGCACGTTTTATCGCCTCTTCAGTACGATTTTTGATGCTTTCATTAAGCAGATAAATCAGCCGATGGCTGGCTTTCAGTTGCTCATCGCCGCGCAGCTGCATTTTATCCATATCTAATAACTTGCTGAATCGCGGATTATTCAACGCTTGCGCCATTTCGCTATTGAACTTACCCTGTAGCGAAGTGGCTTTCTCGGTCAGCGCCTCATAGCTGACTTTTGCTGCGTCAAGCTCAGTGCCCAGCTTGATTAAACGGTCTTCGGCATCTTTGATCTTTGCATTAATGGCTTGATAACGTGCATCATTCTTCGCTACGCCAGCATCTTTCAGCTTTTGCTTGTCGTCGTTCAGTGATCCCAGCGTTTTCTTTAGCGTTTCAGCCTGTGACTGCAAATCTTCCAAATCTTTCCCAGCGACTTCCATTTCATCCATAGCGCCAGTAAGCTGTTCTGCTAAAGCATCAAGTTTTTCTCCAAGCTTTTTGTTAAAGGCCTGATAGCTTGTTGCAAAAGTTTCCAGTGAACGCTGCATTGAGCTGAGAAAATCTACGCCCTGACGCAGCAGTATGTCTTTCATATTGTTAAAGATGGAATAAATATTATTTCTGTCGAGTTTTTTTGTCGGCTTGGGTAACTCCACGCCGTCATCCAGCATAGATTCTGCGAATATTTTGTCCTCTTCGGTCAGCACCATTCCTTGCATAGCAGCAATACTGCTATTAACATTCTGCTTATTTTCATTAGGCCGGTTTGGCGGGGAATAAATGCGGGCTGATTCAACCTTTTCATTTTCCATATCCGGCGTTTTAATTAGTGCTGGCGTAAGGTGATTATTAATGTCCATATGTTATCCCTACTAATATTTATATAGATTTTGAATGTTACAGGCGTTTTTCTTTAATCGCTTTCATGTAAAGTTGGGCTTTAGCGACCAGGCTTTGATCGCTACATTTTTTCACGACGGTATCAAAACACTGTAATGCCCGACCAGAGTTGCCCATTAGCAGCTGACACTGCCCTCCATACATCATTGGAAGAAAGTTATCATCTGCCATTACATAAGCCAGCGCATAAAAATCGCAGGCTTTTTGGTAATTTTTTCTGAACTGATGGACTGCCCCCAGGCCAATAACATAATTGGCGTTGGTTAAATCATACATGCACAGCAGTTTAAAGAGACTTTCCGCTTCGTCGAGCTTTCGCTCCTGATAAAAATGGTATGCACAGGCATACATCTCTTCCATTTGTTCATCAGAAATACCTTCAATATCCTTCAAAGTGATCCCTTTGTGGACATACTCCAGTAGCTGATAGGCCGCACTTTCTACATCATATTCATGTAAATTCTTCGTTTTTTGAGCCATGTCTGTCTTCCTTTCCCATGACGCGGGCTTTATTTAATCAAAAATGTTCTGTGGGTTCTCATAAAAAAAGCTCATTTCCCACTTATCTTACTTAAAAGCTTAACGATAATGATCCGGTACATCCGGCATCAGCGTTTCGGCTTTTCATCCTCCGGCGGCGGCGACAGGTTGGACTGTAGCCAACTCATTTCCACAATATCCAGCCAAAGGAGGATATCCATGATGGGTGGAAAACAATCAAGATCGACAAAAGTATTTACTTTATGTGTTGCATATAACTTCCTTGCCAATGCAACATCCTCAATCACAGGCACACCAACTTTCTTAGCATAGCGTCTGACTGCCAGTGCTTTATTCTCAACTTCTATCAATGAAATAAATGGAATAAATGTAACCTCTTTATTTATATAAATCCCGATAGTAATATGGGTTGGGTTGGCAATGATAGCACTGGATTTTTTGATTGTTTCCTTCGTTGCTTCTGAAAGCAGTTCCTGATGTAATTGCCGGCGGCGGCCCTTGATTTCAGGGTTACCGTTTAGTTCTTTATATTCGCGCTCAATTTCTTTCTTGTCCATTTTGAGCTCTTTTATATACAAAAAGTATTCGCAGATACAATCAAAAAGAATTATTATAAGAATACAACTAATAAAAATCGTCAATAAAGAATGCAGTAGCTTGCCCCACATAAAAAAAACAAACTTTGCCTCACCGTAAACCATCCTGATGATATCGGGGTGATTCAGCTCCCAGAATATCTTTGCCGCAACCAAAAAGGCCGAAAGAAAAAGCAACGCTTTAACCAGCTCTTTAATGGTTCGTAAATTGAATATTTTCTTTATACCTTTAACGGGGTTAAGTGAATCGAACTTGATTTTCATCGCTTTGAGTGCAAGCTGGCCGCCAGTTTGCATCATACCCGGTAGCACTGTTGCCATAATCCCCATGATCAGCACCGGAGCCAATATTTTAGCGCCTGCAATTATGCAAACTAATATATATTCGTGGGCAGGTATATCATAGTTGGCATTAACGACGTTATTAAATATATGGATAAGGCCATCTAATGATATGAAGTTAAGCATAATCTCGATGCCGATTAAAATCAGACAGGTAGCAATAAGATCTTTACTTTTAAACGTCTGCCCTTCTTTCGCCGCATCTCTCTTTTTTTTCGGCGTTGGTTTTTCTGTTTTGTTACCAGACATAGCATCAATTATTCCATAGCCGTTCAGGGAAGAAAGTAATGCTGCAGGTTAATTATCTCTGCGGGCAGAATGGGTGACATATAAAGCAATAAAACTCCAAATCCGACGGCACTCTTGACCGTAAGGGCAACAGAAAAAGCGTTAAGCTGTGGTGTATAACGCGCCAGTAGCCCAAGTAACATTTCGGTTGCCAGAAACATAGTGATAACCGGGCTGGCTATGCGAACAGCCTGAGCTACCATAGTGTCAATAAACCGCAGCACATCTAATAGCGGCGGAAAATCCCAGGTTGCTGAGGGCCATAACAGATAACTGCTCTGCATTACATTAAGTAAAACGGTAGCGCCTCCCGCTTCAAGAATTATGACTACCGCCATCAGGTTAAAGAAGTTGGCCAGTTCCGATGAGTCAATGCCGGTTAACGGGCTCAGCGAACTACTAATGGTGGCGCCACGCTGGTTATCGATAAAGCTTCCTACGGCATGGATAACCCAATAAGGAAAGCACAGGAATATAGCAATAATTAGTCCTGTAACCAGTTCTTTAACCAATAACCCCACATACTCAAGAATGGTTAATTGCTGAATAAAGGCACCAGATTGAGGCCAGAGCGTAGCACCCAATAAGAAAATTAACGGAAACTTAAACAGGCCCGATACGGTGGAATGGTTCAAAAATGGCAATAGCATAAATGCCGGAAACAACCGTGCAGACGCCAGCACTGTGCCATAAATCCAGTAATGAAACTCAGTAAAGAAATGGAAACCGGTATTCATGTCGGCCGTAATGCAAAATTAATAATTTCAGAAAAGTACTCCCGTAATGTATCACCGAACCAGCCTGATAGCAGAAACAAGCAAACGCATACACCCAATAGCTTGATACCAAAAGGTAATGTTTGTTCCTGTAGCTGCGTCACCGTCTGAAAAAGCCCTACTAACAGGCCAATAAGGGTGGCTACGACTATCGGTACCGCTGAAAGCATTAGCACTAACCAAATAGCTTTATTACTGGCATAAATAACTTCATTCATCGAATTATTATCCTGCCAGTGAGAGATATTGCTCTATTAATCCTTTGGAAATCAGGCTCCAACCATCCATTGCTACAAAGAGCAATAATTTTATCGGTACAGAAATGGTGATTGGGCTCATCATCATCATGCCCAACGTCAGCAAAATACTGGAAACCAAAAGATCGATCACGACAAAAGGTAAATAGATATAAAATCCTATCTTAAATGACTCTTTTATTTCACTTAATGCATAAGCGGGCAGTAAGGAGAACAGCGAAAGCGACTTTTCCTCATCGTCATTATATTGCTCAGCCGCTTCATCGTGCTGCCTTGCTTTTTGCGCGCGTTCAAAAAAGGCAGCGAGATCAGGATCGGTATAACGCTGTAGATACTCCCTGTAACTGATAAAACCATCGTCGACGAATTTGACAATATCGTCCGCTGAACTTACCTCGATATGGTTACTTTGATAATAATTATAACCATCCTTCATTATTGGCATCATCACAAAGACAGCCATAACAAAAGCTATGCCATTTAGTGTCATGTTCGAAGGGATTTGCTGTAAGCCAATGGCATTTCTAATCATGACAAAGACGATAGAAAATTTTACGTAACAGGTGCCGCAAGCGATGAGAAAAGGCGCCAGCGAAGCGCATGCCAGCACCGCAATAAGGGAAATATCATTTTCCATCTATGGCACCATCAATCAATGTCTGGATTTCAACACAAAGATTGTCATCAATCCATACCAGCTCGCCACGGCCGATCAACATTTTATTCGCACATATCGTCACGCTATTCTTGCCGTGCCCACCGGTTGCGATGACATCGCCAGGAGAAAGATGCCTGAGTTCAGAAAGCGTCACTTTTTTTTCATGAATAATGAAATCCAGCTTTACCGGTATTTTATTTAACCCGCTCTCTTGTTGTTCAATATAGGGTTCTTCTGTACCCAGCGAATCACTATTTTCTTCAAAATCGTCTAACTCTTCTTCAAACACAAATTGTTCCTCCTGACATTGAAATTTACCCAGCCGGTAATCACCAACCAGCACCTCTTCGCGAAACTGACTGATAATCAGCACATCGCCAGGCTTAAGTTTTTTAAGATAACGAAGCCTGAGATAGCTCTCTCCCAGCAGCAACCGCAGATGGAAAGTGAGATGTCTGGGTTCGAAGGTTGCCCAAACGGGTTTGATATCCGGTGCTACGGTGATAAGCCAGCCATTCCCCAGGCTGGTTGTTATATCGAGCATCAATGCGTAACTCTCATCGCTTCCTGTTTCAGGGGCACTACTGTCAAAACCCAAGCGCCCCCCGTCCGGCAAGTACATTTCGCAAGGGTTATCGCCGTAGCTAAAGAAATTGCGGAGATCCTTATCGGACATATACTCCAGAGCAAGCTGACTACACTCTGGATGGTGCTGAGCAAACCAGACGCGAAGATCGATGAGAATGCTGTAGCCGGATGCCGCCGAAAAACGGTGTAGTACCGCTCCCGGTGGCGGTACTGATTGAGTGACGTTCTGGCCGCATGATGTCATCCATGCTTTATATTTGCTGATCCCTCCTGCTCTGGGATCATAGCGACGAAGCTTCTGGCGGATCATGTCTCTTCCTCATCATAAAATCGCCAGACGTTTCTGCGGTTGCTGTGCTGCTCTCCTTCCTCACGTAAAGAGAAAACGGGCGCGCCGGGTGTATCCCTTGCAATGTCGATCCGTTCCCGAACCTCGCGCGTTGTTGGCGTCATGATTAAGGGCTGTGTCAGCTGATCTTTGGGTACGGTAAATTCAACGGCATGACGATTTGAGGCATCCCAGCGCCTGAACGTGTAAGTAATTTTGGTTTCACCATGCTCAGGCCGGGAGGAAGCCTCCGTCTTCAGCATTGATGACAAATCCTGATCTGCATGTCTTATTTGCTGCGTAAAGAGATTCTCTACCTTACTTTTTACGCTGGCATCCGACTGTGGCGAACCGCTGAGGCCCAGCGCACCATGAGGTAAAATGTTATTAATTTCGCTGCGAACATCTTTGACTTTTTTTTCAACCGCCGCTGTCATAAATGAGTCCGCAGCGATAATGCCGGGTTGCGGTAGTGCTGCTGCTGTTTTTGCGGGCGTTACTGCTGTTTTTGCTGACGTTGCTGTTGTTTTTGCTGGCGCTGGCGCAGCTGTTAACAAGGGTGTGTCAATCGCCCTTAGCTGACTTGCCGTTGACGCTGTGGAAGATTGCAGAGTAGTACTCTTGCCGCAGAAATCAGAGGAATCAGAAGCAGCAGACAGCATCGCTGCCGTTTTCACGTCTCCACTGCTCACAACTAAACGTGGACTCTCTGGCGATGTGTCAGAGACCAGCTGACGGAAAAACGTTAAATAAGGAACAAGGTCCACTTCATCAAATTCTTTTTCTTCGCGCATTTTTTCATCAAGTCTGCTGGCAGGTTCAGAAATAACGCTATTTTCGGCAGCAGGCAGTGAGCTTATTAGCTCCGCTTTTACATTTTCCATTGAAGCTGCTCCTCCAGTTCATTATCAAGCTGGTTCAATTGTTTTAGGGCGAGTTCTTTATTCAGTTCACGAATACGATTTGTAAACTTATCTGCCTTACGCAGTACTATTTTTCTCTTTTCCTGTGCGGCATTTAGCGCACTCTGACGCTCAGTTTTTTGCTGACTTAATTCTTTTTTATGCATTACCGCCATTGCAATTTTTCTTTTGATTACTGCCTGGCGAGTTTTAGACTCAAGTATTTCAGTCAGCGATGCCGCACCGATAATGCTGAAACTTAGCAGGTGTAGGTTTGCCTTAGTAATGATCTCATGACATTCGTTTATACGCGCATCGAGATCCTCTATCTCATTTTTTATCCCTGCAATTTCAGCTTCTATTGTCCGTATATTTACTGCAGTCCTTTTATTAATTATTTTTAAACTAATTAATAATCTCATGCATCATCCTGAGAGAATGATTAAGCTCTTCTCGCTCATGCATACCCTGGCAAAGAAAAGCCCGAACGTCAGGCATTGAGCGCCAGGTTTTATCGTTATCTTCATTGCTTCCCGGCTTGTACTCACCGAAATCGATAAGCATCTGCAGCTCGTCAATTTTAGCGATTAGATCCCTCACATTTCCGGCCACCGATAAATGCTCCTGAGTACAGACACGTGTACTTACACGGCTGAGACTTTTAAGTACATCAATTGCAGGATAATGATTCTTAGACGCCAGCTTGCGGCTTAAAATAATATGACCATCGAGTATTGAACGGATCTCTTCCGCTATCGGGTCGCTCTCATCTTCGCTTTCCAGAAGAATAGTGAAAAATGCCGTGATACTGCCATTATGGGTGACGCCAGGGCGTTCCAGAAGCGCAGGTAAACGCTCAAAAACGGATGCCGGATACCCTCTGCGTGCCGGAGGCTCTCCCGCCAGCAATGACACATCACGTAGCGCACGGGCGTAGCGAGTAATCGAATCCAGAAAGAGCACAACATTTTTCCCCCGATCGCGAAAATATTCTGCAATCGTCATCGCCACCGCCGCCGAGTTCATGCGGTCTGATGCTGAGAGATCGGAGGTCGCGTAAACCACCACGCAGCGATGTCCTTGCCCCGATAATTTTAGCTCCTCTACAAATTCAGTTACCTCACGCCCACGCTCACCAATAAGCGCCACGACAAAGAGATCGGCTTCCGCATTGTTAATAATCATCTGCATCAGCGTTGTTTTCCCGCAGCCAGCAGAAGCGAAGATCCCCATGCGCTGCCCCTGGCCAACGGTAATAAGAGCATCAATCGCTCGAATACCGGTAATGAATGCCGTTGAGATACTCGCTCGATCGTGATAGTCGGGCGGCGTCGCGTTAATGGTTCGCGTTTCCGTGACGCCTGAACCCTGCGGCTCGCAGAGCCGTTCGGTCACAACGCCAGAGGCATTGATCACACAGCCAGTAAGCTGTTCGGACAAAGGCAGAACAACATCCCGTCCGGTAGGGCTAATCACCACCTCACGTGTCAGCCCCTGTGCAGAACCAATCAGCGTAAGTAATGTCTTCTGATGGTGAAAACCAAGCACCATTGCGCGAGCAATCACTGTCCTGTCTTTCCAGCTACGGCGAATCTCACAGAGCTCGCCGATGCGGACACCTTTCAACGGCGCCTCAATCAGGGTACCGGTAATCCGCGTCGGATGAGCCTGATAACGCACCAGATCGGCAAATGACATTACTGGAGAACCTGCAAGAAATCCTCGATAGATTGATAAAATTCTTCCAGAGTGCGACCAAAATCGTCAGGATTCAGGCAGGAGGGATGCAATACCGCCTTCAACACCGTGTAGTCACTGTCTTCAGCTAGTTGCAGCTGGCCGGTGACAGAATAAAATACGGGCATCATAAGCATTGGCAGCAGGCGGTCAGCGCACTGTTCCAGCAAGCCAGGGTTATGCTCAAGCAGGCGACACCAGACAACAACCTGCTCGTCTACTAACGATACAAGAATGTCCGGGATGCCATTAAATTCCAGCGCGATAGTACTGTGCCCATCAAAACTCTCAAGCATGTCTGGGGCACATCCCTGAGAAAGAAGCGTATCACGGACTAAATCTCTAATATCGAAATTCATTTTATCTACCTTATTGAATAGTTTTAATTACATTGATGTTAATGCTTTCGGTTATTTCACCAAAAGAAAGGACCTCAAGGCTTTTAAACTTATTTTCCAGAAAACGTTTAACGAAACGGCGAATATCAACGGATACTAAAATCACATAGTCTTTTTGCGACATTAAAATATCGTTGAGCGCCAGTTCGAAACGATCCATCAACTCTTCAGATTCAGCCGGCTCAAGGTTCAGGAAAGAACCTGAAGACGTGCTGCGAATGCCCCTACGCAATGTATCTTCTATATCATTAGAGATGAGTACCACACGTAACGTCTGATGTGATGAAAATTTATGGCTTATATAACGCGACAGCGCGCCTCTTATATGCTCAACAAGCGAAATAACATCTTTTTCTTTATTTGCCCAGATCGCTAAGGTTTCAATAATAAGCTTAGTATTACGAACAGAAATCTTTTCATTAAGCAGACGCTGGAAAACTTCTGCGATGCGCTGAACGGTGGCATGACGGGTCACTTCTTTTACTAAATCCGGATAATCTTTTTCCAGCTTATCAAGATGCGTTTTCGTTTCCTGAACGCCAAAATATTCATTAACGTTACGTACCAGTGTCGTCGCCATGCAGTAATAGAGCTCATCTGTCGGTGTACGGGTAAAATAGCCCATCTCATTCAGCTGAGAGGCGTGCTCTGCATCAACCCATAGCACATTATCCTGATTTACTGTCTCAATGCCTAAATGCTCAAGCTCATCAGTACCATTGATAATGGTCAGCTTGTCAAAATAAATAATATACTCTTCAGCGCGAATTTCGTTGATCAATAAAGAGACAGTATTATCGAGCAAGCTTTTTGAAGATTTAATAATGATATCAGGCAAATGAATACCGTAATCCATAAAGAACTGACTACGGAAACGCTCCGCCGCCTGGACTCTATCCAGGATGGTTGCCACGTTGCTGCTGACCACTAACATCAGCGGGATGGTTACCGGAGTAACTTCATTCAAATTATCAATCAGCCCCAGCCTTGTTTCATTTCCATGACTATCGGTTTTTCTGCCGGGATCGGTCTCATCAGAATATTCATCGTTGAGGACATTATTATCATTAGCAGATGCAGACTTATTGCTTTTATTTTCAGCATAATATTTATAAATATAGAGCCCACCAGGGATCATTGCTAACAGCATGAAAATAAGCAATGGGAAGCCAGGTAAACTACCAATCAAAACGGCGATAATCGCGGCAATAAGCAGCACAAATTTATTGTTAAAGAGCTGGGACATCATGGTGGTCCCCATGTTATTCCCTTCGCCACTTACTCGCGTTACAATAAACCCGGCGCTAATAGCAATTAGCAGTGAAGGGATTTGTGCAACTAACCCATCACCAATTGTCAGCATGGTATAGGTTGACAATGCACTAGACATTGTCATGCCATGCTGACTAATACCTACGCTAATGCCACCGATAAAGTTAATGAAAATAACAATAATGCCTGCGATAGCATCGCCTTTAATAAATTTCATCGCCCCATCAAATGAGCCATAGAGCTGACTTTCTTTTTCCAGTATTGATCGACGTTCTTTCGCTTCTTCAGCTTCAATGATATTTGCCCGCAGATCCGCATCAATACTCATCTGCTTGCCTGGCATACCATCCAATGAGAAACGCGCAGCAACCTCGGCCACGCGCTCGGCCCCTTTGGTTACCACCATAAACTGCACAATAGTTACAATCGCAAAAATTACGAAACCAACAACCAGATTATCGCCTATAACAAATAGGCCAAATGTAGCGATGATATCTCCAGCATCAGCATCGTTAAGAATTAACCGCCTGGTACTGATAGAGAGTGCCAGCCTGAAAAGCGTCGTGATCAGCAGTACTGCCGGAAAAGTTGAGAAGTTTAGTATGCGATCAATATAAAATGATGATAAAAAAACCAGCGCTGAAATAATAATATTTAAACCAATCAAAAAATCCACCATAAACGTTGGTAATGGAATGATCAACATTGAGATGATCACCATAATCAGTATCAGAATGAATAATTCCGGATGGTTTTTGATTTTTATTAAATATTGGTTAATCACGACCCGTCCCTCGCCTTATTTTCTATAAGCATTTCCTGCTGCGATTTTTTCACCTCATGCAATGTGATATCGCTGATTAAAATGCGAAGGTTTTCCAGTAGTTTCTCCCTGTCGGCAGCTTCAAGAAAAATTGCTTCAGGAACTTTCGATAATGCTATAAATATTGACTGTAAAAACTCTACCTTTTCTTTTTCTGTGGCAGCCAGGAGATGATCCCCACCAACTTCTTCAATGCTTTGATAGATTTCATCAGGCTCATAGATAGCCGACAGCAGGAAAAACAACCATTTATCAACAGATTGATTCCATTGCGCTAACACAGAATTGGCATTAACCCCTTCGATAAACACAATGTCACCAGAACGAATCAGTTTTATATGTGATAGCCTGCTTAACAGATAACCAAACTCTGCGTCATTACAACTCGGATCGCTGGCTTCCAGATCGGTTAGGACAGCCTTCTCAATAAAATCAATCAGAATATGTCTGCGCTCAGCGCCATAAAAAGCCAGCCATTTTTCATAAATCACCAGTTCAGGGTCTTCGCTCTGGATAAAATCACGATATGCACGGCGAACCGATACCGGGGACATCTTTAATTTTTTACTGTAGAGCCGCGCTTTTAGCGCAATGTTGATGCCTGCTTTAGTAGGCTTAGGTTCCGCCTGCTCCTCTGCCAGTTCAAGTGCCAGTGAGATGGTTTCCACCTCATCCAGAATAAACTTACGTATACGTAACAGCACGCGTAATGCGGCGATAAGGCAGCTATCATCCGGAAAGGCTTCACGAGCATAGTGAAGCAGTATGCCAGGGTTATTTTTTGCTTCATTTTTCAGCAACGGAATTAGCGCATCTATCTTTTCATGCGCTTGCTCGTCAAGAACGTAATCCAGCCCAACATCGGTAAAAAAATCTGCGCGTTTTTCCAAATCCCGGCGATTACGAATTTGCGTAATAAATGCCGTCATTTCATCAACGGAGTTCAGAAACTTCTCTGCAGTCGCGATAATGACATCATTAGGCTCATCGGCCACGGGCTGATTGGCCGTCGAGTAAGCTGAGGCAGAGCTATCACTTTCGAGCCGCTTTTCTTGCGCTCCCGGCGGTGTATAGCGTGCTATTGGCGCCGCTCCGTTTGACTGGACAGTCATTCTTTTCCATCCAGAAAGTTTTCCATCCAGTCGAAAAGTGCGCCCGTCGCCGGCTTACCACGGATGTCATCAATAAATTGTGTGCTGTTGAAGGCATTTTTTGCAGAGATCTCTTTGGGCTGAATCAAAAATACGCGCACCATCTCAGACGTTCTCGCTGACTGGGTACGGAATAATCCACCGATCCACGGCAGATCTTTCAGGAAGGGAATGCCTGATTCAGTTTCACTATTTTCTACGCGCGTATAGCCGCCAATCAGCAAACTCTTTCCTTTTGGTACCCGCGCTATGGTATTAATATTCGTTCGCCCGACTTCAGGCAGATGATCGCCTGCCTGGCCATCGTTAAGCTGATTACCATCTTCAACGCTCAATAAAAGTTCGACTTCATTTTGTTCAGTAAAACGCGGAAGAACATTCAATGATGTTCCATACGTAACATGCTCAAGGTTAGAAGTGCGTTCGCCAATGAGACGAGTATAAAAAGTACGGTTGTTATCAAAAACTGCCGGAACATTTTCTTGAGTAAGAATCATTGGCCTGGAAACAATATTGGCTTTATTGTTTTGAACCAGCGCCATTACTGAGGCCATAAAAGATGCGCCGTCAACGGTACTGGTGCCTCCGCCGTTAAATGAAACGCCAACCTGGTTGCCCATATTAAACGTACCATTCCAGGACACGCCTAATTGGTCAAAAGCATCCTTTTGCAGATCAACAATCCAGACGGACATTTCTACATGCCTTCTGGGAATATCCAGCGCTGCAACAAGCTGGCGAACGTTGCTGACCTGACGAGGATTCCCTCTTACCAGTAAACTGTTATTTTGTGGACTGGCGATGATAACCACACGCTCTGTTTTGCTGTTTTGCCAGGTCTCAGACGTAGCAGGCGGCAGCAAAGGCCCAGGAATACCGAGAGCCTCAGGGAATACAGCCTGAAGCGGGTTACGTTGTACGCTAGTTTCGTTTACCGAATTATTATCCTGTTCTGTATATGCCAGGACGCCTTTAGCCGTTTTTTGCGCACGCTCCATCAACTGACGAATAATCGTCGCTATACCAGGAATAATTAATGTTTCATCCCGATAGCGATAGGTGCGATCGTCAACAAAAGTGTTATATAAAGGAATCACATTAAGTGTATTATCAGAGGATAAAACCTCTTCCTTGCCATCCAGTAACGCCGCTGTTTCATTCACTAATTTAATATAAACAGGCGGGCCCGACAGATAAAATGTTTTGCTGATACCATCTGAACGCATCGGATAGCGCGAGTCATAAAGGCCGGATGACTGCAAAAAATTTTTCAATGTCGCTGCTGAAATATTTTTCAGCGTTACCACAACGTTTTTCATTTCGCTGGCGTCATAAACATAAATGGCCTGCCCATCGTCATACCATATAAGACCAAGCTTTATGGCAACACGCCGCAGTAATGCTTGCGGATTGGCCATATCAAAATTACCCGTAATGCGCTTTTTAGACGCCAGCGGGCTAACGATGATTGACTTTTCAAGGTTAGCTGAAAGCGCATCAAAAAAGGTGCGCATATTGTCTTTTTCAGCAACATAACTCGGGTCATCTGATTTGACAGCTTTTCTTTTTTCAGCCGCGAATAACGGAGAAGAAAGCGTTGTCATAATAAAAAACAGAACAATGGCTTTAATGAAATTCGGTTCTTTTAAATTCATAATCTAAAAGCTTTTTGAGCTCGCGAGGAGGAAATCCCATAATATTTTTAAATTCACTGGAAAAATGGGAAACAGAAGCATAACCATTGTTCAGCGCAATAGCGGTAATGCTGTCATTCGTCTCTATTAAATCGAACAACGCTTTAGTTAAGCGCCAGCGGCACATCTCTCCTTTAGTGGTATTACCTAGCGCCAACTTAGTCAGTCGCCTAAAATGAGATTGTGAAAAACCATACTTTTCACCTAACTCTTTGAGTAGCGCCGTATTATCATAATTTAACAGATAGCTGACCAACCAATACCATTCTGTTGAACGTAAAATAGCAATAACTGTGTTTTTCTCTACTTCCCCGGTCACATTTTCCCTAATCAGCCAATTTTCCAGAACCTGGGCCGTGGGCACTGTTTCATCATCAAAAGGTAGAAAAACCGCTTGTCTTTTGGTCGGTATTTTAATATTAGGTTTTAGCGCCGTGTCAATAAAGGCCTGGATTTTAGCAAGGGCAATTAAATCCAGCGGATAAACTGTCATCGTCCCTGAGCGGATCTTCAGCTCAGCGTCCTTTATAGCTAAAATCCCTGCAGAAGATGATGCAATATCGATTACACCCTCATCATTCTGGCTATGAAAAAAAACAGCGCTGCCTTGTTCAGGATGCGGCATTACCCACCAACATACACTGGCCGTAGAGGAATATTTATCACCTGCTTCAAGAACAAAATTATCTTTTCTCGAATTCATATTGCCTCCCTTCCAGTTTAAATAAACTCACTGTTGCCAGGGTTGCTTATCAGTTTCACTTTGACAGGCCGGAGAAATTCTCTATTAACTCGCTAATAACAACTGGAGTTATCCTTTTCTGTCCCCAAATAACAATTAATTGATATTCGATCAGACCGCCATGATAGAAAATATTTATCAGGCAATCATGATAGAATTATCATTAAATTATAATTAAACCGGATTAAGTTTAATAATATTTATGCGTATTACGAAAAATGGGTAACCCGATCACTATGACAGTGTAAATATCCTTTCACCGCTTTGTTCCAGGCAATATCATCAAACACTTGGGTCTGCCGTCGAACCTCCGCAATCTGTTCCATATAACTACAGACTTCAGCTAAAGATTGTTTATTACGTAGCATTTGGCTAAAGCTTTCCCAGGCATCATTCTGTTCGCTTTTACTTAAACCAGATAGTGCTTGCTTCATCAAATCTTTATGTCTAACGATATTTTTCTCTACTGGCCGCACAACTGCATCATACCAGGTTGTAGTACCTGCAACGGCAAAATGGTTCAAGGCAAAACGTTTTTCGTTAGCTTTTAAACAAGTAACCATATTATTATAGCTGGCTTCTGGTGTCAGGGATGCTTCCTGCTGTGGGGTGCCAGTCGCGCAGCTCCCCGGAATAACTAACTTAATGACATCGAGATGTTTACAGCCTGATAGCATGAGTAATATTAAAGTCATTAAGGCTTTTTTCTTCATTGACTCACCACTCTTGGTCTTCTGGCTGCGACGTTAAAATGTCGTTTCGCCATTGAATAATTATATTATCCAGCATCATTTTTTTCATAATCTGCTGGTAATCTTCAGTGCTGTTGTTGAATGCTTCAAGCACATCCTGCTGCCTGTTATTCTGATCTACTGGAAAATTGCTATTCTTCAACGTCGTATAGGTTTGCAATTGAAAAACCGTATTGTCTTTTCTCCTTATACTTCTTACAGGCATTCCTTTGCCTCCGTTGTTAGTCTGATTTTAATTTTCTCACGCGTTTCTTCACTTAGATAACGTATCCGTTCGATAAAATCGTCTTGTGAATTTATGATATCCAGGGCCAGACGTTGCGAAAAAATATCAGTAGATAATTCCAGAACAAAGTCACCAGCCTTAATATGGCATCCTGGCTCGTCATCAATATGAACCTGAACATTGCATCCTTTCTCTTCAAGAAATTCCTTAACAGGATGCTCCAGTTTTTTATATGAATGATGTAACCTGACGCTTGCTGTGCTCACACTTTCTGTAATTTGCTCTTGCCACCACTGCGCGATAAGGTGATTAATAATTAGGTTATCGCTGAATAATTGCTCAATGTTATTGCGTAATGTATTCATACACGATGCCATTAGCGCCTGGCTACTGTCATTAACTGTGGTGACAAACTCTGAAAAGATATCCAGCAGAGCTAACAGACCCTCATCGCGACCTTCAGCCTGCGCATTTTCCCTTATTCTATCCGCTTCTTTTTCAGCAGCGCTTAAAATTTTCCTGGCCCTTTCTTTAGCATCTTCATAGATATTGAGTGCTCTTTTTCGCTGCAGTAGATGTTCCTT
This sequence comes from Mixta sp. BE291, assembly GCF_031457955.1. Taxonomy (NCBI): domain Bacteria; kingdom Pseudomonadati; phylum Pseudomonadota; class Gammaproteobacteria; order Enterobacterales; family Erwiniaceae; genus Mixta; species Mixta sp. BE291. The sequence continues at coordinate 88,627 of NZ_JAVDXN010000004.1, read as the reverse complement.
CGTTAAAAGTACGCCATCCAGTGGCCGAAGCGAAAACTCAGATTGGGTAATTTTTTGCATGTATCAGCGCCATAGAAAACAGATTAATATCAACGGATGGTATAAGTTCATCATCCTCTGCAAGATAATTAAACATCAATGCTACTCTCTTTTTAACTGATTCCGGTAACCCGGCGGCAAGCGTCATTACTTCACGACAGGCGAGAGCTTCGATATTAATTTGATACCGATGATTTATCTGTACAGCACCGTTCGCAGTTAAAGAGCATTGCATAAAAATCCTGGCCCCTGCGCTAAGCGAATGCCAGGTTATAGATTGCATAATTGCGCTACGATGGCGATAACAAGCCATGTAGTAAGCTGCCTGCCTAAGATAAAACCAGTTTTCACAAAACAAATTAACCTTTGGCAGCGAAAAATGCTCCTTTGTAATGACGTCTAAAGAATACTTTCGCATTAACGCCGAATTCAAAATAGCTTGTCTGATACCCGACTGCTGGCGAATGACATCCTGAACAAGCGATTGATGCAACCATAATAGCGGCCGGAAGTTGATTACATCATTGATTGATAACGGTTCCATTTATTTTTTTGTTTTTTTCCTGAAATAAATAAAAGCAGCGGCCGATAGCAGTAAAGCCACCAAACAAGCCATCAGGATAATAAATAGTGGTGTAACTACGCTATCTTTTCCCTTTATTGCTAATGGCGCCACCTGCTGTATCTCCGGCGCTGGCGTTAACACCACCGAGATATCTTCATATTCCAGTTTATTAAAACTATTACGCAGCAGCCGCTTTACATCCGCAATCAAATTGGTTTCTGAAAATGCTTCTCCCTTTACTTTCAGCAAAGCTGAAACATGCACCGGTTTGTTATCTTTATGAGCATCGGTATTGCTCATATCATAGCTAACATGTACACGAGACGAGACCACTTCAGCTATTTGATCCAGCGTCTGTTCAAGCCTTTGTTCAATAGCTGAATAGATGCGTGCAACTTCAGCCCGTGGGGAAGAAATTAATGCATCAGCGGGAAACATCTCGGCAATTTCCACGCGTGGCTTAGAGGGAAGATTATATATCTCGATTAAATCAACAGCGGTGGCAAAATCATTACGAGCAACACTGACGGAATACCCGACTTTCGCCACGCTATTTTTTTCCGCTTTAATATTATTTTTCTGTAATAATGCGACTACTTCATTGGCCTGAACCTGATCCAGACCAGTAAGCAGCAGCTCCATCCTGCACCCCGTCAAGAAAAACACAGAAAAAAACAGAAAAACTTTAACAATTTTCATAGTCAGGCTAGGCGCGAATAACGGTATCAATCGCAGTGACCGCTTTTCTGGTCAATGCTGAATAAAGAGAAACCGTAAGGTTGTATTCAGACGCTCGGCTTTGATAGACATAGAGATCTTCAGGCGTGATCGTGTTGCGGTAATCTTTAACACGCTCAAGCTCACCCAGCTTAACTGAATATTGCTCTTCGCTGGCTTCAGAAAGCGCCTTTTTCAGCATCCCTTCAAGCGAAAGGCCAAATTCTGGCTCCTGCTCTGGCATAGCTAACTTGCTGATATCTGAAATAGTAATACTCATAAAGACTCCTTTTAGCGGAAGTTTGAGATAATTGCAGAAGAGACGTCTTTATAAGTTTTTGTAATATTTGATTGTGCATTTCGATAAAGCGTATACTCAGACAATAATGCCTGATATTTAGACAGGGTAGCTGGGTTTGATGGATCGTCATGCACTTCCTGCAATGCCTGCTGCAAGTCAACATTCAGCTGCGAGACTTTATCATTAAATAAACCGGTTTGATCCGTCAGATAACCATCCCATGTTGGGTCAGTAACCGTTTTTAATTGCACTGCATATTGTTTCATTTTTTTACCTTTATATCATTTGAAAAATCCCAGTGTCGCGGGGTCAATTTTATATAACCACCGGAACCATACTGATATGATTTACCTTTAAGCCAGTCATTTTCTAATTCAATTTTAAAATGGACATAATGGCGCTGCCACTTTTTATTAAAAGAGACGATAAACCCTTTCAAATCATTCAGCTCGCTATCATTTAAATAGCCGCGAACGGTAAAAGAGACCAGATCACGTTGTTTATCTTTAGAATATACCTCGGCTATTTCACGCAGGCCCTGTTCAGCCTGGTTGACTATCACCGCATCGCTTATTATTGAGAAGTGAACATTCTTTGCGTATGGCAGTAAACTAAGTAAACCATTGCGAAATGCGTCAACTTTCGCCTTGTCCTTGAGATCTATCCCGCCTCGCTCTTTACTTAGCACGAGCTCTGGTTTCTCAGGATTATCAAACCGAATGAGGTGAAAACGTATTTGTGGCCAGCGACGGTAGATTTCATTCGCCAGCCGTGTTGCCTCACTGCGTTTGTTGATAATGACGCTCTGACTAAAATCAGCAGATTTTTGCAGCGCTCTTGCAGCCCAGTTACGCGCCTCTTCATCCTCTGCAAAAACGTACCATTGCGTATTCTTACCAAGAGATACGCTATAGGATTGCTCATCGCCCCCCAAAACCTGGATTAATGAAACCTTCCTTTTATCTTCTGAATCCAGATAATACCCAGCGAAAACCATTGCCAGAACAATAACTATCCCTAAACCTAACAAGCTAAAATAGAGTGTTTTTTTGTTGCTTTTGTTAACCGTATCCGGTTCATTCAACGTCGGTAGCTCAAAATTATCAACGTCATCATGCCATTCAGTATCTTTCGTTTCGCGCAGGGCGAAATAGAAGCCGCAGTAATGGCATACTTGCTGATAGTTTAATGTTATTTCTACAGGCTCTTTTTCTGCGATCGCTACGAGCCTGGGTTTCTCACCTTCTTCACCAACGATAATATCAAATGAAAGTGATAACGCTTCATCAGGCACAAAAATATTAGCAGGAGAAATCAATAGATCCTGCTGGCGTTTTAACTCATCTTGTTGTTGTATAAAATAGTGCGTTTCAGCTTCAGTTATACGATATTCACACCCTTTGAGCTGTGTATTTAAAAAACGTATAACATACAGCCCTTTTTCTTGCTCATCTTCTATATAAATAGACATGTTATTTATCTGGATCAGCTGGAACCAACATTAAGGTATAACGTTAACCGGCACCAATCATGATTAAATTTCGATGTTTTCATCATAATGATGAAGCAAAAGGCAGGCAAAACGGGGTTAATTTGCAGATGCTGTGTTGGGCAGCACGTCAATGAAAGCGATCGCCTGGACGATCGCTCGTTTCACGTTTATTCCACCGCCAGCGGTTTCTCTTCCAACTGCGGCGCATTATCACCCTGCAACGTTTTTACTCGTTGCTCAACTTTCTGTACCGCCTGTGCATCTTTTAGCAGCGTATAGGTCAGTGTAAAGGCCTGACTTTGTCCCGGCTGAAGCTGTTTCACGCGTCCCTGCTCTTTCTCAATGGTGACGGGATAAGCGTAATTCGTGCCTGGCTCAATGCCGGTAACATAGCCCTGCTTCAACGTATCGGTATTTTTCCACAGCGTCAGCAACGGCAGCTGCTGGATATCGAATTCAATGGCCGCCCCCTTATCGCCTTTACTGTTAATCACCGCCGCGACCGTTTTGCCCTGCGCATCCGCCAGCGGCATCAGGTTAAACACCATCTCATCAAAGCCTTTGGTCGGCGCATCGTAGCGGTTCCAGTTTTTCAGCCCCTGTTTTGCGTAATCATTAAAGGGAGAAACGCTTTTCACCGGCGCGATAAAGCGAGCATCTTTCTCCAGTATCGGCGTGCCGAAGTTGCTGTGATAGATGATTTGATAATCCTGCGGATAGTCGCTGTGATTGGTTAGCTCATCATGAACGGTAAAGCTTTCACTGCCCGGAATGTAGCGCAGCTCAGTCCAGGTGCTGAAGTTCGCTTTTTTAAAGGTATGCTCTTTCAACAGGCCGCGAATACGAATCTCATGCGGCGCCTGGTCATCAATCACAATCTCAACGCGCGACGCTGGCGTGTTCCCTGCCTTACCGTGCAGCGTGTAGAGCATGCCATCCTTGTTCACCGGATGGCCGGTCCATTCAAAGCCGCAACGCACCATCATTTCGTTAAAACCATCCAGCCAGCCCAGGCCGTTACGGCTCTCCAGATTGATATAAGCGGGATTGACCACCTCATCGACCGGCGAATCCCAGCCCATACGCACGCCGTGGCCATTAACATGCAACAGATCCATGCCGCGACTTGGGCTAAGGGCGATGGTCAACCCATTTTCGCTACGCAGCGTGATGACTTTTGAACCTTCCTGTTTGCCGCCGTGCAGAACTTTTTGTTCAATGCTGAAGGGCTGACCATCTAGCTTCAGCTGTTGACTGCTGATCGCCCAGTTGCCTTTCTCCATGCCGCTTTCAGAATCCGTCAGCAGCCAGGATTGCGCCAGCACGGGCGTGGAAAACAGCGTCGCGACCGTTATTGCCACCAGAGTTTTTTTCATTGTCTTGTCCTTTAGCTGAATTGATTTAGCCAAACAGCCAGCAGGTTACAAACCACAGCGATGGAAAACAGTGATGACAGTCACCCGCAGAATTTTTCGCCTTGTTTCCGCAAAGAAATGAGATTGTTAACGCATTTTTATAAAGCTTGTTACAGAGACTCGCAGTAAAAGTGTGATCAAAACCAATACTAGCTTGATACGTTTCAGCTACGGCTTAACGGGTTCAGCTGTGATACGGGTCAGGTAAGCTGTTTGCATCGGCATCCGCCTGACGGTAAGGTAGAACCAATCTTGCCCATCACAATTGATTTACAGCTATGAGCTTTTCTCTCTTCGGTGACAAATTTACCCGCCATACCGGCATTGCCCGTTTAATGGAAGATATGGATGAAGGATTACGTACGCCTGGGGCAGTGATGCTTGGCGGCGGCAATCCTGCGCAGATCCCGGCGATGGAGGATTATTTTCATCAGCTGCTGCTACAGATGCATCAGCAAGGAAAGCTAACCGAAGCGTTGTGCAATTACGATGGTCCGCGCGGCAAAGGCCTGCTGCTGGAGGCGTTGGCCACGCTGCTGCGTGAGGAGTTGGGCTGGCAGATTTCGCCAAAGAATATAGCCCTGACCAACGGCAGCCAGAGCGCCTTTTTTTACCTTTTCAATCTGTACGCCGGACGCCGCGCCGACGGCAGCAAAAAACGCGTACTGTTTCCGCTGACGCCAGAATATCTTGGCTATGCTGATGCCGGGCTGGATGACGACCTTTTTGTCGCAGCCCGACCGAATATTGAGCTGCTGCCGGAAGGCCAGTTTAAATATCATGTCGATTTTGATCATCTGTCGATTACCGATGAAATTGGTCTGATTTGCGTGTCACGCCCAACCAATCCTACCGGCAACGTGATTACCGATGAGGAGCTGCTGCATCTGGATATGCTGGCGCAGCAGCATGATATTCCGCTGTTAATCGATAATGCTTATGGCCTGCCTTTTCCCGGCATTATCTTCAGCGAGGCGCGTCCGCTGTGGAACCCTAATATTATTCTTTGTATGAGCCTGTCGAAACTGGGCCTGCCGGGGGCGCGCTGCGGAATAATTGTGGCGGATGAGAAGGTGATTGACGCCATCAGCAACATGAATGGCATTATCAGCCTGGCACCGGGCAGCATTGGCCCGGCTATCGCTACGGAAATGATTCAGCGCGGCGATCTGCTACGGTTGTCGGAAACGGTCATCAAACCCTTCTATCAACAACGCGTGCAGGAAACCATTAGCATTATTCGCCGCTATCTGCCGGAAGATCGCTGCCTGATTCATAAGCCAGAGGGCGCGATCTTCCTCTGGCTGTGGTTTAAAGAATTGCCTATTACCACCGAACTGCTTTATCAGCGCCTGAAACAACGCGGCGTGCTGATGGTGCCGGGTCACTTCTTTTTCCCAGGGCTGGTGCAGGACTGGCCGCATATGCACCAGTGTATGCGCATGAACTATGTACCGGATGGCGAAAAGATTGAGCGGGCGGTCGCTATCCTGGCGGAAGAAATTGACCGCGCCTGGGGCGAACGAGCATAACCGATACGCCAGGCAGCAGCACCGCCGATCGGAACGGCCAACCTGAAGGGGCTTCTGGCCCCTTACGTTTATCGATAACAGAACGGCCAGGCGCTTTGAAGGCAATATCCTTTTCCCTCTCGCCTTTGTCTGGAATAGCAGCCACCTTTCCTGAGCATTCACACTCTCCTTTTGTTCTCTCCATCAGATCTCTCGCTTATGGCTGCAAACTCTGTCTGGTCAACCGTCGGCGATGCGCGTAAGTTAATTAACAATTCGTTAACTATGAATGGCGGGAGAGGGGATGTCCGTAAAAGATCTGTTGCTGGCGCTTTGTGTCATTGTCGCCTGGGGCGTTAACTTTGTTGTGATTAAGGTCGGGCTGCACGATATGCCGCCCTTTCTGCTGGCCGCCCTGCGCTTTGCGCTGGTGGCGCTGCCCGCGATCTTTTTTGTGCGTCCTCCGAAGGTTCCGCTGCGCTGGCTGGCGCTTTATGGGCTCACTATCAGCTTCGGGCAGTTCGCCTTTCTGTTTTTAGCCATCAACCTGGGGATGCCCGCCGGGCTGGCGTCGCTGGTGCTACAGGCACAGGCCTTCTTTACGCTGCTTCTTGGCGCGCTGCTGCTGGCGGAAAAGCTGCGCTGGCACCATATCGCCGGGATTGTGATCGCTTCGGGCGGCATGTTTTTGTTGGCAACCACCGCCCATGGCGTACAGGCCGCCAGCGGCGTAACCATAACCACAATGCTGCTGACGCTGGCCGCCTCACTCTGCTGGGGCATGGGTAATATCACCAACAAAGTAATTATGCGTAACGGCAGCGTACCCGTTATGTCGCTGGTGGTCTGGAGCGCGCTGATCCCCGTCGGGCCATTTTTGCTTTGTTCATGGCTGTTTGAAGGCCAGGCGGCCATCGTTCACAGCCTGGTGCATATCCACCTGCAAACCATCCTGGCGCTGATTTACCTGGCCTTTATCGCCACCGTGCTCGGCTACGGTATCTGGGGATCGCTGCTGAGCCGGTATGAAACCTGGCGCGTGGCGCCGCTTTCGCTGTTGGTGCCGGTGGTGGGTATTCTTAGCGCTGCGCTGCTGCTGGGCGAAACGCTTTCAATGCGTCAGGTTGGCGGTGCCATCGTTATTGTGTTCGGGCTGGTAATTAATGTCTTTGGCGGGCATTTAAAGCGGCCGCGTACCGTACGCGCCTGACATGATTGCACTTAGCAAAACGCAGAGACAATAACGCCGCGTTTCCGCGGCGTCAGGTTTGCTTATTAGCTTAAGATTTCGATACGGCGGGGTTTCATCTCTTCCGGGACAATGCGTTCCAGATCGATATACAGCAGGCCATTTTCCAGACGCGCATCGCGCACGACGATATGGTCAGCCAGCTGGAATTTACGCTCGAAATTACGTTCGGCAATGCCCTGATAAAGATATTTGCGCTCATTCTGTTCTTCAGGATGTGCGCCACGCACGATTAACACATTGTCATGCGCGGTAATATCGAGTTCGCTCTGTGCAAAACCCGCAACGGCAATGGTGATACGGTAATGGTTTTCCGCCACCAGCTCAACGTTGTACGGAGGGTAACCGCCGTTGCTCTGATTCTGGTTAGATTCCAGCATATTAAATAAGCGATCGAAACCGATAGATGAACGATACAGCGGAGAAAGGTCAAAGTTACGCATAAAGCAAAGCTCCTGATTTTCAGCGAGTAATTTAATCGTCGCCTTCCACAATGGACAGGCTATTCGGTCGCGCTGGCAAACCCATTCGGCGGATGCCGCGCTGGCCGTAATAGGAAAATGGGGCTGGTTAAGAGGCTTTCAAGAGGGGTTTTGCGATTTTTTAAAGCAAACACCAGAGAATGTCATACACTCAGGGGAAAATGTCGTCATACATCAGACGTGAGTCACCACAGAGTGATCGGGATATTCCCCGTCGCAGATAATGAATCTCAGCAAGGCAATTCGCTATGGCTGAAGGGATAACAAGATGAAAGCGATAATGAAATACCGTTTGGCAGGGCTTTTGGCCTGTAGCGCATTACTGGGTACTTCTGGCTGCTCCAGCATGATGTCACACACCGGCGCCAGCCAGGGTTATTACCCCGGCACGCGCGCCAGCGCAGAAATGCTAACCGATGATCAAAGCAGCTGGGCGCTAAAGCCGCTGGCGCTGGTTGATCTGCCGTTTTCAGCCGTACTGGATACGCTCCTGCTACCCTGGGACTATATGCGTGCCGACGACAGTCCATCGATCGACTCGCCGCGCGCACGCGTCATAGAAGCAGAAAAGCTGGCGCATACTCAGGAGCACCTGGCGGAAGCCGCGCCGCTGGCAATTAACTCACCGCAACGGTAAAGATCTGCCGATAGCCGTCCAGGTCGCGCATAAAGGCCACCTGGCGGCCATCGGGCGAAAACACCACCGCGTCGCCTGAGGGCGGCGTTTCACTTCGCGGCGTAAGACGTCGCAGCTGCCCGCTTTGCCGTTCGCACAGCATCACGCTGTTATCGCAGATAAACGCCAGCCGATTGCCATCAGGATGCCAGCTAAACGCCGACTGGATATCATGCTCGCTATGCGTAATCTGACGCGGTTCGCCGCCGCAGGTTGGAATGCCCCACAGCTGTACCACACCTTGCTCGTCGCGCATCAGACAGGCAATTTCACTGCCATCCGGCGCGCTGCGCAACCAGTGACGCGGCGTTGTTGCCAGCCCTGGATAGCGGCGCTGGTGGGTAAAGGTCAGGCGGCGTTGCACCACGCCACGCGGCGGCGCAGGCAAACGGGTTTCGCTGCCTTCCAGCGGCGCATCGCCCGGCTGAGCATAATCCTTTAGCGTTTCCGGCAGATCGACAATAAAGACTTCCGGCACCGTGCTGCCATCCACTGCCTGCGTATCGCCAATAAACGCCAGCGCCCAGCGTTGGCGGCTGCCGTCCTCCCGCAGATAGCCCTGCTGACCGATCCAGCCCTCTTCATAGGCGCGATTGATCTCATCGCTGCCAGGCCGCGGTGCGGAGGTCGTATTGCTGACCAGCACGCAAAAATAACTGCCGTCATACTCACGCGGATGCTGTTTCACCGGGCAAACCGCATGCAGCGGTACGGCAACGCCCACGTTACGCAAATCTTCTCGGCGATCCCATTCATGCATCACGTGATCGTTATAGGTAAAGCTGAGACGGCTGCCGTCCGGACTAAAGACATGAACATGCGAGCCGCCGCGCAGCGCGCCCGGCGTAAAGGGCGGTGTGATATCGCAGGCATCAAGGTTTTCCGCTGTACCGTGCTGAATAATCACGCCACGCCGATGGTGAAAATCATAGCGCCAGCTGGCGTCTGGATGCTCCGGCCCATGGATACAAACATAGCGCGGCGGCATATCGGGACTAACGGTCACCACGCCAACGTGCGCGCCATCGCGTGCCTGATAAAGAATCTCCGTCGCGCCGCTTGCTGCGTTAACGCGCTCTATGGTCAGGCCGGTAAAAGAGGCGCCGGAAGGCCGCACATCATACGCCAGCCACTGGCTATCGGCAGTCCAGACGTTGATGTTAGTCAGCTGATGATTACGCGAGGCGAAGGTAAGCTGTTTCATAAGTAAAAAACCTGAAGCGACGAAGTATCGCCTCAGGGTAAAAGATTCGTGCGTAAAAACCTATTGGGAAACCGGGGTAATGAGCGGCTGACCGCTAAACCAGGCGTTAACATTCTCCAGCACCAGCCGCGACATCTCACGACGCGTCTCCCAGGTCGCGCTGGCCATATGCGGCGTAATGACAACGTTATCGCGCTGCTGCAATGCAGCGGGCACGTTCGGTTCGGCGGCAAATACATCCAGCCCCGCACCCGCAATGGCCGCTTTATCCAGCGCGTCGATAAGCGCCGCCTCATCGACCACACTGCCGCGTGAAATATTGATTAGCATGCCCTGCGGCCCCAGCGCGCTGAGAATCGCCTGGTCTATCTTTCCCTGCGTCTGTGCGCCGCCCGGCACGCAGATCATCAGGAAATCGCTCCATTCTGCCAGCGTGCGCAGGTCATCGATAAAACGCCACGGCAGGCTGCTATCCGGCCGCCGGCTGTGATAAGCGATATCCATTTCAAAGCCCTCGGCGCGGCGGGCAATCGCCTGACCGATGCGGCCCATACCGAAAATGCCGAGACGCGCGCCGGAAACCTTACGCGTCCACTGAAAGCCGCCGTCCCGCCACTTCTCCTGTTCGATAAACTTCTGTGCGGCGACAATTTGCCGTGACGTCGCCAGCAGCAGACCGATAGCGAGATCGGCAACGTCATCCGTCAGCACGCCTGGCGTGTGGGTCACGGCCACGCCGTGCTCACGCGCCGCCACCACATCCACGCCATCATAACCGACGCCAAATACGGCAATCAGCTTTAGCGCAGGCAGCGACGCGATGAATTCACGCGTCACGACCGCTTCGCCGTTGGTGATAACCACCGTCACCTCATCAGCGATAGCGGCAATATCGGCCAGTTCGTGCAGATCGTAACGTTCACTCAGCGCGGCGGTGAGCGCATCTGGCAGACTGGCCTGTTTTAATACTTTCTGTTTCATTTTCACTCCTGCGTTAAGAGAGGCGGGAAGCGGTTTGTCCAGCCGGACGCGTCGGACGCGATACCAGCACGCCAATAATGCCGCCGAGTATCAGCGCCACCGCCACAATCAGCAGCCCATAGTGATAGCTATTCGTCATATCTTTGATTTTGCCCAAAAGCGGCGGCAGGCCTAGCCCGACGAAGTTCGCCACCGTATTAATAAAGGCGATAGACGCAGCAGCGGCGACGCCTGCCAGCTTTTCGGTGGTAACGGCCCAGAAAATCGGAGTCAGCGCAAAGTTAAACCCAACGGTTAACACCAGCAGCAGCCAGGCCACCAGCAGATTGCTGGTGTAGATAGCCGCAGCCAGCGATAAACCGGAAAGGATCAGCGGCAGGCCAAGGTGCCAGCTGCGCTCGTTGGTGGTGTCAGAGTGGCGGCCGTTAAGATACATAAATAAACAGGCGGCGATAAAGGGCGCGGCAGAAAGCAGGCTCACGACCAGGTTGCTTTGCTCGCTCGCCATGCTTTTGATAATCAACGGCAAAAACAGCGTGATACCAATAGAGCCGAACGCCTGCAGAAACCAAACCAAACTCAGCAGCAGGACGGTTTTGTTTTTTAGCGCGCTGTACCAGCTATGGTTTTTATCGACTTCCACGCCGGCGTTATCGCGTTCAAGCTGTGCTTTCAGCCATTGTTTTTGGGCGCTGGAAAGCCATGCTGCGTGATCGGGCGTTTGCGGCAGGCGCCACAACACCAAAATCCCCAGCACCACCGCAGGCACGCCTTCAATGGCGAACAACCAGCGCCAGCCCGCGATATCGGCAATGCCGTGCATATTTAACAGCGTGCCGGAAAGCGGCAGGCCGATAATCGACGCCATCACAGAACCCATATAAAAGAAAGACATCGCGCGCGCGCGGTTGCTTTTCGGAAACCAGCAGGAGATGTAATAGATGATGCCCGGCGTAAAACCGGCCTCCGCCATGCCAAGTAAAAAACGCATCACGTAGAGCTGCGTTGGCGTCTGCACCAGGGACATCCCCGCGCTGACGATGCCCCAGGTAATCATGATGCGCGCAATCCAGACGCGCGCGCCTACCTTTGTCATGATCACATTGCTGGGAATTTCAAAAATAATGTAAGAGATATAAAACATCCCTACACCAAGGCCGTACATGCTGGCACTCAGGCCAAGATCGGCGTTCATTTGCAACGCCGCGATAGAGATGTTGGTTTTATCGAGGTTAGCGACGAAGTAGCAGATGATAATAAAAGGAATAATTTTCGCGTTTAGCTGTCGTAACGTTGTAGTGTACAGATCGGTATTCATAGCGGAACCCTCGCGATACCGTTTATAAGCAACTGATTAACGGTTAGTTTTTATCATATTAAGCCGTTACCGTCCGCTGATGCCGGACGGTAACGCACCTGATGCGCTCCGTCGCTTTTCTGTTTCCGGCGGGGCTTAACCCACGCGCTTCACCTCCCCGACCAGCAGGATATAAGAGAGCGCACCAATCAGCGCCACCACGGAGATATAAACCAGCGCCGGGCCGAAACCGTAATCCTGCGCCAGATAGCCAATCACCAGCGGCACGGTGATCCCGCCCAGACCGCCGACAAAATTAAACACGCCGCCGGTCAGGCCGATCAGGCGCATCGGTGCCAACGACGAAACCAGCGACCAGGTAATGGAAGCAAAGCCGTTGCCAAAGAAGGCCACAGCCATCAGCGTCATGATCCAAACCGGATCGTTGGTGTAGTTTGCCGCCATGATGCAGGTAGAGATCAGCAGCCCGCAGATAATCGGCGTTTTGCGCGCCACGCCGAGCGAGCGCCCTTGCCGCACCAGACGGTCTGCCACCCAGCCGGAGAGCAGCACGCCAACGAAGGCGGCGAGGAACGGCACGGTGGTCATAAAGCCCGCCTTGAGCGCGGTGATGCCTTTTTCCTGCGTCAGATAGTTTGGAAACCAGGTCAGGAAGAACCAGAGCGTGGAGGTTACGGCGAACTGGCCGAGGTAAACGCCGATCAGCTTGCGATGGAAAACCAGCTTCCAGTCAGCACGGGAGAGCGGCTGCCGCTCAGCCCTGGTTGCTGGCGCATCGCCATCCACCAGCCCGCCGCCGTCGCGAATGTACTCCAGCTCCGCCTTGCTGAGGCTTTTAGTCAGGCGCGGCGGCTGATAAACCTTCAGCCAGATCAGCGACCAGATAATGCCGATGCCGCCGGTGATGATAAACACCCAGTGCCAGCTGAGTATTTCCTGGATCCAGATCAGCAGAGGCGTAAGAAAGGCCAGCCCGACAAACTGTCCGGAGGTGTAAAAGCCTACCGCCGAAGCGCGCTCCTGCTCTGGAAACCAGCTGGTTACCATGCGGTTGTTGGTGGGAAACGCAGGGGCTTCAAAAATCCCGGTGATAGCACGCAGGCCAATAAGCGACATCAGCCCGCTGGCGAAACCCTGGAATAGCGTGGCAACCGACCAGCCGAAAATAGCGATGAAATAGGTCAGACGCGACCCGACCCGATCGAGGAACCAGCCGCCGGGGATCTGGCAAAGCGTATAAAGCCAGGCGAAGGCGGAAAACACATAGCCCATTTCCGCCTTGCTGATGCCGAACTCCTGCTGAATATGGGCCGAAGCCACCGCCAGATTAGCGCGATCAACGTAACAGATGACGACGGTAATAAAGATCATTACCAGCGTAAGATAGCGCCGACGCCCGCCCTTTGCCGTCGTTAAGGGTATATCCATAATAAACTTTCTCCAGATTTTGGCATGGCGAGGCCAGTCACCATGCCCTGTGGATTACAGAGGGTGTTCAGATATGAATTTTTTTATTTATTAAGCTCAGGCGTTAACTATGTCGCTAGCGTACGGCGACAAATAGATAGTAGCCTCGCTTTTATGCCGCTAAACAGGGTGCGACTTTACCATTCGGCAACCGAGCCATCATCGTGACGCCATAGCGGGTTACGCCAGTCGCTATTATTTTGGCTGCGGGCAATGACCTGCTCCTCGTCAATTTCCACGCCCAGACCCGGCTTCATTAACGGCAGGAAATAACCCCCTTCCATTTTGAAGTCCTCTTTGTTTTTTACAAAGTCGAGCAGCTCAGCGCCCTGGTTATAGTGGATGCCCATACTCTGTTCCTGGAATACGGCATTGCGTGAGACGAAATCAACGTGTAAACAGGCTGCCAGCGCAATCGGCCCCAGCGGACAGTGCGGCGCAAGCCCGACGTCATAGGCTTCCGCCATCGCCGCGATTTTATAGCACTCGGTGATACCGCCTGCATGCGACAAATCGGGCTGCAGAATAGCCAGGCCGCCCGCTTCCAGTACGCGCTTAAACTCGAAGCGCGAGAACATGCGCTCGCCCGCAGCGATAGGAATAGAGGTTTGCGCCGCCAGCCGTGGATAATATTCCGCCTGCTCCGCCAGCACCGGCTCTTCAATAAATAACGGACGATAGGGTTCCAGCTCTTTAATTAATATTTTTGCCATCGGCGCGCTGACGCGACCGTGAAAATCAAGCCCGAATTCGATATCCATGCCGAAGGCTTCACGAATCTGCGCAACGGTATTTACCGCCGCATCGACTTTGCGTGCGTTATCAATAACGCCCAGCTCTTCGCAGCCGTTTAATTTAAAGGTGTCGAAGCCAATCTTGCGCAGCGTCTGAATACCATCAATGACTTCTGCGGGGCGATCGCCGCCAACCCAGCTATACGCTTTGATTTTGTCTCGTACCAGGCCGCCCATTAACTGCCAGACCGGCGCATTTAATACTTTTCCTTTAATATCCCACAGCGCCTGATCGATACCGGCGATCGCGCTCATTAAGATCGGACCGCCGCGATAAAAGCCGCCGCGATACATCACCTGCCAGAGATCGTTGATGCGGGACGGGTCCTGACCAATCAGGTATTCGCTTAATTCGTGCACCGCCGCCTCAACCGTGCGGGCGCGTCCTTCGATCACCGGTTCGCCCCAGCCGACCACGCCCTCATCGGTTTCGATCTTGAGAAACATCCAGCGAGGAGGTAAACGCCAGGTGGTGATTTTGGTTATTTTCATTGCACGGCCTCTTGATATGCTTTAACGAATGCTTGCGCCTGTTCAACAGTGCGTTTTAACGGCTGCCCGGCACGGTATAAATCGCTACCCAGTCCGGCGCCGATACAGCCCGCCTTCAGCCACTGCGCCAGATTGTCAGGCGTCACGCCGCCCACGGCGAAAACCGGGATTTCCGGCGGCAACACCGCTTTCAGCGCCTTGATGTAATCGGGCCCAAAGGCGGAGGAAGGGAAGATTTTCAGCGCCTGCGCGCCCGCCTCAATGGCGTTAAACGCCTCTGTCGCCGTGGCGCAGCCGGGGCAAACGCTCATGCCGTAATTTACCGCGCGCCGGATAAGCTCCGGCTGGATATTCGGGGTGACGATAAGTTTGCAACCCATCTCCGCCAGCTCATCGACCTGTTCCGGTTTGAGCACAGTCCCTGCGCCAATCAACGCCTGGTTACCAAACGCCTTCACCATCGCCGGAATGCTGGTGCGCCATTCCGGCGAGTTAAGCGGGATTTCTACGGCTTCAAACCCGGCCGTAATTACCGCCTCGACGTGCTCGTACGCCTCTGCTGGCGTAATGCCGCGCAGGATAGCGATAAGCGGAAGTCTATTTTGCCACTGCATGAATGATGCTCCTTATACCTGCCTGAAATGCGGTATCGCCTTCCAGCACCTGTGCGCTGATGTTTAGTGCGCTGAGCGCCTGTTGGTAACGTTCAGCAAGCGCCTGGCTGGCGACAATGGTGATAGGTTGCTGTGCGTCTGGCCGCCACTGGCGCACCATGCTGGCCACTTCGTTGCCAATCAGCAGCCCGGAGAGATATTCACTGACCTGCTCGCGCGGTAGCTCGCCGAGTACGTGGGCGGCACGCACCTCAAACAACCGGGCCAGCGGCGCATCGGTTTCCAGCCCCTGCGTCAGTCCGGCGCGAAAAGCTTCAGCGCTTGCCTGCTGGGCGGGCAGTCCGGCACCGACTAATGAATGCGTCAACAGCAGATGATGCAGTTCACCGGTCATAACGGTACGGAAATCAGAGACCTGCTCACTATCGGCGCGTACCCATTTGCAGTGGGTGCCGGGCATGACATAGAGCGGCGCAGGCTTGAGCGCCCGCGCGCCAAGCAGCTGCGTCTCTTCGCCGCGCATCACGTTACGGTTGTTTTCCTGCTGTACGCAGAGGCCTGGGATAATAAAAACATTGGGTGCCGCCACAGTGAGCTGTTGACCAAAATCGCTGAAGCGAGCCGGACAGGGCAAATAAGGCGCGGTTTTCCAGCCAGCGTTGCTGCCAACCATCCCGGCCATCATCACCGGCGTCGCCGCGTTGCGCCAGCCCTGGGTAACCTCCGCTAACACCGCTTCGGGGGATCGGCCGTTAAGACGGGTGACGCCCGCCTCCGATTTCCGGCTCTCCTGACACTCGCCATCCTGAAAAAGCCAGGCGCGCAGATTGGTCGAACCCCAGTCGATAGCGATATAGCGTGATGTCATGTGATTTCCTTGAGTCTTTGGGTAGAGCTGGCGATCATCGTAAGCGCCGCCTGCTCCGCCGCCTGGCTGTCCTGGTGCCGTATCGCATCGTACAGCGCCTTATGTTCCCGCAGGGTTTTTGGCATATTGGCCTCGTCACCCATCCAGGTTCGTTCAAATACTGCGCGTTGCAAAGAGCTAATCGCCACGCTCAGCTGCTGCAGCAGAGGATTATGTACCGAGGCCAGCACCGCTTCGTGATAACGGATATCCGCTTCGTTGAAGGCCTCACGGTTCTGGTTGTTGGCGATCATGTCATTAAGCGCTAATTCAATCTGCGCAAGGTCGCTGGAGGTGGCGCGCTCCGCGGCCCAGCGCGCGATAGCTGGCTCAACCAGGTTACGCACTTCGCTCATGGCGGCGATAAGTCGCGGATCGTCGTCATGCTCCAGCACCCACTGCAACACCTCGGTATCCAGGTAATTCCACTGGTTACGCGGTGCGACAAAGGCCCCGCGATAACGCTTCATTTCAATCAACCGCTTCGCCATCAGCGAACGGAACACTTCACGAATGATATTGCGTGAGGTAGCGAACTCTTCGCACAGTTCAGCCTCCGCCGGAAGCGCCGCGCCAGGCACATATTTGCCGCTGATAATCTGGCGGCCCAGCGTAACGATAATGCGATCGGTTTTTGTGAGGGTCATGGTGCATCCTTATCCAAAGGGGTCATGCTCTCTACTTTACCGTGACTGTACTTTTTCGCCTCTGTTTTGCAGTACAAGCGCAATGCGTTACTGCGTGCAACGGGTGCTACTGTAGTACAATAAATATATGTTGTACTACAATCCTGATCACAAAAACGGCAGAAGATAAAAGAAGAGTGGTGATAGCAAAAAGGCGAGAAAAGGAGCAGTTAACGGAATTTGGCGCAGCAAAAAGGCCATCAGCGTGCAGACTGATGGCCTTTTTGCTACCGGGAGCGTAAGCGCGTTTAGCGCAGTACAAATTTCTCAATAGCGTGTGCTACGCCATCTTCTGCGTTGGTTTTGGTGACGAACTGACTGATGGCGATCACGGAATCAATGGCGTTACCCATCGCCACGCCGGTGCCCGCATACTCAATCATGGCCAGGTCGTTTTCCTGATCGCCAATCGCCATCACTTCATCTCGCGCCAGCTTGAGCTGCTGCGCCAGCGCATGCACGCCGGTGCCTTTATTGACCTGCGGATGAAGGATTTCGAGATAAAAAGGCGCGCTTTTCATCACGGTGTAATGCTGCTTCACTTCCTGCGGCAGGCGGGCAATCGCCGCGTCCAGCCGTTCGGGATGATCGATCATCATCAGTTTCGGGAAGGTCAGCGAACGATCCATCTCTTCTACCGCGCGATAGCGTACCGGGATGCCGGTCAGGTAAGCCTCATGAATGGTATATTCGCTGATGTCTTTGTTCGGGGTATAGAGCGACGATTTATCCAGCGCCTGAAAATGAACGCCCAGTTCGCGCGCCAGCAGTTCCAGTTTCAGATAATCATCAAACGCGAGGGTGGTTTCCGCCACGCAGTCGCCGTTGACTGCCCGCTGCACCAGCGCACCGTTGTTGGTAATGCAATACTGGCCTTCCTGTTGCAAATCCAGTTCCATCAGGTAACGTTCCACACCGATATAAGGACGTCCGGTGGTGAGTACGATATGCACGCCCTGGTCACGTGCCTGGCCAATGGCCTGCTTAACGCGCGGCGAAATCTGGTGTTGGGGATTAAGCAGCGTACCGTCCATATCAATCGCAATTAATTTTATCGCCATAACGTCCTCTTGGTTTCTGGTTTGTTTTCATGCTAGCGCGATCCCACCCGCAATGACCAGTATGACGCAAACTTATGGCAGTTCAGATAAAAAAAACGCCAGTCACGATGACTGGCGTTAGGCAGCAGATAAACCCTGAAGCGATTAGATATCGATATTGGCGGCTTTCAGGGCGTTCTCTTCGATAAAGGCGCGACGCGGTTCTACCGCATCGCCCATCAGCGTGGTAAACAGCTGATCGGCGGCAATCGCATCTTTAATGGTGACGCGCAGCATACGGCGGCTATCCGGATCCATCGTGGTTTCCCACAGCTGTTCCGGGTTCATCTCGCCCAGACCTTTATAGCGCTGTACCGCCAGGCCGCGACGTGACTCTTTCACCAGCCACTCCAGCGCCTGCTCGAAGCTTTCTACCGGCTGACGGCGTTCGCCGCGCTCGATATAAGCATCTTCTTCCAGCAGCCCGCGCAGTTTAACGCCCAGCGTACAAATTTTGCGGTATTCCGGCCCCTGAATAAATTCGCTATCCAGCGGATAGTTAGTATCCACGCCGTGCGTACGCACGCGCAGCACCGGCTCGAAAATATTCAGCTCGCGGTTTTCACGCACGCTGGCAACGTAGGTGCTGCCGTGCACCTCTTTTTCATTCAGCGAGGTAACCAGCGTCTCGATCCACTCGGTAACCGCCTGTTGGTTATCCAGGCTTTCCAGCGTCGGATGGTAAACCAGCGCCTTAAGCAGCGCCATCGGGAAGCGACGTTCCATACGCTTGATCATGCGCTGCGTGCTGTTGTACTCGGAAACCAGGCTTTCCAGCGGCTCGCCGCCCAGCGCCGGTGCGCTGGCATTGGTGTGCAGCGTCGCGCCATCCAGCGCGATAGCGATTTGATACTGATCCATCGCTTCATCATCTTTGATGTACTGCTCCTGCTTGCCTTTTTTCACCTTGTACAGCGGCGGCTGCGCGATATAGACGTGGCCGCGCTCGATGATTTCCGGCATCTGACGATAGAAGAAGGTCAACAGCAGCGTACGAATGTGCGAGCCGTCGACGTCCGCATCGGTCATGATGATGATGCTGTGATAACGCAGCTTGTCCGGGTTGTATTCGTCACGGCCAATGCCGCAGCCCAGCGCGGTGATCAGCGTGGCGACTTCCTGTGACGCGAGCATCTTATCGAAGCGCGCTTTCTCTACGTTGAGGATTTTACCCTTCAGCGGCAGAATCGCCTGATTCTTACGGTTACGCCCCTGCTTGGCGGAGCCGCCTGCGGAGTCACCCTCCACCAGGTAGATCTCAGAGTGGGCCGGATCGCGTTCCTGACAGTCAGCCAGTTTGCCCGGCAGGCCAGCGAGGTCCAGCGCGCCTTTACGGCGGGTCATCTCACGCGCACGACGTGCAGCTTCGCGCGCGCGCGCCGCGTCGATAATCTTGCCCACGACGATTTTCGCATCGGATGGGTTTTCCAGCAGGTATTCCGCCAGCAGTTCGTTCATCTGCGATTCAACCGCCGATTTCACCTCAGAAGAGACCAGTTTATCTTTGGTCTGTGAGGAGAATTTCGGATCCGGCACCTTCACGGAAACCACCGCAATCAGGCCTTCACGCGCATCGTCGCCGGTGGCGCTGACTTTCGCTTTTTTGCTGTAGCCTTCTTTATCCATATAGGCGTTCAGCGTACGCGTCATCGCCGCGCGGAAGCCCGCCAGGTGCGTGCCGCCGTCGCGCTGCGGAATGTTGTTGGTGAAGCAGTAGATGTTTTCCTGGAAACCATCGTTCCACTGCAGCGCCACTTCCACGCCAATGCCATCTTTCTCGGTAGAGAAGTAAAAGACGTTCGGATGGATCGGGGTTTTGTTCTTGTTCAGGTACTCAACGAACGCTTTGATGCCGCCTTCGTAATGGTAGTGATCGCTTTTGTCGGTGCGCTTATCTTCCAGGCGGATAGAAACGCCGGAGTTCAGGAACGACAGCTCGCGCAGACGCTTGGCGAGGATTTCATATTCGAAATCCACCACGTTGGTAAAGGTTTGATGGCTGGGCCAGAAACGCACGCGCGTACCGGTCAGATCGGTTTCGCCCGTGGTCGCCAGCGGCGACTGCGGCACGCCATGCACATAGGTCTGCTGATGCACTTTGCCTTCGCGACGGATCGTCAGCTCCAGCTTTTCAGACAGCGCATTCACCACCGAAACGCCCACGCCATGCAGGCCGCCGGAAACTTTGTAGGAGTTGTCATCAAACTTACCGCCTGCGTGCAGTACGGTCATGATCACTTCCGCCGCCGAAACGCCTTCCTCCGGGTGGATACCGGTAGGAATACCACGGCCATCATCCTGCACCGATACGGAATTATCAGCGTGGATGGTAACAACGATCTCTTTACAGTGGCCTGCGAGCGCTTCGTCGATGGCGTTATCCACGACCTCGAATACCATGTGATGCAGACCGGTGCCGTCATCCGTATCGCCGATATACATTCCCGGGCGTTTGCGTACCGCATCAAGCCCTTTCAGGACTTTGATACTTGAGGAGTCATAAGAATTCGACATCAACGTTTCTCGCTCATTTAATCTTCAGGTTGAACCGCTATTTTACCCTGTTCTACGCGGAACATCTTGCCCTTTTCGTCAGTCATATCGGTGACATGATCGGCACCAATGGCGCTGACAAAAACCTGGGCATGCGTGGCTTTAAGCCGGTCCGCCAGCAGGCGGCGACGGCTCTCATCCAGCTCGGAGGCAAAATCATCGATCAGGTAAAGGCAGCGGCGTCCGTTTTGCCGGGTAAGAAACTCACCCTGGGCCAGACGCAGCGCGCACATCAGTAGTTTCAGCTGTCCGCGAGACAGTAAATCTTCGACCGGCGTCCCTTCGGCGCGAATCCGAAAATCGGCTTTGTGGGGGCCGCTGGCGGTATAGGTCAGCGCCCGGTCGCGCTCAAACTGCCGCTTCAGCAGTTCGGCGTAGTCACTCTCTTTATCCCAGCCGCGCTGAAAAGAGAAATCCAGCGCGAACTCCGGTAAAAACTGGCTACAGGTGGCGGTAATATCCGCCGCGATGGCCGTGCTGTACTCCGCACGCCAGCGGCTAATCTGCTCCGCCAGCGGTGCCAGCTCACGATCCCAGGGTTCGATTTGCTGGTAACGCGATACCTGACGCAGCGCGGCGTTGCGCTGCTTTAACAGACGCTTCAGGTTACTCCACGCCAGGAAAAAGCCGGGCGTGTTGTGAAAGCAGCCCCAGTCAACATAGGCGCGGCGGTATTTCGGCCCGCCGTTCAGCAGCGTAAAGCCTTCCGGCGTAATCAGCTGCATCGGCAGTAGCTGCGCCAGCTCCGCGACCTTATGACCATCGCTGCCGTCAATGCGCACTTTGCTGTCGCCCACGCGATTTTTTGTCAGGCCCACCGCCGTTTCCCGCTCGCTGCCGTCAATCCGGCCATGCAGAACAAATGCCTCCTGCTCATGACGAATCACGCGGCCCGCCTGCAAGCTACGAAAGGCGCGTCCGTGGCCCAGCGTGTAGATGGCTTCCAGCACGCTGGTTTTACCGCTGCCGTTCGCGCCAATCAGAAAATTGAAGCCCGGCGCCAGCGCCAGGTCAGCTTGTTCGATATTACGGAAGTCTTTAATCAGCAGGCGGGTTAAAGCCATGAAATAATCCAAAGAGATGGAGTGACAGCAGGCGCCTTATTTCAAGGCTGACTTGTCATCAGAATATGGGGGTGAACCGGCATTTTACAAGGGCGGAACCCGCATTGGCAGCGGCAAAAACAGCGCCAGAGCCGATGAGCCCAGCCTGCTTTTGCTGTGCCTGAACCAACCTGATGCGCTGGAGCCACTGCGCCAGCGCATCAACTTGCTAGAGGCGCATCGGCATCACCACGTAAGCGGCGCTTTGGCTGGCCTCATCCTCAATCTGTACGCTGGAGACGGAATCCGTCAGCAGCAGACGCACGTTTTCGCATTTCAACGCGTTCAGCACGTCCAGTACATAGCTGACGTTAAAGCCGATTTCCAAATCGCTGCCGCCGTAGGTGACGTCCAGGATCTCTTCCGCTTCTTCCTGTTCCGGGTTGTTGGCCGTGATTTTCAGCTGGTTTTGGCTGATATAAAGGCGTACACCGCGGAATTTTTCATTGGATAAGATCGCGGCGCGGGCAAACGCCTGCTTCAGCAGATCGCAGCCCGCTTCCAGCGTTTTGTCCGGGTTCTTCGGCAGCACGCGGCGATAGTCCGGGAAACGACCATCCACCAGCTTGGAGGTAAAGATATAGTCGCCGACGTGCGCACGAATATTGCTGCTGCCGATCCGCACCTGCAGCGGCGTATCGCCACCGTCCAGCAGGCGTAACAGCTCAGACACCCCTTTACGCGGCACGATCACCGAATGGTTCGGCAACGACTGACCAACCGGCATTGAACAGACCGCCAGGCGGTGACCGTCGGTAGCCACGGTACGCAACTCTTCCCCTTCGGTTTCAAACAGCATGCCGTTAAGGTAGTAACGGACATCCTGATGCGCCATGGAGAACTGCGTTGCTTCGATCAGACGTTTCAGCGTCGCCTGCGGCAAGGTGAATTCAACGTCACTTTGCCAGTCATCAAGGTTCGGGAAGTCGCTGGCGGGCAGGGTAGAGAGCGAGAAACGGCTGCGTCCTGAGCGCACCAGCATCCTGTCGCCTTCCAGCACCACGCTGATTTCCGCGCCTTCCGGCAGGCCACGGCAAATATCCAAAAACTTACGCGCCGGTACGGTGGTCGCGCCCGGCTCGTGCGGCTGCGTTAAGGCTACGCGCGCCACCATTTCCATTTCTAAATCCGTTCCGGTCAGCGCCAGGCTGCCCTCATTCACCTGCAGCAGCAGGTTGCCAAGGATGGGCAGCGTCGGACGGCCGCCTAACGGACCGCTCACCTGCTGTAGCGGTTTAAGTAATTGCTCGCGTTCTACAATAAATTTCATAGCGTCAGGAAGATAATGTTCTGATTAAATTTGAGAAATCTTCTTTAATGTCGTGACTTTCTTCACGTAGCTGCTCGATTTTACGGCAGGCATGCAGCACGGTTGTATGGTCGCGACCCCCGAAAGCATCACCAATTTCCGGCAGGCTGTGGTTTGTCAGCTCTTTCGCCATCGCCATCGCCATCTGACGCGGGCGCGCTACCGAGCGCGAACGACGTTTAGAGAGCAGATCGGCCACCTTGATTTTGTAATATTCCGCTACCGTTTTCTGAATATTATCGATGGTGACCAGCTTTTCCTGCAACGCCAGCAGATCGCGCAGCGCTTCGCGCACAAAATCGATGGTAATGGCGCGGCCGGTAAAGTTGGCGTTAGCGATCACGCGGTTCAGCGCCCCTTCCAGCTCACGCACGTTAGAGCGCAGGCGCTTGGCAATAAAGAAGGCGACTTCACCCGGCAGACGTATATCGTTTTCATCCGCCTTTTTCATCAGAATCGCGACGCGCGTTTCTAACTCCGGCGGCTCAATGGCGACCGTCAGGCCCCAGCCAAAGCGCGATTTCAGGCGATCTTCCACGCCGTTGATCTCTTTAGGATAGCGGTCTGAGGTTAAAATAATTTGCTGATTGCCTTCCAACAGCGCATTGAAGGTGTGAAAAAACTCTTCCTGCGAGCGCTCTTTATTCGCAAAGAACTGAATATCATCGATCAGCAGCGCATCTACCGAACGGTAATAGCGTTTGAACTCTTCGATGGCGTTGTTCTGCAACGCTTTAACCATATCCTGTACAAAGCGCTCGGAATGCATGTAAACCACTTTTGCATTGGGTTTACGGGCGATGATGCCGTTGCCGACCGCATGTAACAGGTGCGTTTTACCCAGGCCAGTGCCGCCATACAGAAACAACGGGTTATAAGCGCCGCCGGGGTTATCGGCAACCTGACGCGCCGCCGCGCGCGCCAGCTGGTTCGATTTACCTTCGACGAAATTATCAAAGTTATGTTTGGCGTTAACGTTCGAGCGCCAGGAGCGCTCAGCCGGAGCGGGAACGCTGTCCCAGCTGGGACGCACCGCTGGCGTCACGGGCGGTATGCTCGCCATCACCGGCGCGGCCACGCTGGCGCTGGACATCGAAGCCTGCGGCATCGTCTGCACTACCGGCTTGCTGCCCACCTCAAAACGCAGCTGCGGCGCCTGGTTGCCGCAAAAGTCATTAAGCAGAGCGTTGATATTATGGAGATATTTATCTCTTACCCAGTCGAGTACGAACCGATTCGGGGCATATAAGGCCAGCGTATTGTCGTTCAGTTCAGCCTGTAGCGGACGGATCCACATGCTGAATTCAGTGGCAGGTAGCTCATCCTGCAAACGGGCAAGACACTGTTGCCAAAGCGAAAGTGACACGGCGGACTCCACTCGAACAAAATCGATAAGAAAATAGGCGCTGAAACAGATCAATCATCATTGTTGACGTATGCCAGTGACAGACATACGAACCGCTGTCCGCGGTTGCTCCGATCCCGATCGCAGAGAGGATCGTTAGCGGAAGGGCGGATCATAGCGCAAAGCGAGACAGAGATCTTCACTTTCTACACAGTTTTGATCCATTTTATCCACAGGCATTAAACGAGGCTAAGTTTACTCCAGGCTGGATGAAAGGCCTGGCGGGATCGCGTCTGATGATGCAAATTTTCGGCAGCCGTCACGTTATTAACGCAACGTTGCTGCAAACGATCGGCAGAAGATCCCGCGCGATCCTTGCGCTTTATTATGGACCCCGTATAATTCTCGTCCCGGCGTGATGCGCCTTGTCGATTTCGACAGGATTTGCAGGTCGATTCGGGCAGCCAGGCGCGCCAACAAGCGAAGTAAATTGACTCCGGACTGTACAATTATTACAATCCCGCCTCTTTATTAAAGATACACTGAGGCGTCGGCCAGTTTTACTGAACCGGGTACGCGTCACCACGTGAAATTTTTCAAGTTTAGGTAGAAATCGCCATGAAACGCACTTTTCAACCGTCCGTACTGAAGCGCAACCGTTCTCACGGCTTCCGTGCTCGTATGGCAACCAAAAATGGTCGTCAGGTTCTGGCACGTCGTCGTGCTAAAGGCCGTTCTCGTCTGACCGTTTCTAAGTAATAAAGCTAACCCATAGTGGTTAAGCTCGCATTTCCCAGGGAGTTACGTTTGCTAACTCCCACTCATTTCACTTTCGTCTTCCAGCAGCCACAACGGGCTGGCACGCCGCAAATCACCATACTCGGCCGCCTTAATTCGCTGGGGCATCCCCGTATCGGTCTTACCGTCGCGAAAAAAAATGTTAAGCGTGCGCATGAGCGTAACCGGATCAAGCGATTGACCCGCGAAAGCTTTCGCCTGCGCCAACACGAACTCCCTGCAATGGATTTTGTGGTCGTGGCCAAGAAAGGGGTCGCTGACCTCGATAACCGTGCGCTAATGGAAGCGTTGGAGAAATTATGGCGTCGTCACTGTCGCCTGGCGCGCGGCTCCTGATTGCGCTGATCCGCGTTTACCAACGCGTCATTAGCCCTCTCCTGGGTCCTCACTGCCGTTTTAACCCGACCTGCTCGCAATATGGAGTTGTATCATTGCGCAGGTTCGGAATGATAAAAGGCAGTTGGTTGACGCTCAAACGCGTATTAAAATGCCACCCCTTAAACCCGGGTGGCGATGATCCGGTGCCGCCAAAAACCGACGATAACAGAGAACATTAACGATGGATTCGCAACGCAATCTTTTTCTCATCGCTTTTCTGTTCGTGTCTTTCATGATCTGGCAAGCCTGGCAAACGGACCACGCTCCGCAGCCGCAGCAAACTCAGACCACGCAAAACACGACAGCAAGCGGTGATGCCGCTAATCAGGGTGTGCCTGCCAGCGGTCAGGGCAAAACGATCACCGTTAAGACTGATGTCCTGTCTTTACATATCAACACCCGTGGTGGCGATGTGGAGCAGGCGCAGCTGCTGACTTACCCGGATAAACTGGGTTCTTCTCAGCCTTTCCAGCTGCTGGAAACCTCCCCAGGCTTCCTGTATCAGGCACAGAGCGGCCTGACCGGCAGAAACGGGCCGGATAACCCGAATAACGGCGCGCGTCCGCTGTATAACACCACTCAGGATAGCTTCCAGCTGGCTGATGGTCAGAGCGAACTGCGTATTCCGATGACCTTCACCGCAGAAAACGGCGCGATCTATACCAAGACGTTTGTGCTGAAGCGCGGCGAATATGCCGTTAACGTTGAGTATCAGGTCAACAACACCACCCAGCAGCCGCTGGAAGTGGCGATGTTTGGTCAGCTGAAGCAGACGATCGATCTGCCGAAGCATCGCGATACCGGCAGCAATAACTTTGCTTTACATACTTTCCGTGGTGCGGCGTACTCCACCAGCGAAAGCAAATATGAGAAGTATAAGTTTGACACCATCGCTGATAACGAAAACCTGAGCACCACGACCACCAATGGCTGGGTAGCGATGCTGCAGCAATATTTCGCCACCGCATGGGTGCCGGGTACCGCGGGCAGCAATACGCTGTATACCAGCAACCTGGGCAATGGCCTGGCGGCAGTGGGCTATAAGTCTGCGCCGGTCGCCGTGGCACCGGGCGCGCAGCAGACGCTGGCCGCGACGCTGTGGGTTGGTCCGGAAATTCAGGACAAAATGGCGGCAATCGCGCCGCATCTTGACCTGACAGTGGATTACGGTTGGCTGTGGTTTATCTCTCAGCCGCTGTTTAAGCTGCTGAAATTCCTGCATAGCTTTATCGGTAACTGGGGCTTCTCAATTATCGTTATCACCTTTATCGTACGCGGCATCATGTACCCGCTGACCAAAGCGCAGTACACCTCGATGGCGAAGATGCGCATGCTGCAGCCGAAGATTCAGGCGATGCGTGAGCGTTTAGGTGATGATAAGCAGCGCATGAGCCAGGAAATGATGGCGCTGTATAAGTCAGAGAAGGTTAACCCGCTGGGCGGCTGTCTGCCTCTGGTTATTCAGATGCCGATCTTCCTTGCGCTTTACTACATGCTGATGGGTTCAGTAGAGCTGCGCCATGCGCCGTTCGCACTGTGGATTCACGACCTTTCTGCGCAGGATCCGTACTACATTCTGCCGATTCTGATGGGCGTGACGATGTTCTTTATTCAGAAGATGTCGCCGACCACCGTGACCGATCCGATGCAGCAGAAGATCATGACTTTTATGCCGGTTATTTTTACGGTGTTCTTCCTGTGGTTCCCGTCAGGTCTGGTGCTGTACTACATCGTCAGCAACCTGGTCACCATTATCCAGCAGCAGGTGATTTACCGCGGTCTGGAAAAACGTGGCCTGCATAGCCGCGACAAGAAGAAAGCGTAACGGCCTGAGTTTATTCAGTTTCAGGCATAACCTAACAGGGGCGGATTTTACCGCCCCTGTTTATTTGTTGCCGTCCGGTCATCATAATTGGTGCAACGAGCGAACAAACTCAAGGCGCGGGGAGTGCAGGCAGAAGAGTAAAGCGTCCTGCGCCAGGGATGGCGCAGGCCGAGCTGTCAGGGATGACGTTTTTTGCGTCTTTACGATCTGCCTGCACTCCCCGCGCAGGCACCTTTTTATCTGAGGCAGCGACCTGACCTCCTTTTTTATTACCGTATTGAGAGAGTTTCCATGAGCCACAGCGATACGATTGTCGCCCAGGCCACACCGCCAGGACGTGGCGGCGTGGGTATTCTGCGTATTTCCGGCAGCAAAGCCGCAGAGGTGGCCCAGCAGCTGTTGGGTAAACTGCCGAAGCCGCGTTACGCTGACTATCTGCCGTTTAAGGCCGCAGATGGCAGCACACTCGATCAGGGCATCGCGCTCTGGTTTCCCGGTCCGAACTCCTTTACCGGCGAAGACGTGCTGGAGCTACAGGGGCACGGCGGCCCGGTGATCCTCGATCTGCTGCTAAAACGTATTGCCGCATTGCCCGGCTTACGCATCGCCAACCCCGGTGAGTTCTCTGAACGCGCGTTTCTGAACGATAAGCTGGATCTGGCGCAGGCCGAAGCGATCGCCGACCTGATTGACGCCAGCTCAGAGCAGGCGGCGCGCTCGGCAGTGAACTCGTTACAGGGCGCTTTCTCTACCCGCGTTAATCATTTAGTGGAAGCACTTACTCACCTGCGGATCTACGTAGAAGCGGCTATCGACTTCCCCGATGAAGAAATCGACTTTCTTTCCGACGGTAAAATCGAGGCGCAGCTGAACGTGGTTATGCAGGATTTGAACGCAGTACGCGCAGAAGCGCGTCAGGGGAGCCTGCTACGTGAAGGAATGAAAGTGGTGATTGCCGGGCGGCCGAACGCCGGTAAATCGAGCCTGCTGAACGCATTGGCCGGACGCGAGGCCGCTATCGTCACCGATATCGCCGGTACCACGCGTGACGTCCTGCGTGAACATATCCACATTGATGGCATGCCGCTGCACATCATCGATACCGCCGGTTTACGCGATGCCAGCGATGAAGTTGAACGTATCGGCATTGAACGCGCCTGGCAGGAGATTGAGCAGGCGGATCGCGTTCTGTTTATGGTGGATGGCACCACCACCGACGCCACCGAACCTGCCGCCATCTGGCCAGACTTTATTGCCCGCCTGCCGGAATCCCTGCCGATTACCGTTGTGCGCAATAAGGCTGACGTTACCGGTGAGAACCTTGGTTTGACAGAAGTAAATGGTCACTCACTTATTCGTCTTTCCGCTCGTACCGGTGAAGGTATTGAAGTGCTGCGCGATCATCTCAAACAGAGCATGGGCTTTAACGACAACATGGAAGGCGGTTTCCTTGCGCGTCGCCGCCATTTGCAGGCTCTGGAGTTAGCGGATACTCACTTACAGCAGGGCAAAGCGCAGCTGTTAGGCGCCTGGGCCGGTGAACTGCTGGCTGAAGAACTGCGGCTGGCGCAGCAGGCGCTGAGTGAAATCACCGGCGAGTTTACCTCTGACGATCTGCTGGGCCGCATCTTCTCCAGCTTCTGTATCGGTAAATAAGCGCCTCGCTGACCATCGTTAAAAAGCTGAGCGCAAAAAAGAGGCCGCAGCAGCCACCTGCCCGGCCTCTTTTTATCTGACAACGCGCTCAGAAGCGGTATTTCGCGCCCAGCATCAGGCTGGCGTCCTGATAGTGGTCGCGTCCCTGCTGCAAGGCTATGCTACCGTTGAGCTGTAAGTTATCACTCACTTTCCCTTCAACACCGGTTTTGATTTCCGCTAAATTACGGCCGCTGTTTTGCTGCACTTTAAGCTGATTCAGGCTCACCCGATAAGGATCGCTGTTATGCAACCAGTTGAGTTCAACATAGGGCCTCAGATCGCTTTCGCCGGGCTGCTTCGATTCCGTAACCCAGCCACGAATCCCGACGCGGCTGATTAAGTTATTATTTTTATTTTCGATCTGCGTGCCGTTCTGCTCGGTTAAGCGCACGGTTTTCAGGCCGTTAAAAATAACTTGCGCATGCGGCTGCAGGTAAAAACCGTAGCGACGCTGATTCTTGCCCTGCCGCGCCAGCACCTGCCATGCATAACCGCCCTCCAGCGAAGCGCTGATCCCCTGCATATGATAACTTTCGCTGCGCAGCCCTTCCCCCGCTACGCTGCCGCTAAACCAGTTATATTGCAGCCAACTATCCAGCCACAGTCCGTTATCGCTGTTTTGCTGCGCAAACCAGCTGGCATACGCCCCCAAACTGTAACCGGAAATCGTACTGCTGGCGGTATAGCGGCTGAGCGTTGAACCGAGATTAGTCGCCTGTCGACCATAGCCCAGCATCGGGCCGATATGCAAACGTCCCTTGCCTGGCGTCAGCTGCCAGAGATCGCCGCCTAACTGTACGCTATAGCGATTGCCCTGCGCTTCCAGCGTATCCGCCATGCGGGAACGATGATGCCCCGCCGTTTGACGCAACCACACGCTGTTTCCCTGCGGACGCTCGCTATCGCTCAGGCTGCGGTTGCCCAGACGATCGTGCAGGCTGAGGTTAAATAGCGTGGCCGCCGCCGCGCTGTTAGCGATATAGCCACCCACTTCGGGACGAAATACCGGCGTGTTGTCAGCAGTATGGTTCATCAAATACCAGTTACCCGCGTTGGTGCCTGCGCCCCGGCTTAAGTGATACTCATAAGCGCCCGCAACTATCCTTCCCTGCTGGATAAACTCACCTTCAGACTTCCCGTTAACCTCGATCAGCTTAATGCCGTTAAGCGTTTTAGCACCGCTGCCACCGGCGTTAAGCACGTTCACCCAGGTAGAACCTGCGCTGTTGCCATTAACGATCAGGCGATTAGTCACTGAACTATCATCGCCCAGGCGCGTATTAAACATCAGCGTGCCGTCATCACCGGCGTAATCACCGGCGACGACCAAATCATCGCCAACGCTGCCTTGCTTAAAGGCCACCGTGCCCTGGTTGATAAGGTTATTTACCTGCGAGCCGCGCGGCATCTGCCACAGGCTATGAGAATAGAGGGCGATATCGGCTCGGTTAACCGCGCCGTGAAGCTGTGAATGGTTCTGCAACACCAGTGAGGCGCTGCTGCCTGCATCAACGTGCACATCTCCGTTTAACGAGGTGCTGTCGCTGGCTTTCAGCTCAACGTGAGAACCATAAACAGCGCCGCTATCGTTAACCGTTATCACATTCAACAGCTTCTGGTTGCCACCCTGCAAATAAGCGCCGTTGCTGACCTGCATGTTAAGGCTGGCCGCCGTGACGTTGATCGCTTCGCGCGTTGCGCTGGTGAGCTTGACGTTATTCAGGCGAACCTGGCTGGTGGCCGCTCCGCTTCGGACTGCCAGCGCGGGGGCATCTCCTGCGCTGGCTAACGCGCTGTTATCCAGCGTCACGTTACCGGCGCGCATAAACAAGGCGCTGGCATCCTTGCCGTGTGTGGTTACGTTTACCCCGTTGGCCTCTACGGTTGCCTGATGAAACGCCCCGATTCCAGCAGCCGCTGCGCCTTGGGTGGCGATCGTACTGTTATCCAGCTTAAGCTGCCCGTAGCCAGCGCTGATTGCCCCCCAGCTATTGTCGCCTTGAGTTTGCACGGTAAGATGCTTACCGGTGGCCTGATTTTGCGTATAGATGCCGTGGCTCGCTGAACCGGTGGTGGTTAACGTTACCTTTTCCGCCTGCGCCGTGCCATCCAGCACATTTAACGCATGGGATCGCTCGCCAAACGTCGCCAGCGCCGCGTTGTTAATGGTTAAGTGAGT
Organism: Mixta sp. BE291; assembly: GCF_031457955.1. Classification (NCBI taxonomy): domain Bacteria; kingdom Pseudomonadati; phylum Pseudomonadota; class Gammaproteobacteria; order Enterobacterales; family Erwiniaceae; genus Mixta; species Mixta sp. BE291. The sequence goes on along the minus strand of NZ_JAVDXN010000004.1, from coordinate 57,429 downwards.
ATCGTGATTCGGCAGCCAGACCGCGTCGGCATCTTTACCGTAGGTAGTATAACTGCCGCCCTCCACCGCCACGCTGGCGTTCTGATTAATATCTAACGCCCTGACATAATCGCCGGTAGCGGTAACATCCACGTGGGTCAGATCCGAACGCGAATTGCGAATCAACAGAGCATATTCGTTTTCAACCTGAACCGTGCTGTTGGATAAGATCGTTCGGGTCATCCGGCCCCAGTCGCCAATACGTATACCGCCGCTCAGGCCTTTGGAAATAACGGTGATGCCGTCAGCGATCAAATTGCCAAGGTTTTGTTGAATGCCGTAGCTCACCGAAGCGCCGTTGAGATAAAACTGGCTATTAGTGATCCTGGCCGTGGTACCGGCACCGTTGAGCGTCACGCCCGCTGAAACTGACGTTCCCCTTACATCAACCTTTAAGCCATCGGCAACCAGAGACGAATTATCTTTTAGCTCAACGCCATAGCCTTGTGTGCCTGACAGGGTCATATCAGTGTTGTTGATTTTCACCACCGAATTGCCGCTGGCCTCGACCCCGCGAGCACTGCTTTGCCAGGTACGAATGCTGCTGTTATTAAGGTTTAAATAGCCCGATGAAACAGTAATCACCGGATAGGATTCCGCATTATTTTCCAGGCTTGCCCCGTTAATGGTTAGCGTCCCGCGGTTTTCGACCCAGGCTGCTGAATCTTTTTCGCTATAAAAATTCAGCGCGGGCTGAACCACCAGTTCGCTTCCTGCACCTGAGACATACAGCGGAATATCCCCATTCTCACTGCTGGCGTAACCGGCAGTAACCTCCGTGCGCTGTCCGCTGCTTTCATGCCAGGGCGAAGCGCTGCTGGCCGACAAAGGCAGCAGCGTGAGAAGCAGGCACGCGTTGCTCACGCCAGTATGAGAACAAGAAAAGTAACGTGGAAGTTTTCTGCTCATAATCATTCCTTTGCCTTTATATTTTCCATTAATAAAAAGCCAACAAACTCATCGGCTATTTACACATTCGCTATCTGACGCCTGAATATAATAAATGTCAAATATCTATTTTCACGCCTTTACATATAATCAATGGTATAAGTTACGCTACCTGTTAATTCCCCCGGCGTCACTTTTTCCTGCGTGCGGTAATAGGCCGCGCGTAAAGGAACCGTTAACATTGGATTTGCCGATGAGAAATCACCTATTTTAAACCACGCATTATTTTCCGTTTCAACAAATACGCCCGCGCTATTCTGATGCAATATCTGGAAGCCGATACCTTCAGCGATATTACCGAGGCGATCAAAAAAGGGATAAACACCACGACTTTCTAAACCGGCGACTGGCGTACCGCTAAGCGCCATATTAATAGAGAGCGTACTCCATACATTACCGTTACATTGCAACGAAATTGAGAAATCGGTAGTGTATTTATCCGCCCGCCCATGTTGTGGTAACGCCGAAACCTTCAGGCCCGGCAGCGTTTGATAGATATTGGGCGTGGTGGCGTTGCAGGTATATTCAGAGAAAGAGAGTTTTCTGACGTTAGTAGCGCGATAGCGCATATAGCCTAAGCCCGCGTCACCGATGGAAAATAGCCAGACATCGTTGCGAAACGGCGTGATCGCCTCCGTTTTTCCGGTTTTCACCAACTCGATGCGTACGGAAACGCTGACTTTTGTGTAGTAAGAGGTCGACAAGCCCTGTACAAAAATCGCATCCGTGGTGTAGCCGCTGTCGTAGCTTTTACTCACTGTATCTCTGTCGCCATTGATGGTGACAAAAAAGGATAATCCGCTTTTATTCCCTAACGAATTCTCCACCGTGTTGCGATTGATATAGATCTTTTCTTTGCCGGAATTAATGGTACTGCTATTCAGCTCCTTGGCGCACCAGAGATCAAGATTCATGGTAACGTCATAAATCGTCGTTCCTACAGGCAGGTTATTAGGGATTTGATTTGGCAGCTTATTAAAATCAAACGCGGTAATGCTATTAGAGATACTTGAATCAGGGCCGCAGCGGATGGTTGCGGCATAACTTATCTTGCCGACAAAACAGCAAAACAGCAGAAAAAGCGTTTTGCCGTAGCGGCAAAAATATATTTTCATCCGGTCATTCATTATTTTCTCCAAAAACCAGCGCTGATGTTATCGTACCGCTTTTGCTAGCATTTCTTGTCTGGCGGCCGGTGTAGGGTAACGACATGTGGTATTGAAACGCTGAAATTGGCGTTGCCTTTTATTACTCTTTTCCGGCAGGTTAATATCAAACAGGCAGGTATAGCGACTGTGCGGACCCCAGCTAACCTGTAACCGATTGATGCTCTGCTCAAGGCGGATATACATTTGACCGCCCTGGGCCACGACGCCCACATCACGTCCATCTTCGGTTTTCACACTGGCACCGAAAGGCAAGGCTTCGCCATCCGGTAGCTGTGCCCGAATTAATATCGCGCGGCCCTGTTTAGTTGGATAATCAACTTTGACTATCGCCCCGGCACGTGGCACGACCTGCTTAACGGTGGTTTCCAGTTCAACATCCAGCGGCATGCCGGTGGGATTAATGGCAATTTTATTGATGCGATAAGGCGTGAGCCAGGGAACCAGGGCATAGCCCGCATCGTTGAAAATCACCCCTGGATACCCGTCAATCGACGCACCGGCTGCGCCTTCAGCTTTAATCACCGCCTGCGTATCGCCGGTATAGGGGCTGGCGACCAGCGCATCCGGTAATATCAGCAGGCTGCCGTTCAATCCGGCGGTATAAGCGTGATAATTCTTACCCTGCGCATAGCTGGCTTTCAGCTGCGTATTCCTGAAACGATAAGAGCCCGCTATATTTCCCGAACTGTCGCCGTTATTTTCACGCGCAACGCCGACGTTGTAATCCATCTGATCTTTTTCTCCCAGCACGCCGCTTAACGCCAGTTGGGTAGCCACGCCTTCATCGCTGCGCGTGAGATAGCTGTTCATGTACGGCGCATGTGAGCCCTTGCCTAACGGCAGCGAGAAAGAGAGAAGATATTGCGTTTCGCTATAGAAAGCCGTTTTAGCGCGATGAATGCTGATGCCGTAATTAAACGACTTAAAACGATTGGTATAACCCAACTGATACTGCACATCGCTTCCCTGCCTGTCCCAGTAATTTTCAACATAACCGCTGGTATAAATACTGCCGCCGCGCTCGCCCAGCTGCTGGCTTAGCGTAACGGACAACCGGTTATGTGGCCGGTTTAACTGAAATTTCTGCGCCCGATCGTTTTTTTGGTGATGATTCACTAATTGCGTGGCGCTGGTTAAATCGAGATAACCTGAAGAGGAAAACCGGTAGGCGGCAACGGAAATGGTGCTGTTGGTGGTGGAAATAAATTTGCTATAGCTGCCGCGCACGCTTACCCCGCTTTGCGCGCTGATGCCGTCATCAAAGCTGGCACCGGTGATATCCAGAGCAAATGCCCCTGCCGAGGTGCCGATCGCGCCGCCGACCAGCCCGGCAAGGTAATCACCGGAACCCAGCAGGCCGCTATAACCCGTTAATCCGTTATTGATGCCGTATTGCACCGTCGTCTGAAATACTTTCGGGGTGTAGCTGACGCCTTGATTACGTAGCGTTCCCAACAGCAGGCTATAGCGGTAGCTGCCTGGGCGAATCATTTCCGAAACCGCCGCATAAGGCACGATAAACGTTGTTTCCCGCCCATCAGATTCTGTTACCGCCACATGAAGGTCGCCGCCATAGCCGGAGGGATAAATATCATTGATAACAAACTCACCCGGCGGCACCGTGGTTTCATAAATCAAAGCGGTATTTTGTCGGATCTGCACGCGCGCATTGCTTTGCGCAATACCGCGCACCACGGGAGCATAGCCGCGCTGCGAGTCAGGTAACATCTGTTCGGACGAGGCCAGCCGCACGCCTCGGAACATAAAGGAGTTAAACATTGAGCCTGAGCTGTTGGCATCGCCAATTAACACCCTGGCGCGTAATGGCGTGATATCGCGTTGCAGGTTATTACTCAAAACGGTATAGCGGCTGCCGTTACGTTGGTCCCACCGCCACGCGCCAGAATGACGAAACATCCAGCCGTGAAAATTAATGTTTCCACCCAGCTTGCTGTAAAAAGATTCGGAGCTTACCCTGCCTGAGCGTTGTTTAAAGTAACTATTGTCATAACTGACATACAGCGCATTACTTCCCGCGTCCCATCGTTCAGGATCCACATAGCCACGTACGGTTTGGTTAAGCCATGCCTGCGGTATGTGTAGATTCAGGCGCATATCGGCAAGCACCATCTGCGCTTTAGATGAGGGCTCGATCGATTCCAGTTGCGTGCAGCCTGTCTCATGAAGCAGGGCTTCCTGCTGCGCGGTGGTAAGCCGACTGATACGGAAACCCGCCAGGTTAGCCAGCACTGGACTAAAACAAATAACCGATTTCCCCTGTTTCTCCTGAACGGTGACATTTTCACGCCCCAGCAGCCGATCGTTTAAATAAATATCGCTGGCATAGGTGCCTGCCGGAACCTTAAATTCACCGTTAAATCGGGAAATATCGATCGTGTCCCCCGCTGCCTGGTCGAGAAATATAGGATCAAACGTAACCGCTGCCCATACCGGCACGGGTAAACACCAAAACAGCGCAGCGGTAAATGGCCATGAAGGCACCCTGATTTTTTTATGATAAAAGCAAGCATAAAGGGAGGAAAAAGATGACATAAGGATGCCCTTTTTTATAGTGAGTTATTTAAATGCATTAAATCTCTCTTTCTATCGGAACGCTGGCTCCATAATCATTAATATAAAAATATTTAAATTTACTCACGGAAATATTATTATCATCAAAAGCATAAGTCGCCTTAGAAAAAGGCGCGATCATTTTCCCTTCGGTGTTAACGGTTTTATTTCCTGACCTGGCTTCTACTGACGTAATTGAAACATAGAAAGGCGAGTGGTTCTCGGCTTCAAGCAAAGCCTTGTTATGATCTTTAACCCGCCGCCAAATAACCTTTTCCGCAGCATCGGAAGACGAGCCGCCTTTAAGCGCCTTTGGACGGAAAAAGAGTTTAATACGGGTACGGATCGCCATTTGCAAAAGGTTTTCCGCCTTGCCTGACGAACGGGGCGGAATATCCAGAACGTTTAACCAGAAAACAGATTCTCTGTCGGCGGGCAAAGTAAAACCCTCCCCCAAATAGTGAATGCGTAAGGTTTGCCCCTGGTGTGGTTCGATACGGGTAATCGGCGGCAGCAGAAGAAAAGGAACCTTGATTTTTTTAATGGATTGATCTTTATTTCCGCTATCAATCCATGACTGAACCAGCGAGGAATGATCATTCTCACTTTCCAGCCGTACCGTAACTTCACTTTTTTCCTCAGGATAAATGACGCGGGTGTTATTAATAACAATACCGGCCAAAACTGACGTTGCATTTAATAACAGACCGGAAAAGAGCAGTAAAAGAAGCTTTATATTCATTCCTGATGCTATTCCTGAGCTTAAATATATCGGATAAATAAATGCAAGAGCCTGGCTCCTGCATTTATTATCAACACACAGACGCGCTAATTACTGGTAATCAAGGGAATAGGTCACTGAGGTAGCGAGGTCACCCGCGGTTGCCGCACCGGTGGCATAATAGTATGCGCTGTACAGCAGGTTGGCATTACCCGCTGCCGAGATCGCAGTCGCTGGGTTCTTGCGCTGGCTGGTGTTGCCCACATACACATCATTTTCCTTCTCGTCCCTTAACTGAATCTGAACATTTTTCGCACCAGAGCTAATGGTGTTATTCAGGCGACCGGTTGCGGCATCAACCGTTGGGCCATGTTCAAAATAGGCGCGTACGCTACCCTTAGCTGGCGTACAGCCTGTCAGGTTCATGATAAAGGCCGTTCTGCCCGCGAGCTTACCCGCGGTATCCAGCGCCGAGGTAGAGAGTGAAGGCAGACTAACGGTGGCGTCAGCGCTGCCACCATCAATTTTTACGATACATGTCTGCTGGGTCAGTTTCCCGTTAATCGTAATTGTACCGTCCGCTGCGCTGGCCGGTAGTGCCATAGCAGAAACTGTTAAAGCAATCACGGTACCTAATAATGTTTTCTGCATCTTAAACTCCATTTTATTTTCAGTGAAAGATCGATTGCGAACAATAAAACCCGCAAATTTTTTCGCGATTAATTAAGCCAAATAAATAAAAACCAGCCCATAGCATTTTGTTTAATAACTTAATCATCAATAGTGAAATTATCTTCACAACGAAATTGGTTAGTTGGCTTGTTAGCGATACTCTGAAAGGAAACAGCAGCCTTTATATTAAATAAAAAACGCAGTTGTATATTAAATTCTATTTCATTAACTATTTTCCACCGCCCACTTGCGGCATATAGCACGCCGGCGCCTTAAGCGAGTTAACGAATTCATTTACAACAACCCTTAAAAATAAACAGCATCGCTATTTCAGATGCCATTTTTATTTAGGCAACGGCGCGATCAAATCAAACCATTGCTCAGCGGTTGCGTTAAACCATTCGCATGTTTTATCCCAGTTATTGACCATGCCATACATCGCGCCAAGCAATCCACCGGCCACACCGCCAACTATCACGCCGCCAAGATTGCCAATAATGCCGACGCCCAGTATCCCGCCGCTATTTCCTCCAACCGTAGCCGCTTTTAATATGCCGGATGAGGCGCCGGTAAAGGTGCCGATAACCATCGCGCCTATGGTTTCGAAAAAATTACCGCCGGACACCTGACTAATTTCATCTATTTGTAGCACTCTCATAATTAACGCCTTTCTCCCGGTAAAATAATAGAGTTAAACAAACCTGACGCTAAGCCAGAACTAAGCTTGATATATTATTTACAGCAAAGGAATGCAACAATAGTAAACAGTCCATTATCAATAATACGTAAATTCTGCGGCGGGCATTTTGAACAGTTGTAAATTTATATTTTCCAAACCCAGAAAACGCATTTATTCTCTTTGGCTAAATTAGCTGTTCTTTTTACAGGCTTGCATATATTGGTGCTTATCAATTTCTACGGCGCTTTTCTGATTCAATAGAATAATTCTGTCAGCACTACAGATGGTTTCAGGCCGATGAGCGATAATAATTCGTGTAACGTGCATATTCTTTATTGCCTCATTAATGCTACGTTCACGATCGATATCAAGGTGACTGGAAGCTTCATCGAGAATAAGCAGCGAAGGCTGACGATAAAGCGCGCGCGCTAACAGCACCCGTTGAATCTGGCCGCCGGAGAGAGAAGAGCCCATATCGCCCACCAGGCTATGGTAACCCATCGGCATAGCGGCAATCTCCTCATGGATTTGTGCGAGTTTTGCGGCGGCTTCGATCTGCTCTTGTGCGGGAGCGGCATCGAAAAAGCTGATGTTATCGGCAATGGAACCGGCAAACAGAATATCGTCCTGCATGACGCAGCCAAGACGATCGCGATAGTTACGCATGCCCAGCTTTTTAATGTCGATGCCGTTTATCTCTATGCAGCCTGATTCAGGTTTCAGCAAGCCCATCATCAATTTGGCCAGGGTAGTTTTGCCCTGTCCGGAAGGGCCAATAATCGCCACCGACTCGCCTGCGGCCACCGCGATATTGCAGTGCTGGATAACGTACGGCTCGGTTTCCGCATAGCGAAAACCGAGATCGCGCAGGGTTAACGCAGGCGGCGCATGGTCATCGCGTGTCACGGCGGGCAACAGCGTTTCCATATCGGCCTCCGGCTCGGTTAACACGATATCGGCCAGGCGTTCGCCATGCAGACGCAGCATAGAGAAATCAATCACGGCATCCACCAGACCTGACGCGCGCGCAATAAACTGATCGGAAAAGCTGATAAACGCAACCAGCATCCCGCTGGTAAAATTCCCTTCAAGCACCTGTAAAGCCGCCATCCATACCAAAACGATACGCCCGATACCGGAGATCAAACCCTGTAAGGTACTAAAACCGATCGACAGACGTTGAATCGCTATCCCTTTATTGGTGCTCTCAACCAGCGCGTTCGCATAGGCCGCAACGCGGATCTCCTGTTTGTTATTAAGCTTAACCGCCTTCACACCGCGAATTGATTCCAGCAGTTGGGTCTGCGCGCGGGCCGACGCGGTGATCTGATCTTCATTGGCTTGGCGGAAAGGACGAAATGAAATCCAGCGGATTGCGGTATAAGCCGTCAGCAAAGCGAGCACCAGCCAGGCCAGCTTAACGTTGTAAATAAACAGCATACCCAGCGTGATAATGGCCATTACGCCATCCAAAATCGAACTAATAAAACGTCCGGTGAGCGTACTTTGTATGGTGCCAATTGAGCCAAAGCGTGAAAGCACATCGCCCACGTGACGCGACTCAAAGTAAGTCAGCGGCAAACCAAGCAGATGCGAGCAAACGTTGGCCGTCCACTGCACGCTCAGCAAGCTTGAAAACCAGGTTGTTACCCAGGAGCGTAACGCCGTAATAGCAACGCTTAGCAGCGTCACGATAATAAAACCGCTGCCCAACAGGGTAAGAAGATCATGATCCGCCGAGACCAGAACCTGATCCATCACCCACTGCATATAAAAAGGCATCAAAATGCCAAACAGTTCCAGCGCCACCGACAGGATTAAAATCTGCGAAAAAGCTGAGCGGATACCGGTGACGTTACCGATCAGCTTCAGCATGGAGATAGATTGTTTTTCCTGTACTCGGGTAAAGGTGGCGCCAGGTAAGAGTTCCAGCGCAATACCGGTAAAGCAACGGGAAACCTCTTCCATAGGCACATCACGTCGGCCTCTGGCTGGGTCGTGAATGGTGATCTTATCTTTCGCCACGCTTTTCAATACCACAAAATGGTTCATTTCCCAGTGTAATATGCAGGGGCGCCGCAGCTTACCCAGCTCATCCAGCTCCAGGCGTAGCGCCCGGCCCGCCATGCCCAGCTGATGCGCAATCAACATGACATCCGCCAGCGTGGCGCCCTTTAGCGAAGTGGGAAACCGCTTGCGTAGCGTGACCATATCTATGCCGTGACCAAAATAGTTCGCAATCATGCCAACGCAGGTCAGGCCGCACTCGGTAGCCTGCGTTTGCTGCATCACCGGTAATTTCCGCTGCCAGCCAAAATTAAGTGCCGCTAAAAACTTCATAAACAATACCACTCCCTGTAGTAAGCCGATGGCGAATTGAATTAATTTCCTGAACGACGGCCAAGCGCGTAAAGCGGTTCCAGAACCCATTCATAAAGGCGTCGGTTATCAATCAGGAAATCCGCCTCCAGCGCACTGCCGGGACGCAGTTTTTCCTTATGCCCATACACATTGATATCTTGCTTATCCAGCGCCACCACTACGCGATAGTGCTGTTCCTGCACATTGTTATTACCGGTCAACGTAGCGACCTCCTGCGGCGACAGCGCAACGCGAGAGACATCAATGACGTTGCCGTATTGCTGACCAAATTTCTGGAAAGGAAACGCCTGATAGCGCAGCACCACTTTTTGACCGGGTTGAATAAAACCGATTGCCCGGCTGCTGACCATAATACGCGCCTGAAGCTCGCCATCGTCCGGCAACAGGGAAAACAGCGTTTGTCCGGCACTGACCATTTGCCCGGTTTTGACCATCACCGATCCCACCATGCCATCCGCTGGCGCCCGCAACACCACCGAGCGTCGCGATTCATTTTCTGCCAGAGACTGCTCGATTTCGGACAGGCGGCGTTCTATTTCGTTTTGTTTATTGCGCGCATTCATCGGCAGCTCGCGTAACTGCTGGCGCGTCTGGGCAAGCTGCTGCTGAATATCAAGCCGCTGCCGGGCAATGTCCTGTAAACGCGTTTCGGCATCAATAACCACTGCCTCCTGCTGTTCAACCTGGCTATTAGAGGCGTAACCCTGCTGGCGCATCAGGGTGATTTTCTCCTGCTGCCGGTGCGCCAGTTTGACCTGCCGGGAGCGCTGCCGCTGCTGAACATTGAGCTGTTCCAGCTGGGCGCTTAGCAGCCTTTCACGCTCTTTAAGCCCTTTTATCTCTTCGGCAAACAGCTTTTCCTGGTTTTCCGCATCCGCTTTCAGGCGAGCCCGCTGGATATCCAACTGCTGCGCGACCCTTTCCCGCGTCAGTCCCAGCGCCGTATAAACCTCCGAAGAGATAGCGGCGATGGTCTCGCCTTTTTTTACCTGCTGGCCTTCTTCCACGCTAATATCTACTACGGTGCCGGTAGCGATTGCCGCAATATTCATAATGCCTTTCGCTGGCAACAACTGCCCCAGGGCGGTTTCACGCTTGGTATAACTGCCAAAAATAAAGAAAGCCGCTATCACCAGCGTGATTACACCCACCAAAGAGACAATTAGCCAGCGCCAGGGCGGGCAATAAAGCGCCACGGTGCCGATCGCGGTGGTTTTATTCGCCTCCAGTGCTTCCTGACGAAATAAGGATTCACTCATGCAATTAACGTCCTTGTTTAGTTAACGGAGAACTTTATTATCCGCAGCGCAGTGGTAGCGATCTAATTGAGAATAATCCAGCTCGCCCAATTCCATAGAAAGTTTTAATCGGGCGTTTAAATAGTCATATTGTAATTTCGCCAGCATCTGCAGAGATTTATAATATTCCTGCTCTGCGTTTAATTCGTCGATAATGGTTCTTAAACCTACTCTTCTGCCATAGGCGGTGGAATCCGCTTTATTTCTGGCAGAGGCCAGCGCCTTTTTTTCCGCCAGATATTGGCTGCGTCCATTTTTTAATTTAAGCCAGGCGGACTGCGTTTCCTGACGCGCCTTACGCCGCGTGTCCTCCAGCAAATCCTTGCCTCGATCGCGGCGGCGAACAGCTTCAATCGACTGCGAAATTTGCGATCCGCCAGCAAATAAAGGGATGGAAACATTAATACCGATATTGCTGGAGCGCGTTCTTGAGGTGGTGCCAAACACCACATCAAGCACATTCGACTGCTCCGCCTTGCTCCAGTTGGTGCCATAACCCGCCTGTAAGGTGATGACCGGCAGATGTGCGCCATGCGCGGCCAGCAAATCCGCCTGGGTTTGCTCCAGTTGGAAAAGCGCAGCGCGAACCTGAAGATTATTTTGCGCTGCCCGCTGCTGTAAGGCTTTGAAATCATCAGAAACGGGAAAACGCATCACACAGGATAACGTAACCGGCTCTATTTCTTCTGGCGGGTGTCCGGTAAGGCGCGAGAAAACCATCCCAGCCTCCTCCAGATCGTTTTTAGCGGCGATCGCATCCGCCATTGCCCGGTCGTAATTAGCCTGCGCTTCATCGCGTTCAAGACGCGTGCCTTCACCCACCTGTAACGCAACCTGCGTTTGACTCAGCTGTTTACCGTAGGCGGCTTTGGCAGTGATTGCGCTCTTTAAAACATCCCGTTGATAGATTACCCGGAAATAGGCTTCCGCAACGCGGGTAATCAGCGTTTGCTCCGCCTGCATCAGTACTACGTCAGCATTGTCAGCGATGGCGTCGCCGCGCTTCCATGCCGCATATTTTGCTATATCAAATAGCGGCTGCGTCAGGTTAACGCTGTAGTTATGCCGCGTGACGCCTGCGGCATAGGTCGCACCGGGCTGATCCTGCTTACTATAAGCGCCGTTTAAACTAACAACCGGTAACAGGCTGGCAAAACCCTGGAGCCTTTTTTGGCTATCTGCCCGCTGCGCGTTGCGCGCCGCGCTGATTTCACTGTCATAAACGCTGCCTGCCAGTACCGCTTCCTGTAGCGTCAGGCTATGTGCGCTGCCTGGTATGATGATCAAGGCTGAAAAAAACGCTGTGATAACAGCGTTTACCCTCCTGAAGTACATGACCAAAATCCTTTTTTTATCGCCGGGATCAATCAAATAATATTATTTATGCAGGCATATTGAATAAGCTCGCTATTCGTATTGACATTAAGCTTTTTCATCGCATTATATTTTTGCGTGGCAACGGTACTGACCGCGCGGTTTTGCTTTTTAGCAATACTGGACAGCGATAACCCCATGGAGTAAAGCTGAATAATTTCCCACTCCTTTGCCGTTAAGCGGCTGGTTTTTTCAATACCGCTTTCGGTGATGGATTTTATTTCTTTTGAAACCCAGGCCACGCTGTGCTTCTTAATAAAAATTTCACAAAACGCCTTTTTTATTTCGCTCACTGCATCATACTTGCTGACAATAGCATCCACGCCATAATTAAGCGCCTTTTTCAAAATGGATACATTATTGAACTCCGTATAAAGAATGATTTTAGCCGTCGGGAAGCGTTGTTTTATTGCTCTGATTTTTGCTACGCCATAAAGATGGCCGCCATCGCTATAGTAAGCCAGATCGGTGATTATCGCGTCTACGGGCGTGCGGCTTGCCGGTTGAAGCGTGCGCTCCTCGCTTAACGAAATGTCAGATATAATATTGCAACCCAGCTCTTCCTTAATATAATTGCACAGAAAATAGTGAACAGCAGGGTACTTATCTGATATAGCCACGTTAATTTTCAACATAATGATATATCCCTTATCTGTTTGCCCAGCTACAGCCGACTCCATACGTTTACTCTAATACATCATGTAAGCAGTAGCACCATATGGATTTATTAATGTCTTTTTGCTCAACTACTGTGAGAAAGGCTGGTGGTTCCCTGATTATCCACAAGCCAAAATCATGGTAGAGCTAAAAATAAAAAAGAGTAAATGAAATATATAAAATCTAATATTAATTATTAATTTTATAGCTAAATCGATAAAATCGTGAAATGCACCAGAGCGCGTTGTTTTTATTACCTACGCGTCAGTTAAAGAAAAAATGAAGCATGCCGTTTCGCCTGAAGCTTTCTCGGCGCGAGCCAATCCTCTTTGGTGCAGTTTTATAGCCCTTATTTAAACCTATTCCTAAAAGCATCGCGCAAACAGTAAAGCCGGGTGCAAAAGCATCGGAAAATTCTTACAATACCATTGATGATTATCCGACCATTTTCACGGAGCGACAGATGGCAAGTCATTTTGTACGCTGGACGCTTGCCCAAAACCGGGCAGATGTGCAGCGTATTCCGGCAGATATAGTGGAAAAAGCGCAATGTCTCAGCGACAAACGTCGTAGCCGTTATCTGGCAGCGCGTATGCTGCTGGCTGAACTCATGCTGCGTATTTACGGCATGTCGCAGCTTCCCGCCTTAACCACCACCAGCAGTGGCCGTCCTTGCTTTACCGATCCCGATCTACCTGATTTCAGCATCGCCTATGCTGGCAATATGGTTGGCGTGCTGCTGGCTGAAGAACAGAGCCGCGCCGGGCTGGATATGGAAATCGTACGCGCGCACAGCCGCCAGACGCTGGAACATCATCTGCAACATCTCTCTTCCGGCGAAAAAGCGTGGATTAATGCCCAACAGGATCCGCTGGAAGCAATAACGCAAATCTGGACGCTGCGGCAAAGCGTACTCAAGCTGACTGGAGAAGATAACGGCTGTGAGGGTTCCCTGCGTTTGCATCCCGCCTCGGGCCGCTTACGCTCGCACGTGTTTCCTGACGTTCAGGCAGTATGCGATGTTGAACCACTGCTTATCTGGTCTTGTGCGCTGTCACGCGCCAGCAGCCGTCTGCGTTTGTGGGAAATCGATGAGCAGCAGAACTGGAATGCGCTCAGGGATATTGAGCTGAATAAAGCGAATATGGGGCCGCACACGTTAAGGCTTACCAGTATGCCGACAGAAAGGCAGCTGCAGCCGTAAAGCTGCAGCGCCATTTGATTAATGTGAATCAATAAAAGCAATTTTCAGGACAAACAGCAGCGCCACCACAACCACGCAGGGGTTGATTTCGCGCCAGCGCCCGGTACCAGCTTTCATCACGCACCAGGAAATGAAACCCAGCGCGATGCCTTCGGTGATTGAGAAGCTGAACGGCATCATGGCGGCGGTAACAAAAGCAGGCACCGCCTCGGTCAGGTCGTCCCACTTTACGCGCGCCAGGCTTGAGGTCATCAGTACGCCAACATAAATCAACGCGCCTGCGGCAGCGTAGCCCGGCACCATCGACGCCAGCGGCGACAGGAACATCACCAGCAGGAACAGCACGCCGGTTACCACCGCCATCAGCCCGGTACGTCCGCCAATGGAAACGCCTGACGAACTTTCAATATAGGCGGTTACGGAGGAGGTACCGATGGCGGCACCCGCTACGGAGCTAACGCTATCCACCAGCAGCGCCTGCTTCATACGCGGGAATTTACCGTCTTTATCCGCCAGTCCGGCTTTGTCCGTTACGCCGATCAGCGTACCGGAGGAGTCAAACAGGTTAACCAGCATAAAAGAGAAAATCACACCGGCCATATTGAGCGTAAATGCGCCGCCTAAATCAACCTGGCCGATCACCGAGTTAATCGCGGGCGGAGCGGAGAAGATGCCGTTGTATTTAACGTCGCCTAATAACAGGCCCGCCAGCGTGGTAATGACAATGGAGATCAATACCGCAGCGTGAATATTGCGTGAAGCCAACACGGCGATAATAAAGAAGCCCAGCGCGCCCAGCAGCACGCTATGCGAGGACAAATCGCCAACCGTTACCAGCGTCGCTTCATTCGCCACGATGATACCGGCATTTTTCAGCCCCATCATGGCAATAAACAGGCCGATCCCGGCGGTAATGCCGGTACGCAGAGCAAGAGGAATATTGGCAATCATCCAGTAGCGCACGCGGAATAAGGTCAACAGCAGCAGCCCCGTCGCGCCCCAGAAAATAGCGCCCATGCCGACCTGCCATGAATACCCCATTGCGCCAACCACCACAAAGGCGAAAAAGGCGTTCAGGCCCATCGCAGGCGCCAGCGCCACCGGTAGGTTCGCGACGACGCCCATAAGTATGCTGCCCAACGCGGCAATCAAACAGGTCGTCACAAATACCGCCTGGGTATCCATGCCAGCGGCACCAAGAATCTGTGGGTTTACAAAGACGATATAAACCATGGTTAAAAAAGTCGTAAAACCGGCAATCACTTCGGTACGCACCGTCGTGCCATGCTCCTGTAGCCGGAACAGGCGCTGTAATAAGCCTTGTTTAGTCATCTGTTACATCCGAACGGAAAAGGGGTCGCCGCGTATGCTAGCGATTTTGGCGCAACAGTACACGGATTTTTCGCAATCGGTTGCGGTTTCCTGCGGGCGGCAGGGTCGCATTTTGTGTTGAGTGGGGTAAAGTGACCTTTTCCCCTGGTTAGGATGAGGCAGGATGACGATTGAATGTCTGTTTTTCGACTGTGACGGGACCCTGGTGGACAGCGAATTGCTCTGTACTCAGGCGTATGTTTCCACTTTTTCCCGCTACGGCGTGCAGTTGCCATTACAGGAGATGTTTGAAAAATATAAGGGCGTCAAACTCTACGATATTATCGCCGACGTTAACCAGCAGCATCCACTTGATGTTGCGGTAGAAACCTTCGAGCAAGAGTACCGCGCGGAAGTTGCACGTCTTTTCGAGGCGCAGCTGCAGCCGATTGCGGGTGCCCGTGCCCTGTTGGATCAAATCGCCGTACCGGCGTGCGTGGTCTCTAACGGCACGGTGAAAAAGATGCAGCATTCGCTGGGGCTAACCGGCCTGCTTCCTTTCTTCGGCGATCGCCTGTATAGCGGCTACGATATCGGTCACTGGAAACCGGATCCACAGCTGATGTTTCATGCCGCGGAGCAAATGCAGGTACCGATTGAGCGTTGCCTGCTGATCGATGACTCAGAGGCGGGCGCGCGGGCGGGCATCGCGGCGGGTATTCCGGTGTTCTATTATTGCGCCGATGCGCATAACGCGCCGCTCGATCACCCGCTGGTCACCCCATTTAACGATCTGGCTCAATTGCCCGCGATGTGGCACGCGCGCGGCTGGCGCCTCACCCGTTAAGTTGTTGCCGCCAATAAAAAACCCCGGCGCTGTTGCCAGAGCCGGGGCTTGATTACGTTAAAACTTATTTCTCGATCCACGCCATCTGCCAGGAGGAACCTACGCCAGGTTCAAACTGCCGTGCGGAAGGCGACCACTGGGAACAATAGCCGGAATAAGGCAGAGGCTTACACTGGTAAACCTTGCCGTTTTCAGGTTGCAACACCAGCGTGCCCGCTTTGTAGCTTGCTTTGTTATTCGGGAAGATGGCGTCATATTTGGCATTATCCGACGCCGGTTTGTCCGTTTCTGCGCCAGCAGCAGCCTGCAACGTAAACTGCTGCGGCGCTGGCTGGATCACTTTGCCTTCTGCGGTGCTGCCAATAACGCTTAACGTATAAGGTTCATTTGCTGATACGCCTTCCAGTTTAAAAGAAACGCGCTGATCGGCATTATCCACCGCCATTTTGGTGTATCCCTTCACCGTGCCGACGCGGTCATACACCTTCGCTTCCAGTGACATTTTACCGACGGTCCAGAGATTAAACGACAGGGTCGATGTCCCCTTTTGCACATCGCTGGTTGTCAGGCTGCTGATCTCAATGCGCTCATTGGTGTTTGAGACAACTTCTTCATAGGAAATCGCGATGGATTTCATCTTACGTATGGGATCCGGTGTGCCCGCTTTGGAGGAGATATAGATCTTATTCGCACCAAATGCCGGCTCGACTTCACCACGCGCATCTTTTACCCCGGCACGGAAACCCCATAACTCCGCATTGGCGTTTTCGTTTACTGCCGCCGCCAATGCTTTCGCCCAACGGTTTTTATCCGTTAATTCCTCAGTGATGGTCAGCGAGGTGGCAAAAGAGAGCACTTCTGATTTATCCTGGAAGAAACGTACTTTTACTTTGTCGCCCGGTCGCAAATCTTTGCCGTAAATCTGACCATCCAGGGTTTTGGCCCAGCTATCAGACGTCTCGACCTGCCCGGTATTTTCTCCGCCGAAGTCAACGTCGGCGACGTGATAGAAGCTGTTCACGGTATCGGCAATCTGCCACACGCTATAGATTAGCTGATAGCCGGTGCGCGCAGGAACATCACATTCATGTTCCACGCGTGTTCCCGGCATCGCGCCAAAACCATTAATTTCACAGAAGGGCGTTTTTTCAAACGCATCGCGGCTTAGAGGCGCGTTAGGATTCCAGTCCTGTTTAGTGATGTAGTACCGCCAGTTGGTGGTTTTATGGGGCGCGGTATGAAACCAGGCTAAGGTTTGTTTCCCAGCCTTCATGGGCGTTTTATACCAGCTATCAATGCTTTGGCGGTCAAGTTCATAATAGCCGGGCAATCCTGCGCTGGCTAATTTGCCGGTTTGCGTCGAGGCCTTATCAAAATATCCGGTCTTCTGTTCTAGGCTTTGTGGCTCATAGTTAGACTTGTCGCCGCATGACTGATTCTTGCCTTTCTGACATTGATGAGCACGACTTGGTGGATCGATTAAATAACCATGCGCCCATGCGCCACTCATGGTCAGTGTTGATACGGCTAATGCTATTAATTTTACTTTCATAAGTTTACTTCCCCTGTAATAAAACCAGAGGAAGTTATATATTTACCACCAATAGCTGGGAATCTTTTTACTTTTAATTAAGGGAAAGTCTTTATCAGGTCAGCCTTATTTTTATTGCGCATCTTTATGATATTTTATTAAATACGCAACAGACAGGCTTTAATGCTGAGGTAAAAGAGATATAAGCGCAGCTATATTTTATTGCGGCGTTTCTGCTATGTAAAATCCACTATAAAAGAGATATTGCACACTAAAATCCACAGGGAAAACGGCGTTAGCGTATGGCGATATCTTATTAACGCTCTTATTTTCATGCTATTTGGGCCGCCGGGGTGTCAAATAAGCGGCATTATCAGCACGATATGATGAAAATTACCCGCAGACCGTAACGATCTGCGGGTAACGACGATCAGGCGGGGCTGCTGCCGTTTTCTTCGCCAGCCAGCAGCTTGTCGAGACGGTCGCCGCCAACGTGACGGAAATCCTGCCCCTTAACGAAATAGAAAATAATTTCGCAGATGTTCTGGCAGCGATCGCCAATACGCTCAATGGCACGAGCACAGAACAGGGCGGTCAGCACGCTGGGAATGGTACGGGGATCTTCCATCATATAGGTCATCAGCTGACGCACGATGCCTTCATATTCCTGATCGACTTTTTTATCTTCCCGATAAATTTCCACCGCCGCGCTCAGATCCATGCGCGCAAAGGCGTCCAGGACATCATGCAGCATCTGAATCGTATGGCGACCCAGCGACTCCAGGCTTACCAGCAGCGGCTGATGCTGCTGGCTGAACTTCTCCAGCGCCGTGCGGCTGATTTTATCCGCCACATCGCCAATGCGCTCCAGCTCAGAAATGGTTTTGATGATCGCCATCACCAGGCGCAGATCGCTGGCGGTGGGCTGCCGCTTAGCGATAATACGCACGCAGGCTTCATCAATATCCACTTCC
The DNA here is from genome assembly GCF_031457955.1 of Mixta sp. BE291. Lineage (NCBI taxonomy): Bacteria > Pseudomonadati > Pseudomonadota > Gammaproteobacteria > Enterobacterales > Erwiniaceae > Mixta > Mixta sp. BE291. The sequence continues at coordinate 39,052 of NZ_JAVDXN010000004.1, read as the reverse complement.
ATCATGTTGACCTTCTGGTCACCATCAATGACCTGCTTCGCCAGCTCAGCGTCCTGATTATGCATCGCGGTAATCGCATCGGTAAGCTGCTGCTCTACCATGCCGCCCATGATCATGACCTGGGTGCGGATATGCTCAAGCTCAGCGTTAAACTGGCCGGAGATATGCTTGTTCAGGTTTAAATTGTCCATACCGATCTCCAGTTAACCATAGCGGCCAGTAATATAGTCTTCAGTTTGCTTTTGATGAGGTTTAGTAAACAGCGTGTCGGTATCGCTAAACTCGATCAGTTCACCCAGATACATGAATGCGGTGTGGTCGGAACAGCGTGCCGCCTGCTGCATATTATGCGTCACGATGACCACAGTATAATCCTGTTTCAGTTCGGTAATCAGTTCTTCGATACGGCCCGTTGAAATAGGATCCAGCGCCGAGCAAGGCTCATCCAGCAACAGCACTTCTGGACGAATAGCGATGCCGCGAGCAATGCACAGGCGCTGCTGCTGACCACCAGAAAGGCTATAGCCGCTCTGATGCAGTTTGTCTTTGGTTTCATTCCACAGCGCAGCTTTGCTCAATGCCCACTGTACGCGCTCATCCATTTCGGCGCGCGGCAGCTTTTCAAACAGGCGGACGCCAAAAGCGATGTTGTCGTAAATCGACATCGGGAAGGGCGTCGGCTTCTGAAATACCATGCCGATGCGCGCGCGTAACAGTGCGATATCCTGCGCCTCGGCGAGAATGTTATCGCCATCCAGCAGGATTTCGCCTTCGGCGCGCTGCTCCGGATAAAGCGAGTACATTTTGTTAAAGGTGCGCAACAGGGTCGATTTGCCGCAGCCAGATGGGCCGATAAAAGCGGTAACCTGATTACGGGCAATTTCCAGGTTAATGTTTTTCAGCGCATGGAATTTGCCGTAATAAAAGTTCAGATCGCGAACCTGCAGTTTGCCGGGAGTCTGATTAACCATAGTCTTCTCTTTCTCTTAACGCCGCGCCGTCGAAACCACGCGGTAATTAGTGTTTCGATTTGGCGAAAATCACACGCGCCAGAATATTCAGCACCAGCACACAGAGCGTAATCAACAGTACGCCCGCCCAGGCCAGGCTCTGCCATTCCGCAAACGGGCTCATGGCAAATTTAAAAATGGTGACCGGCAGGTTAGCCAGCGGCTGCATCATGTCGGTGCTCCAGAACTGGTTCGACAATGAGGTAAACAGCAGCGGGGCGGTTTCGCCGGCAATACGTGCCACGGCCAGCAGCACACCGGTGATGATGCCGGAAATGGAAGCCTTCAGCGTAATCGCGGAAATCATCTTCCATTTTGGCGTGCCCAGCGCATAAGCCGCTTCGCGCAGGCTATCCGGCACCAGCTTCATCATGTTTTCCGTCGTGCGGATCACGATAGGAATCTGCAACAACGCCAGCGCAATCACCCCGGCCCAGCCGGAGAAGTGCTGCATCTGCGCCACTACGATGGTGTAAACAAACAGACCAACCACAATCGACGGTGCCGACAGCAGGATATCGTTGATAAAGCGAATGATTTCCGCCAGCCAGGATTTGCGGCCATATTCCGCCAGATAGATCCCGGCCATAATGCCCAGCGGCGTACCGCCCAGCGTGGCCCAAAAAATTAACAGGCCGCTGCCCGCAATAGCGTTCGCCAAACCGCCACCGGCGGTGTTGGGCGGCGGCGTCATTTCTGTAAATAGCGCCAGCGAGAAGCCATCGATACCGCGCGTGATGGTGGTAAACAGGATCCATACCAGCCAGAACAGGCCAAACGCCATGGTAAGCAGGGAGAGCGTCAGAGCAACCTTGTTACGCATGCTGCGACGCGCCTGCATTTTACGGCGTGACGCTTGCAGCTCGGTACGAGCATGTAAATCCAGCGTGGTCATGAACGCGCCCCTTCATTTTTCGCCAGCCGTAAAATCATCAGCTTGGAAATCGCCAGCACGATAAACGTGATAACAAACAGAATCAGCCCCAGCTCCATCAGCGCGGCGACATGCACGCCTGATTCCGCTTCGGCAAATTCATTGGCCAGCGCGGAAGTGATGCTGTTGCCCGGCATATAAAGCGAAACGCTGTCGAGCTGGTAGGTGTTACCGATAATAAAGGTCACCGCCATGGTTTCACCCAGCGCACGTCCCAGACCCAGCATAATGCCGCCGATCACGCCATTCTTGGTAAAGGGCAGTACGATGCGCCAGATTACTTCCCAGGTCGTACAGCCAATGCCATAGGCTGACTCTTTCATCATTACCGGCGTTTGCTCGAAAACATCGCGCATCACCGAAGCGATGTAAGGAATAATCATAATCGCAAGGATCACGCCAGCGGCGAGGATACCGATACCGAATGCCGGGCCTTCAAACAGGGCGCCAACAAACGGAATGGTAGAGAGGACGTTGCCTACCGGCGTCTGGAAATATTCAGCAAACAGCGGCGCAAAAACAAACAGCCCCCACATGCCGTAAACAATACTGGGGATAGCCGCCAGCAGTTCTATCGCCACGCCCAGCGGGCGACGCAGCCAGCCTGGTGCCAGCTCGGTTAAAAACAGCGCAATGCCAAAGCTAACCGGTACAGCGATCAACAAGGCGATAATTGACGTAACCACGGTGCCATAAATCGGCACCAGCGCACCAAAATTCTCGTTAGGCGCATCCCACTCTTTGTTCCACAGGAACGAGAAACCGAATTTCTCAATACTGGGCCAGGAGGAGATAAGCAGAGAGATAATGATGCCGCCCAGCAACAAAAGCACAATCAGCGCAGCCAGCTTAACCAGCGCACCGAAAATAATGTCACCTTGTTTTCCTGGGGCCTTAAAAGACGGCCTGGATTCAGCCATAGAAGTCTCGACAGAAGAAATTCACAGGGGCGGCATTCAGCCGCCCGGATACTGCGGGTCGGCGTTCAGCCGACCCCTGCGACGGTGTGAACACCGTTAAAGCCATTACTGGTAGAGCGCTTTGCCAGAACTGTCTTTGATCTGCGCTTTCCAGTCAGAGCGAATCTGCTCTACAACTGAATCAGGCAGCGTCGCGTAGTCCAGGCTGGTGGCGGTTTTATCGCCATCTTTGTATGCCCAATCAAAGAATTTCATTACCTCAGCGCCTTTTGCCGCGTCAGCCTGTTGTTTTTGCATCAGGATGAACGTGGTGGTGGTGATCGGCCAGGCATCTTTGCCTTTCTGATTGGTCAGGTCCTGAGCGTAGCTTTTGCTCCAGTCTACCCCTTTCGCCGCGTTGCTGAAGGTCTCTTCCGTTGGGGAAACCGGCTGACCATCCGCGTCGATCAGTTTGGTATAGCTCAGCTTGTTCTGTTTCGCGTAAGCGTATTCAACATAACCGATTGAGCCAGGCAGACGCTGAACGAAAGCGGCGATGCCATCGTTACCTTTACCGCCAAGACCGGTAGGCCAGTTAACGGTGTTGCCTTTGCCTACTTTCTCGCTCCATTCTTGATTCACTTTAGCCAGATAGCTGGTGAATACGAATGAAGTGCCTGAACCATCAGCGCGGCGAACCACGGCGATATTGGTTTCCGGCAGTTTAAGGCCTGGGTTCAGTTTGGCGATGGCCGGGTCGTTCCACTTTTTGATTTTGCCGAGGTAAATGTCACCCACGGTTTGACCATCCAGCGTGAGCTGACCAGACTGGACACCCGGCAGGTTTACCGCCAGTACTACGCCGCCAATCACAGTAGGAAACTGGAACAGGCCATTTTTTTGCAGATCTTCATCTTTCATTGGCGCATCAGACGCACCAAAATCCACTGTTTTCGCGATTATTTGCTTCACGCCGCCAGAAGAGCCAATGCCCTGATAGTTAATTTTACTGCCGGTCGCTTGCTGATAATCCGCTGCCCACTTGGCATAAACCGGAGCCGGGAACGTGCCGCCTGCGCCAGTCAGGTCAGTTGCTGCAAAAGCAGAAACCGCGCTCAGCGAGAGGGTGGCGGCAACAAGTTTGGCTACGGTGCTACGCATCAGTGTCATATTCCCTCCAGGGGAGTAAAAGTCAGGGTGTATGCCGTTGTAGTAAGAATCTGTATTGCTGCAGGAGGGAAAATAGGACAGTTTAGTGACAGCGAGATGTAGGAAATATGACAGTTTTATTACATGCAGAAACTGACCTTCAAAGTAAAATAAGAAATTTCGTACTATATAAAATAATCATCATCATTAAATTTGACGATGACATTTTTTTACACTGGTAAAAACCACATTACATATTCCATTATAGGTTGTTCATCCCTCCTGGAAAATAACGAAACGGGAGGGTGATTCTCATGGTTATTTAACCATGAAACTGTTAAGCAAATATAAATAAAGGGAATTTATGAAAAAAATTATTAATGTTATTATGTTATCTTCTGCTTTTGTCATGCTTACGCCCGTTGCACATGCGCATACAATTATCTGCTGGGGAAAAACCTGCGTAGACATTTCTGATGCCGGTACCCACCCCTAATATAGATTAAATGACTCACAAGGGAATGAAATATAATCATTCCCTTTTTAGTCACTGGATTGCGTTAACTCGATATGGATCGGCAAGGCCTGAACGTTATCATGCTCTATCTGTGCATCGATGACTTTCAGGCGACCTGTTTTCGCCACTAGCGCCAGCACTGACAGCAGGCCTGCTACACAGATAGCGAGATAATGAAGCAGAAGCAAACCGAGGCGGGAAAGCGCACGAAACAGAAAAGCATGCTTTAACAATGGAAAAAAACGCACTGAGGGAAACAGTCGCGCCTCGCTTATGAATCGCAGACACAAAAAAACCCGCTCAAGGCGGGTTTTTTATCACTAACGCTTAACTGCTCAGGCTGTTGCCTTCATCGCTATCGTAAGGGTTAGCGAGCTGTTATCAACGCTTACAGCGCAACAACATTGGTCGCTGAAGGACCTTTAGCACCGTTCTCGATAGAGAACTCAACTTTCTGACCTTCGTCTAAGGTTTTGAAATCGTTGCTCTGGATTGCAGAGAAATGTACGAATACATCTTTGCTGCCGTCCTGAGGAGTGATAAAGCCGAAACCTTTCTCAGCGTTGAACCATTTTACTAAACCAGTCATTTTATTAGACATTGATATTTCCTTGCTTGTTTTTTGAGCCACTCTTGGTGACGAATATGGTCTGCTTTGCAGATTTTTACTTATGGGGCACTTAGGAGGAGCTCACGAGGAAGGGTATCAATAGATAACGCTTGAACTGAGGACTGCTTTACTAAAACTGCTTACATAAGGTCTGTGTTTCAAACCGATGACGCTATACTAGCCTGGGTCTGCTCCCCATTGCAAGCGTTAAGTTTATTAATATTACTGTGCCGTACGGCGCGCAAAAAAAGCCGGTCTGCTGACAGAAAACATTACCGGCCTTTTCGTTTTACGCTTTCAGAACATCGTTACGTTAAAGCGGCCTTCCGTTGCCGCCTGCGGTAAGGCGTGCAGCCTTACTCCACGGTAACCGATTTCGCCAGGTTACGCGGCTGGTCCACGTCGGTGCCTTTAATCAACGCGACGTGATAAGAAAGCAGCTGCAGCGGCACGGTATAGAAGATCGGTGCGATAACCTCTTCAACATGTGGCAGAGAGATAATCTTCATGCCTTCGCTGTCGTTGAAACCCGCATCACGATCGGCAAAAACATACAGCAGACCGCCGCGTGCGCGTACCTCTTCGATGTTGGATTTCAGTTTCTCCAGCAGCTCGTTGTTCGGCGCCACCACAATGACCGGCATATCGGCATCAATCAGCGCCAGCGGGCCATGTTTTAACTCACCGGCGGCGTAGGCTTCCGCATGAATATAAGAGATCTCTTTTAACTTCAGCGCCCCTTCCATCGCGATAGGATACTGATCGCCACGGCCCAGGAACAGCGCGTGGTGCTTATCGGAGAAATCTTCGGCCAGCGCTTCAATCAGCTTGTCCTGCGCCAGCATCTGCTCAATGCGGCTCGGTAACGCCTGCAATGCATGAACAATGTCATGCTCAATCTGCGCATCGACGCCTTTCAGACGGCCAATTTTCGCCACCAGCATCAGCAATACCGTTAACTGAGTAGTAAATGCCTTGGTAGATGCAACGCCGATCTCCGTTCCGGCTTTGGTCATCAGCGCCAGGTCAGATTCACGCACCAGCGACGAGCCCGCAACGTTACAGATAGCCAGCGAGCCCAGATAACCCAACTCTTTCGACAGACGCAGCGCGGCCAGCGTATCCGCCGTTTCGCCCGACTGCGACAGGGTGATCAACAGGCTGTTTTTCCTCACCGCCGATTTGCGATAACGAAACTCAGAGGCGATTTCCACATCGCAGGGCAGGTTAGCCAGCGACTCAAACCAGTAGCGCGCCACCATACCGGAATTGTAAGAGGTGCCACAGGCAATAATCTGCACATGCTCAACCTGACTCAGCAGATCGTTGGCGTGCGCGCCCAGCTCAGACAGATCAACCTCGCCGTGACTAAAACGACCGTTCAGGGTATTTTTAATCGCGTTCGGCTGCTCGTAGATCTCTTTCTGCATGTAATGACGGTAGCCACCTTTATCGCCTGCGTCATACTGCACGGTCGATTCGATTTCGCTACGCTTGATCGCCTTGCCGTCACGGTCAACGATAGTGACTTCACGACGCGTAACCTCAGCAATATCGCCTTCTTCCAGGTAGATAAAGCGGCGGGTTACCGGCAGCAGCGCCAGCTGATCGGACGCAATAAAGTTCTCGCCGACGCCACAGCCGATAACCAGCGGGCTACCGGAACGCGCTGCAACCAGCAGTGACGGATCGCGGCTGTCCATGATCACCATGCCATACGCGCCGCGCAGCTGAGGGATCACGCGCAGTACCACTTCGCGCAGGCTGCCGCCCTGTTTCTGTTCCCAGTGGACCAAATGCGCGACGACTTCCGTATCGGTTTCTGAAGCGAAGTGATAACCGCGTTCGATCATCAGTTCACGCAGCGGCTCATGGTTTTCAATGATGCCGTTATGCACAATCACAATATGTTCGGAAACATGCGGATGCGCATTTGCTTCAGATGGCTCGCCGTGCGTTGCCCAACGGGTATGAGCAATACCGGTGCCGCCAATCAGCGGATGCTGCTCAGCAGCCTCAACCAGTTTCTGAACCTTACCGACGCGACGCAGGCGAGTGACATGCCCTTGTCTGTCGACCACCGCTAAACCCGCGGAGTCATAGCCGCGATACTCCAGGCGGCGCAAGCCTTCCAGCAGTATCTCTGCGATATCACGTTGCGCAACCGCGCCAACAATTCCACACATAAGTTCTATTCCTGACTCATGGCGCTCATGCGCCTAACGTTGTCATGACCTGATATACCAGCGGTGCTGGTTTCCCCGAGCCTTGTAGAGAGTGGGGATTAAACGCGTCATACTTCAGGCCATATGTGCGTTGGCTTTACTCAGCTCTTTGAGCCTCGCCCTAAAGGGCCGGCGATTCGCTGCGTTGCCGCCTTCATACAGCCCGAATTATTTAGCGTTATTTTTTTATGTTTACTTCTTCTTCACCGGGCGTTGCCAGCCCGATTTTTGAATTTGTTCTTTACGGTTATAGACCAGTTCACCGGCGGTGACATCTTGCATGATGGTGGTGCCCGCCGCGATAGTCGCGCCGCTGGCGACCGTTACCGGCGCCACCAGCTGCGTATCGGAGCCGACAAAAACGTTATCCCCGATCACCGTTTTAAATTTATTGGCGCCGTCATAGTTGCAGGTAATGGTGCCTGCGCCGATATTTACGCCCGACCCGATTTCGGCATCGCCCAGATAGCTCAGGTGTCCGGCCTTCGAGCCTTTGCCCAGTTTCGCTTTTTTCATCTCAACAAAGTTGCCGACGTGCGCGGCTTCGCCCAGCTGGCTGCCCGGACGCAAACGCGCAAACGGCCCAACGGTACAGGCCGCGTCCAGCTGCGCATCTTCAATCACGCTGTACGGGCTGATTTCACAGCCGTCGCCGATAACGCTGTTTTTAATGACGCAGCCTGCGCCGATCTTAACGTTGTTACCCAACGTAACCTGACCTTCGAGGATCACGTTGCTGTCGATCTCGACATCGCGGCCGTGTTGCAGCGTGCCGCGCAGATCGAAGCGCGCCGGATCGCGTAGCATAACGCCAGCCAGCAACAGTTTTTCTGCCTGTTCGGCCTGGTAAATCCGCTCAAGCCGCGCCAGCTGCAAGCGATTATTAACGCCTTCCGTTTCGCTAATGCGTGATGGCTGAACGGTAGCGATAGCCCGACCTTCTGTCGAAGCCAGCGCAATGATGTCGGTAATGTAATATTCGCCCTGAGCGTTGTTATTGGTGAGCTGACTCAACCAGCGTTTTAAATCGCCGCCGTTAGCGACCAAAATACCGGTGTTGATCTCATGAATCGCCAGCTGCTCAGGCGTTGCATCTTTTTGCTCAACGATGCCGGTGACCTCGCTGTTTTCACGCACAATACGTCCGTAACCGGTGGGATTATCCAGCGTCACGGTTAACAGGCCGATTCCGCCTGCAGGTTTCGCGGCGCACAGGCGCGTCAACGTATCCATGGTGATTAACGGTACGTCGCCGTACAGCATCAGAATATCTTCGTCATCGGCAAAGAAAGGAGCGGCCTGCTGCATTGCGTGTCCGGTTCCTAATTGCTCAGCCTGCAACACCCAGTTCAGCGCATCGTCACCCAGCGTGGCTTTCAGCCGATCGCCGCCGTGACCGTAAACCAGATTGATGGCGCGCGCGCCGACGCCTTTAGCAGCATCGATAACGTGTTGAACCATGGGCTTTCCCGCCAGAGTGTGCAGGACTTTAGGAAGATCGGAATACATGCGTGTTCCCTTGCCGGCAGCAAGGATCACCACGCTCATTGCGCTGTTAGACATAGCCATCCTGATAGAATTTTTACAGAGGAAAGTTAAACGGTTTCATCCTGAGATTACTACATTTTTCTCCTGGCGAAATTAACCGGCTTTCCGATTATAACCATGACAAAGAATGCACCGCCGTTGCTGATAAATACAACGAAAAAAGGCGTTTTTTAGTTGCTTAATTTTAGCTGTGTAGCAAGAAGGGGAGCGGGGCGGAGAACAAAAAAAATGCCAGCCCGTTTGGGCTGGCATTATTCGCTGCTGTTAAGCCTGATTACATCGCTTTCTTGGTCAGTTCGATGACGCGCAGCTTGGCAATGGCTTTCGCCAGTTCTGCCGAGGCCTGAGCATAGTCCACGTCGCCGTGTGCTTTGTGAATATGCTCTTCCGCTTTGCGTTTCGCTTCTAACGCACGCGCTTCATCAAGATCTGTGCCGCGAATCGCCGTATCAGCCAGGACGGTAACCGTACCAGCCTGTACTTCCAGCACGCCGCCAGAGAGATAGATATACTCTTCTTCGCCGTGCTGTTTAACGATGCGCACCATGCCAGGCTTAATGGCGGTCAGCAGCGGCGTGTGGCCAGGGAAAATACCCAGCTCACCTTCGCTACCTGACACCTGAATTTTCTGTACCAGACCGCTGAACATCTGCCGTTCTGCGCTGACAACATCCAGGTGATAAGTCATAGCCATTTTCAACCTCCCGAAAAACTCCCCGCACTATTAAAGACTGAGCCGCCTGGAAATTCCCGAATCACCGTCTTAAGCCAGCGATCCGGGAAATCTGTGCCGTCCCGTCCTAATAGTCAGAGGGAAGTCATTACAGTTTCTTCGCTTTTTCCACGGCTTCTTCGATGGCACCAACCATGTAGAAGGCCTGCTCTGGCAGGTGATCGAACTCACCGTCCATAATGCCTTTAAAGCCACGGATGGTGTCTTTCAGCGTAACGTATTTGCCCGGAGAACCGGTGAATACTTCTGCCACGAAGAACGGCTGAGACAGGAAGCGCTGAATTTTACGCGCGCGCGCCACCAGCAGTTTGTCTTCTTCAGACAGTTCGTCCATACCGAGGATGGCGATGATGTCTTTCAGTTCCTGGTAACGTTGCAGAATAGACTGCACGCCACGCGCGGTGTCGTAGTGCTCCTGACCAACAACCAGCGGATCCAGCTGACGGCTGGTGGAATCCAGCGGGTCAACGGCCGGGTAGATACCCAGAGAAGCGATTTGACGGCTCAGGGTAACGGTAGAGTCAAGGTGGGCGAAGGTGGTCGCCGGAGACGGGTCAGTCAAGTCATCCGCAGGAACGTAAACGGCCTGTACAGAGGTGATTGAACCAGTCTTGGTGGAGGTAATACGTTCCTGCAACACGCCCATCTCTTCTGCCAGCGTCGGCTGATAACCTACGGCAGATGGCATACGACCCAGCAGCGCGGATACTTCAGTACCGGCCAGGGTGTAACGATAGATGTTATCGATGAACAGCAGAACGTCGCGGCCTTCATCACGGAATTTTTCCGCCATGGTCAGACCGGTCAGTGCCACGCGCAGACGGTTACCCGGCGGCTCGTTCATCTGGCCATAAACCAGCGCAACTTTGTCGATTACGTTGGAGTCGGTCATTTCGTGGTAGAAGTCGTTACCCTCACGAGTACGCTCACCCACACCGGCAAATACCGAGTAACCTGAGTGCTCAGCCGCGATGTTACGGATCAGCTCCATCATGTTTACGGTTTTACCTACGCCCGCACCACCGAACAGACCAACTTTACCGCCTTTAGCAAACGGACACATCAGGTCGATAACCTTGATGCCGGTTTCCAGCAGTTCCTGCGAGTTTGACTGATCTTCGTAAGAAGGCGCAGCACGGTGAATAGAGGCGATCTCTACTTCAGTGCCGTCTTCATCTTTCAGCTCGCCTTTCATATCGATCGGCTCGCCCAGCACGTTCATGATACGGCCCAGGGTAGCTTTACCCACCGGTACCTGAATCGGCTTTTGAAGGTCAGCGACTTCCAGGCCACGTTTCAGGCCATCAGAAGTACCCATAGCGATGGTACGAACCACGCCGCCGCCCAGCTGCTGTTGAACTTCCAGCACCAGACGCGCATCACCATTTTTAACCTCAAGGGCGTTGTACACCTGCGGTACAGCGTCCTGAGGGAACTCGACGTCAACTACGGCGCCGATGATCTGGACAATCTTTCCAGTTGCCATCTTGAATCCTCTACCTAATTCGTTTCTACCCATCGTCATGGTCGTCGCAGCATTGATCGCGCGTTACGCTCAGCTGCCCGGTCAACCTGTCGGCAGCCGCGCCAGTGACGGGGTATACCTGGTTAAACCGCGGAGGCCCCCGAGACGATCTCGGTAAGTTCCTGGGTGATGCTGGCCTGACGAGCTTTGTTGTAAACCAACTGCAGCTCTTTGATCAGGTTGCCGCCGTTGTCGGTCGCCGCTTTCATCGCCACCATACGTGCGGCCTGTTCGCTGGCCAGGTTTTCCACAACACCCTGATAAACCTGAGATTCGACATAACGACGCAGCAGGGTATCCAGCAGCGATTTCGGATCGGGTTCATACAGGTAATCCCAGGTTTTTTTCTTCAACTCTTCTTCCTCTTCCGCTGGCGGTAACGGCAGCAGCTGGGTAATCGTTGGAGTCTGGGACATGGTGTTGTTAAATTTGTTGCTGACCACATACAGCTTGTCGAGACGACCTTCGTCATAGGCCTGCAGCATGACTTTTACCGGGCCGATCAGTTCAGACAGGGAAGGGTTATCACCCATACCGGTCACCTGTGCCACGACATTGCCACCTACAGAACCGAAGAAAGCCAGCCCCTTGGAACCGATAATCGCCAGATCGCTCTGAACGCCTTTATCAGACCAGGCTTTCATCTCTGCCAGCAATTTTTTGAACAGGTTAATGTTCAAACCACCACAAAGCCCGCGGTCGGTAGAAACGACCAAATAGCCGACGCGCTTAACGTCGCGCTCTTCCAGGTAAGGGTGCTTGTATTCCAGATTACCTAACGCAATGTGACCAATCACTTTGCGCATGGTTTCTGCATACGGACGGCTGGCCGCCATGCGTTCCTGCGTTTTACGCATTTTGGAGGCGGCGACCATTTCCATCGCTTTGGTGATCTTCTGCGTGTTTTTCACGCTTCCGATCTTGGTACGTATCTCTTTTGCGCCGGCCATTAGCTTCTCCTCAAAGCCTTGCGGCCTGCCTTTTCAGACAAGCCGCCAGACATTACCAGGACTGGGTTGCTTTAAACGTTTCGAGGAGGCCTTTCAGCTTCTCTTCGATATCGTTGTTGTAGTTACCAGTTTGGTTGATTTCCTGCATCAGCTCGGCGTGTTCGCGATCGGCATAGGCCAACAGCGCAGCTTCAAAGCTACCCACTTTCGCCAGTTCGACGTCGTTCAGGTAACCACGCTCAGCGGCGAACAGCACCAGACCCTGTTGGGCTACGGACATCGGCGCATACTGTTTCTGCTTCAGCAGCTCGGTCACTTTCTGACCGTGGCTCAGCTGTTTACGGGTCGCATCGTCCAGATCGGAAGCGAACTGAGAGAAGGCTGCCAGTTCACGATACTGTGCCAGCGCGGTACGAATACCACCGGACAGTTTCTTCACGATCTTGGTCTGCGCGGCACCACCAACACGGGATACGGAGATACCCGGGTTAACAGCCGGACGAATACCGGAGTTGAACAGGTTAGATTCCAGGAAGATCTGACCATCGGTAATAGAGATTACGTTGGTCGGAACGAACGCGGAAACGTCACCCGCCTGCGTTTCGATAATCGGCAGGGCAGTCAGGGAACCGGTTTTACCTTTAACTTCACCTTTGGTAAACGCTTCAACATATTCAGCGTTTACGCGGGAGGCACGCTCCAGCAGGCGAGAGTGGAGATAGAACACGTCACCCGGGAATGCTTCACGGCCCGGCGGACGACGCAGCAGCAGAGAAATCTGACGGTAAGCAACGGCCTGTTTAGACAGGTCATCGTACACGATCAGCGCATCTTCGCCACGGTCGCGGAAGTATTCGCCCATAGCGCAACCTGCGTATGGAGACAGATACTGCAGCGCAGCGGATTCAGAGGCAGAGGCAACCACCACGATGGTGTTAGCCAGTGCGCCGTGCTGTTCCAGCTTACGCACTACGTTAGCAATGGTGGACGCTTTCTGGCCGATAGCCACGTACACGCATTTGATGCCGGAATCGCGCTGGTTGATGATGGCGTCGATAGCCAGAGCGGTTTTACCGGTCTGACGGTCGCCGATGATCAGCTCACGCTGGCCACGGCCGATTGGAATCATCGCATCAACAGATTTGTAACCAGTCTGAACCGGCTGATCAACGGATTGACGATCGATAACGCCAGGCGCGATCACTTCTACCGGAGAGAAACCGTCATTTTCAATCGGGCCTTTGCCGTCGATCGGTTCACCCAGGGTGTTAACCACGCGGCCCAGCAGGCCACGGCCAACCGGAACTTCCAGGATACGGCCGGTGCATTTAACTTTCATGCCTTCGGCGAGGTCAGCATACGGACCCATAACCACTGCACCTACGGAGTCGCGCTCCAGGTTCAGGGCGATAGCGTAGCGGTTGCCCGGCAGCGCGATCATTTCACCCTGCATGACATCGGCCAGGCCGTGTACGCGGATGATGCCGTCGCTGACGGAAACAATAGTACCTTCGTTGTGAGCTTCACTCACGACATTGAACTGAGCAATGCGCTGCTTGATCAGTTCGCTGATTTCGGTGGAATTCAGTTGCATATGCTCCAGTCCCCTTAAGACTGCAAGACGTCTGCCAGACGCTCAAGACGGCCGCGTACGCTACCGTCAATGACCATATCACCCGCCTGGATGATAACGCCTGCCATTACAGACTTATCGATTTTGCAATTCAGCTTAACTTTGCGTGACAGACGCTTTTCCATTGCGGTGCTGATTTTAGTCAGCTGCTCGTCGCTCAGCGCACTGGCAGAGATGACATCCACTTCCGCGGTCGCCTCCCAGGCGTCACGCAGGTGGATGTACTGCTCCAGTACTGCCGGCAGCGCGGACAAACGTCCGTTTTCTGCCATAACCTTGATAAGGTTCTGACCTGCTTCGTCGAGTTGGTCACCACAGACTGCGATGAACGAGGCAGATAAGGTTTCCGGCGCCAAAGCACCGGAAATCAATTCGGCCATCTGTTCGTTGCTGGCGACAACTGCCGCGAATGTCAGCATTTGCTGCCAACGATCGATGCTTTGATGCTCAACGGCAAAGTCAAAAGCTGCTTTGGCGTAGGGGCGAGCTACAGTAATTAGTTCAGACATCAGCCCCTCCCTCCTTACAGTTCAGCGACCAGTTTATCTACGATGTCGCTGTTAGCAGCTTCATCCACGGAACGTTCGATGATTTTCTCGGCGCCGGCCACAGCCAGCATCGCGACTTGCTTACGCAACTCTTCACGCGCACGTTTACGCTCGGCATCAATTTCCGCCTGCGCCTGTGCCACGATCTTGTTACGTTCCTGCTCAGCTTCAGCTTTCACTTCGTCCAGGATCTGAGCGCGGCGTTTGTTCGCCTGCTCGATGATAACCTGAGCTTCTTCTTTGGCTTTTTTCAGCTGGTCGGTCGCAGTTGCCTGTGCGAGATCCAAATCTTTTTTGGCGCGTTCTGCAGAAGCAAGGCCTTCAGCGACTTCTTTCTGGCGCTTTTCGATGGCAGCCATAATCGGCGGCCATACGTACTTCATGCAGAACAGGACAAACAGGACGAACGCGATGGCCTGGCCGAGGATTGTTGCGTTAAGGTTCACAGCACAATGCCTCTTGTTAAGTTAACTTACTCTGCCGTTATCAGAGACAACCCGCAGAATCTGCTCATCGTCTGGGGCTTAACGCGCCAGGCCGATGAACTCTTGTTTGGCCCTGTCGCTTAACCCGCGACAGCAAACATCACGTACAGACCCAGACCAACAGCGATCATCGGGATTGCATCCACCAGACCCATAACAACAAAGAACTGCGTACGCAGCAGAGGGATCAGATCCGGTTGACGCGCAGCGCCTTCCAGGAATTTACCTCCGAGGATGCCGATACCGATCGCAGCACCGATTGCCGCCAGGCCCATCATCACAGCGGCAGCCATGTACAGCAGATCCATATTCAGGTTTTCCATGACAGTCTCCAGTTTGTTTCAGTTAAAACGCAGTAGTGTTAATAAAAAATCAATGTTCTTCGGATGCCATCGACAGATAGACAATCGTCAAGACCATGAAAATGAAAGCCTGCAGCGAAATGATCAGGATGTGGAAAATGGCCCAAGGCACACTCAGAACCCACTGTGACCACCACGGCAACAGACCCGCAATCAGGATAAAGATCAGTTCACCCGCATACATGTTGCCGAACAGTCGCAGACCGAGAGAGACCGGTTTAGACAGCAGGCTTACCCCTTCCAGAATCAGGTTGATGGGAATGAAAAGCGGATGATTAAAGGGTTGCAGGGTCAGCTCTTTAGCGAAACCACCAACACCTTTCATTTTGACGCTGTAGAACAGGATCAAAATAAAGACGCCCAGTGCCATTGAGAGCGTGACGTTAACGTCAGCGGACGGCACCACGCGCAGCGCAGGCAGACCAAATACATGCTCACCAATATATGGCAGGAAATCGATGGGTAGCAGATCCATAAAGTTCATCAGGAAAACCCAGACGAAAATGGTCAGCGCCAACGGGGCGATAAGTTTGCTTTTACCGTGGTACATATCGCGGACGTTGCCGTCAACGAAACCCACCACCAGCTCAATAGCAGCCTGTAATTTCCCCGGAACACCGCTGGTGACGCTATTCGCCACTTTGCGGAACAGCACCAGGAAAATCAGACCCAGCACCACGGAGAAAAACATGGAATCAATATTTAATACCCAAAACGTCGCCGGAGCGTCGTGCGGATTCACCAGCTCGAAAGTACGCAGGTCCAGCTGAAGGTTATTCAGATGGTGACCTATGTATTCTTGCGGAGTAGAGATTTCTCCTGCAGCCATGATGCCTCTTACCCTTTGTTGTTAATTACAGCCGGTGCCACAATCTGAACCACCAGCACCGATAACCAGGTTAGCCCAACCGGCACAAATACCGCGTTAAGCACGCCCAGCGCCAGAATGAGCAATAAAATGGTGACAAACACTTTCACCGCTTCACCGAGCGCGAAGCTCCAGGCTATACGCCCTTTTGCAGGGGCTTGCGCGCCCAGGCGCCAGGCCAAAATCACAAACAACACGTTTGGCAGCCAGGCTGCCAGTCCACCGGCGATGGCAGATGCGCCCCACGTGAAATCTTTAAGGGCAAAAAACAGCGCGCCGATAACGAGCAAAGTCGCCAGCTGCCATAGCAGCACGGTTCGGGCTAATTTCACACTGTAAAGAGACACTGACATGACGCTGATACTCTCCTGCCCCGTTCGGGGTATGTCGCGTGTCGTATAAAACTGCCTTTGCTCTTTTGAGTCAAGCAGCAAAAAACGAGCAAATTATACGGGCAGCACCTGCAATTTCAATCGATAAGTAGCGAAAAGGTGAACAATTATTTAAATTTCTTTCGACAGCCCTATTTTTTAAAAGTCGCTTTCAGACGAAACCGCCTGCTTATTACAACAATTCCGTCAAATTTGCGCTCATAAAGCGTGCGTTAGATCACATTTCATTAATATAATGCTGGGAAATTAAGCAGGAATAATCCTAAATAACCCGCACAAATAAAAAATAAATCCTTTATATTCAGCGGCATAATAAAGGAAAAATGCGCATATGCCGCTAAAGATAATAAATCGCTTAATTTGACACCACGATTAAAACTTCCATCAACAATATATCGTTACTTTCGCCAGGCGATAAAGTCGATATATTTTCAACTCTGGCGACTTATTGCAGTTTTGTTCGATAAGCACGTGATCACCATGATAAACATTTGTAAAATTCAGGTTAAATATTACTGAAAGTTTCAGATAATGACCACGGACCTATTTAACGCTGTTGCAACAAAAACAGTAGAAAATATGTGGGAATATTGGCAATCAAGCGACCATTTTTTAATCAGATTTAAAGCCCAGAAAGTCCCATTCAGACATCATCAGGTGGCACAAAAAGCTAAAGCGACTGAATAATCACCAGATGACGTTCGCCTTCTAACTGTGGAACGTTTAACGCCACGACGTCTGTCACCTTAAACTGCGGCGGTAATGCAGCAATTTCATCCGCAGGATGCTGCCCTTTCAACGCATAAAAGCGCCCTTCCCTGCCGGGAAGATGGTGACACCAGTTCACCATGTCGCTCAACGAGGCAAATGCCCGGCTGATCACGCCATCAAACGCCGGTTCGCCGCTAAAATCTTCTACGCGACTCTGTACCGGTTCAATATTCTGTAAGCCCAGCGAAAATTGCACCTGACGCAGGAAACGGATGCGTTTGCCGAGGCTGTCCAGCAGCGTGAAATGCGCATCAGGACGCACGATAGCCAGCGGGACGCCGGGTAATCCAGGACCGGTGCCAACGTCAATAAAGCGGTTACCGGTGAGCGAGGGGTTCACCACAATGCTGTCGAGAATATGGCGCACCAGCATCTCCTGTGGATCGCGTACCGACGTGAGGTTATACGCCTTATTCCACTTATGCAGCAGTTCAACATAGCCTACAAGCTGCTGTTTCTGCTGATCGGACAGAGAAATGTTGGCTGCGTTGAGCAGCTGAGTCAGTTTATTAATCACAAAATATTCCAGTCGCTAAAGGCGGAGCAGGCTTCTGGCAAAATTTACCTCAGCCATCAGCGTACGCATGTAAAAATAAGGCGGTTTCCCGCCTTATCATCAGGCGCTTTTACGCAACAAGCCTTGCTTTTTCAAGTAAATCAGCAAAATAGAGATGGCCGCCGGGGTAATACCGGAAATACGTGACGCCTGGCCAATCGACGTGGGTTTGTGATCGTTTAGTTTGGCGATCACTTCATTCGACAAGCCGTTAACGTTGCGGTAATCGAGATCCACCGGCAACAGGGTATTTTCATTGCGCTGCTGGCGATCGATCTCTTCCTGCTGACGCGCAATATAGCCTTCATATTTCACCTGAATTTCAACCTGTTCCGCCGCCTGCGGATCGGCAAGCGCCGGGCCAAAGCCTTCCAGCTCCATCAGGCGCGCGTAAGTCAGCTCCGGACGACGCAGCAGATCTTCTCCGCTCGCCTCTTTGGTCAACGGCGTGTTCAGCGCCGCGTTTACTAGGTCGACATCCGCAGATTTAGGATGAACGTGGATATCACGCAGGCGCTGACGTTCCAGTTCAATGCTTTCCAGTTTCTGATTAAAGCGCGCCCAGCGCGCATCATCCACCAGGCCCAGTTCGCGCGCGGTTTCCGTTAAACGCAGATCGGCATTGTCTTCACGCAGCATCAGGCGATACTCGGCGCGTGAGGTAAACATGCGGTACGGTTCTTTGGTGCCCAGGGTGCAGAGATCGTCAACCAGTACGCCAAGGTAAGCCTGATCGCGACGCGGCGCCCAGGTCTCTTTATCCGCCGAGAGACGTCCGGCATTCAAACCCGCCAGCATGCCCTGTGCGGCCGCTTCTTCGTAACCGGTGGTGCCGTTAATCTGTCCGGCAAAGAACAGGCCCTGGATAAATTTGCTTTCCAGAGTCGGTTTTAAATCACGCGGGTCGAAGAAATCGTATTCAATCGCATAACCCGGACGTACGATTTTCGCGTTTTCCATCCCCTTCATTGAGCGCACGATTTGCATCTGCACATCAAACGGCAGGCTGGTGGAAATTCCGTTCGGGTAAATTTCGTTGCTGGTCAGGCCTTCCGGCTCAAGGAAGATCTGGTGCGCGTTACGATCGGCAAAGCGCATCACTTTGTCTTCGATCGACGGGCAGTAGCGTGGGCCGATCCCTTCGATCACCCCGGCATACATCGGGCTACGATCGAGGTTTTGACGGATCACCTCATGCGTTTGCTCATTGGTATGGGTGATGTAGCAGGGTACCTGCTGTGGATGCTGAGAAGCATCGCCCATAAACGAGAAAACCGGCATCGGGTTGTCGCCATACTGCGGAGCCAGCACGCTGAAATCGATAGTACGGGCATCAATGCGCGGCGGCGTGCCGGTTTTCAGACGGCTAACGCGCAGCGGTAGCTCACGCAGACGACGTGCCAGTGGGATCGAAGGCGGATCGCCAGCCCGGCCGCCGCTGTAGTTATCAAGGCCAATATGGATTCTGCCGTCGAGAAAGGTGCCGACCGTCAGCACAACGGCGCGAGCGCGGAACTTCAGCCCCATCTGGGTTACTGCGCCGACGACACGATCGTTTTCCACGATCAGATCCTCTACCGCCTGTTGGAAGATCATCAGGTTGGGTTGATTCTCCAGCGCGGTGCGTACCGCCTGGCGATACAACACCCGGTCAGCCTGCGCACGCGTTGCCCGCACCGCAGGCCCTTTGCTGGCGTTTAGTATCCTAAACTGGATGCCGGCACGATCGATCGCGCTGGCCATCAGGCCGCCCATCGCATCCACTTCTTTCACCAGATGTCCCTTTCCGATGCCGCCGATCGCCGGATTACAGGACATTTGTCCCAGCGTATCGATGTTATGGGTTAACAGCAGCGTTTGTTGACCCATCCGGGCCGCAGCCATAGCGGCTTCAGTGCCTGCATGACCACCGCCAATGACGATGACGTCAAAAGGATCGGGATAAAACATGGGAAATACCTCGTTAGTGTTCGGATCAGGGATCATTGCCCTGGGGCGTGGATTCTACTCAAATTCATAGCGTGACGAAAGCGTCGGGATCGCAGGGTAATTAATAGAAGATCTTTATTCTTTTAAAGATCTCTTTGTTAGATCTCTTATTAGGATCGCCATTTTCTGTGGATAAGCCGGGCTTTGCTTACCAGATCAAGCAGTTGTTGAGGATCATTAGCTGTGAATGATCGGTGATCCTGATCCGTATAAGCTGGGATCTAAATGGCCATTTATCCACAGCGCAAAAAAGCATCACGGGTTATACCTTGGATAACTACCGGTTATCAGACCCTTTCTAGCATGGTTATCCACAACTTACCCTGAGATCCTGGGATAAAAAGAGGAGAAAAAACTGGGGATCAACCGAAAAAAGTGCGGAGATCCCAGCTTCGATCGCGTCTTTTATAGCAGTGAGCGCCAGTTTTCCACCCAAACCTCGGCTGGATCTTCCGGGATCTCATGCTCGAGCACATTAATTTCCAGGCGCTCGCCGATACGTTTTGCCCCCAGGCTCACGATCAGCTGCTCAAACTGCTTAATGGCGCCGCAAAAAAGATCGTATTCACGGTTGCCAATGCCCACTGCGCCAAAGCGTACGCCTGCGAGATCCGGACGCTGCTGTTCCAGCGCTTCATATAAAGGCAGCAGGTTATCTGGCAGTTCGCCAGCGCCGTGGGTGGAACTGACAATCAGCCACAGACCATTTAAAGGGAGCGCATCCAGCGTCGGGCCGTGCAGCGTCTCGGTTGAAAAGCCCGCTTCTTCCAGCTTATCAGCTAGATGTTCGGCGACATATTCCGCACTGCCCAGAGTGCTGCCGCTAATAAGAGTGATATCTGCCATAGGTGCGATCCTGCAACGCGCGGTCATCAAGAGCGAGCATTGTACGCTGTGATCAGGCTGGGATCTACCTGTGGAAAACAGGAAGATTAATGTGGGTTAATGCGTGGATCCGCCTGTCCGGCGCGGCTCCACGATCGGGATAAGTTTATGCACAACTCAGGGCTTGATGGTACGCATGATCGGGTTCTGTAAGGAGATCAGCGTTTCGGTGGACTGGATTTCATCAATGGTCTGGATCTTGTTGATCAGCACCAGCTGTAGCGCGTCGATCGAGCGGCACATCACTTTAATAAAGATGCTGTAGTGACCGGTGGTATACCAGGCCTCCACGACTTCATCCAGCGCTTCCAGCTTCGCCAGCGCCGCCGGATAATCGCGGGCGCTTTTTAGAATAATGCCGATAAAGCAGCAGACGTCATACCCCAGCTTTTTGGGATCGATCTCGACGCGCGTGCCTTTAATAATACCGGCCTGGCGCATCTTCTCTACCCGCACATGAATGGTGCCGGGGCTGACATTAAACTGTTTGGCCAGTTCGGCATAGGCGGTACGGGCATTGTCCAGCAGCGCATTGAGAATACCGCGATCCAGATTATCGAGTTGTAGCGTTTCTGCCACGTTACGCTCCATGGTTGGCTAAGAATAAAGAGGGAAGGGACGTTTGCTGAGCCGGACAATAAGATGCGCGGCTGGCCTGAGGCATCCTACCGTTGCCGCCGCGGAAAGCAAAGGCAAACTGCCCTCAATGCTAACGCTGCCAGCGCCGCAGCAGGCGCTGCTTCAGGCCCGTATCGAAACGCCAGATGTAATCGAAAATGCGCAGAATGCCCGGCTTGCCGTGTGCCGACATCGCCACGGCATGAAAGCGCTGCTGCTGCTGTTGCTGTTGTTGCCTGAGCGTTTTGATCAACGTATCCGGCAGGCGTTGCGCGATAAAGTCTGAGACGATCACGGCATCCGCTTCCTGCCACGCTTTTCCCTGTAAGCGTTGCAAGACCGCCTCCAGACAGGCCGCAAGATCGGTGCCGCCGCGAAAGCGCTGGTTAAGAAAGCGGATCGCCTGCGTCAGGCCATCTTCCGCTGTGAGTTCATAACCCACGACCTGATGCGCAAACAGCATAATGTAGCAGCGGCGTTTGTCGGCCAGCGCCACTTTTAGCAGCGCAAGGCAGAACGCTTTTGCGCAGCGCTCATTAAAGCCGCCCATGGAGCCTGAGGTATCAACGCAGACAATAAACGGACCGCGCGGACACGCTTCCTGTTGCTGATGCGTGACCGGGCGCTGCGTTATTTTTTCATGCCAGCTTTCGCCCTGTAGGCGATAGGTCAGCAGGCGTTTCTCCACCAGCCGCCGGTAAAATTCCAGCTCCAGTTCGCTGATGCCCAGCGTTGCCAGCTCGGCAGGCAGCAATCGCAGCACATCTCCGCTTTGATGCAGGCCGTCAACTTCTTCCGGCACGCTGGCGGGTTCGCGTACCTGCTGACGCAACGCTTCCGGTGGCGCCTCTTCCGCCGGAGCCGCTTTCGCCGCGCGGCTGCGTCCCAGCTGTTGCGCCAGTTTCATCAGCTCCGGCTGTCCGGCAAGGAACTCGCCATATTCCACCAGCCGCTGATAATCCTGATGCTGTAACGGCGCGGCGCTCATATCCCACAGGCGACCGGCGGAAGCCTCTTCGTTCTCGGTCAGG
This sequence comes from Mixta sp. BE291, assembly GCF_031457955.1. Lineage (NCBI taxonomy): Bacteria > Pseudomonadati > Pseudomonadota > Gammaproteobacteria > Enterobacterales > Erwiniaceae > Mixta > Mixta sp. BE291. The sequence continues at coordinate 16,814 of NZ_JAVDXN010000004.1, read as the reverse complement.
AGCGGTGCCAGCTGCCCGCTGAGAGCCATACGCCGTTGCAGTTCAGCCAACAGCGCTTCGCGCTGGTGCTCCAACAGCTGTTCGTTAAGCGTCATGGTTTGCAGCGTCAGACTGAGCCGCCAGCGCTGAAGAAACAGCATATGCTGCGCCGGACTTAACTGCTGGCTGTCGCTGTTATCCACCAGCATCCGCGCCTGAGCGGCAAAAGGCGAAGCCAGCGTATCCAGCTGGGTTAACAGCTCGGGCAATGCAGCGGTGAAATGCGGCGGATCGAGGGTTTGATGATGCTGAAACAGAGTAAATTCCTGGGTCAGCGCAATGGGCACCGGCGTTGCTTTTAGATGCGCAACGATCTCCGCTTTCCAGCGTGGCATATCACGCATCAGCGCCTGTTTCATGCCAGGAAATTTTTCAAAAAACAGCACCAGCTGCGGCGTAGCCAATAGCGCAATCACCAGATCTTCAACCAGATCCCCTTCGCTAATCGATAACAGCGCGCTGAGCGTATCAAGAGAGATCATCGTCTGGCTTGTTTTAGCTGTTCGGCCACATCCTGCAGGCTGTTTTCAATACGGGCCAGCCAGTCATCGCTGATAAACAGGCAGCGTTGATACTGCGTAAAGAGCGAGCGCTGGCTGCGCAGCTGGTCTTCCAGCTCATCCAGCGCCGCGCTGATTTCCGCTGGCAGTGTCTTCTGCTCAACGTTGCCCGGCAGTGTCAGCCGCGATGACTGTAGGCTAATATCGCGTAGCGCCAGGCAATCGCTACTATCCACCTGTAAATCCAGCGTCTGGGCGAACCCGATGCCGTTCAGCTTGCCGCGCACCTCACCACCTTTTTGCAGCCACTGTTGCAGCGCGTCACGGGCGATGGTGACATGCGTGACCTGCATCTCATGCAATACCAGCGGCTGTTGCAGCATCAGCGTCAGCGACTCGGCGGTCAGCGAAGCGGGAAGCTCATAATGCGCTTTACGGCTGAACATTCCGCCATGCTTTTCCAGCCGAATCGCCTGGTCGAGGCTTTGCTGCTGCGCCAGCGCCATGCGCCGCGCTTTAATATGCTGCAGGCGAATCAGCATAGGCTGCTGCTGCCACGCTTCCTGCGTCATTAACGTTTCGATTTCACGATCCAACAGCTTCATTGAGGGCAGATCGTGCCAAAGGCAATCTTTCAGCAGAATCAGATCGATCGGCGCAATGGCCTGTCGGCCGCTGAAAAAAGCGCACGCCTGCAACAGATGAATCGCCTTTTTCCAGCGACGGTCGGAAATATAGGGCGCATCCGGTAAGGTTTCCAGCCGCTGACGCAGCTGATAAACCAGTTCAAATACCGGCTCCGGCAAAGCAACCTGGCTGATGCTTGCCTGCCACTGGTGGTACTCTTCGTCACTGATGCACAGCGTGCTGTCGACGGGATTCGCGTTTTCATCCTGTTGATGAACCAGCATGTTACGAAAGTTATGCTTTTCATGGACGTTATCCAGCCACAAGCGAATCAGCATACGATCGTAAAGCGCCTCCAGCCCGCTGTCCGCTTCGGGCAGTTCGTTAGAGGCGGTTACCAACAGACGCATAGGAATGGGTTCTTCGCTGTCGCCGTTGCGAAAGCGGCGCTCATTGATGGCGGTGAGCAGCGTATTGAGAATGGCCGGCCCTGCTTTCCAAATCTCATCCAGAAAAACGATTTCGGCGTCAGGCAGATAGCCTTTGGTCAATCGTTGATAGCGGCCTTCATCTTTCAGCGCCTGAATAGAAAGCGGGCCGAACACTTCCTCCGGCGTGGAGAAGCGCGTCATCAGATATTCAAACGCACGCGCATGCTGAAAAGCGAATTTCAGGCGACGGGCGATCAAACTTTTGGCGATGCCCGGCGGGCCCAGTAAAAAAACGCTTTCCCCGCTGAGCGCGGCCAACAAGCAAAGGCGAATAGCGTGGTGACGTTCATATAAGCCTTTTTCTAACGCATTGCTGAGACGTGAAATTCTTTCCGCCAGTAAATGTGGTTGAGCCATAATCAGTCAATTATCCTGTCACTACTGCACATGCTATACCCGGTTAGCGCGTGCAAACACTACGAGCTATCATGCTTGAAAGCGTTGATAGTCGTCAGCTTTTTTATTGTGAAACGGTGAAGCGACGCTTTTATTGCCCAAAATTGTCAAAAGCTGCTCAGGCGTGGGGGGTAGGCTTTTACAGAAAACCAGGCATACTGTGCGCTTTTGGATGGCATGAGCCGGGCGCAGAGATGCGTCACTTCGCTCCAACAAAAGATAACCTTATGAGCTCTGATAAGAAGCAGCCTCTCGCCGCCGTCACGCTGGCGGCAATTGGGGTGGTTTACGGGGATATTGGTACCAGTCCGCTTTATACCTTACGTGAATGCCTGTCCGGGCAGTTTGGTTTTGGCGTAGAGCGCGGAGCCGTATTTGGCTTCCTGTCGCTGATTTTCTGGTTACTGATTTTAGTGGTGTCACTGAAATACATTAGCTACGTCATGCGCGCCGACAACGCCGGTGAAGGCGGCATTCTCACGCTGATGTCGCTGGCGGGCCGCCATACCGGCGGACGCGCTACCGCGGTGCTGGTGATTATGGGGCTGATTGGCGGCAGTTTCTTTTATGGCGAAGTGGTGATTACGCCCGCGATCTCGGTGATGTCGGCAATCGAAGGGCTGGAAATCGCTGCGCCCTCGCTGGATACCTATATTGTACCGCTGTCGATTACCGTGCTGACGCTGCTGTTTATTATTCAGAAACATGGCACCGGCATGGTCGGTAAGCTGTTCGCGCCGGTGATGCTGTTGTGGTTTGGCGTTTTGGCGGTGCTGGGCGCACGCAGTATTTTTCACAATCCCGAGGTGCTGCAGGCGCTAAATCCGGCCTGGGCGGTGCATTTCTTTCTGGAATACAAACAGGTCTCTTTCTTTGCGCTGGGCGCGGTGGTGCTGTCGATTACCGGCGTGGAAGCGCTGTACGCCGATATGGGGCACTTCGGTAAAATACCGATTCGTCTGGCCTGGTTTAGCGTCGTGGTGCCGTCGCTGGTATTGAACTACTTCGGTCAGGGCGCGCTGCTGCTGGAGCATCCCGAGGCGATTAAAAACCCCTTTTTCCTGCTGGCGCCGGACTGGGCGTTGATCCCCATGTTGATTCTGGCGACGCTGGCCACGGTAATCGCCTCGCAGGCGGTGATTTCCGGCGTCTTCTCTCTGACGCGTCAGGCGGTGCGCCTGGGCTATCTGCCGCCGATGCGTATTATTCACACTTCGGAAGAGGAGTCCGGCCAGATCTATATTCCGGTGATTAACTGGCTGCTCTACTATGCGGTGCTGATTGTGATCATCAGCTTTGAGCATTCCAGTAATCTGGCGGCGGCTTACGGTATCGCCGTGACCGGCACCATGATCCTGACCTCGATTCTGGTCTGTACGGTGGCGATTAAAAACTGGCACTGGAATCGTCTGCTGGTGGGCTGCATCCTGCTGGGGCTGCTGTGTATCGATATACCGCTCTTTTCCGCCAACCTGATCAAGATTTTTTCCGGTGGTTGGCTGCCGCTCTGCCTGGGCCTGGTGATGTTTATCATCATGACCACCTGGAAAAGCGAGCGTTTTCGTCTGCTGCGCCGTATGCATGAGCATGGCAACTCGCTGGAGGCGATGATCGCCTCGCTGGAGAAATCGCCGCCGGTACGCGTGCCGGGCACCGCCGTTTATATGTCGCGTGCGCTGAATGTGATTCCCTTTGCCTTGCTGCATAACCTGAAGCATAACAAGGTGCTGCATGAGCGCGTGGTGCTGTTGACGCTGCGCACTGAAGATGCGCCTTACGTGCATAACGTCCGCCGCGTGACCATTGAACAGCTTTCGCCAACTTTCTGGCGCGTGGTGGGCAGTTACGGCTGGCGGGAAAAGCCCAATATGGAAGAGATTTTCCACCGCTGCGGACTGGAAGGGCTTAACTGTCGGATGACGGAAACCTCGTTTTTTATGTCGCACGAAGCGCTGATTATCGGCAAACGGCCCTGGTATCTGCATCTGCGCGGCAAGCTGTTCCTGACCTTGCAGCGTAATGCGCTGCGCGCGCCCGATCAGTTTGAGATCCCGCCGAACCGGGTGATTGAGCTGGGCACGCAGGTAGAGATTTAGCAGCAAATATGGCGTTCAGGTAACAAACCAGGAAAAAGATGGCCGGATTTATGCGCCTGTCAGGCACCCTGTGCTGTACTTAGGGGCATCTGTTCGAGCCATTAACCCACGAGGGAAATCCGATGAAGAAGCATGCTGCAATGGTTGCAATTGTCGCTCTGTTTACGATGCCGGTGCTGGCGGCACAGCCCGGCGGGTTTGTCGATCCGAATGCGCCACAGAATCAGCAACCTGCCAGGAAGGGCGGCTTTAAAGGGCCGCAAAATGTGGTCACGGTAAAAGAAGCGAAAGAGCTGAAGGATGACAGCTGGATTACCGTACGCGGCAATATCGTTAAGCGCCTGAGCGATGACAACTATCTGTTCCAGGATCCAACCGGTACGCTTTCCGTGGAAATCGAGGAGGAAGACTGGAAAGGCCAGAACGTTGCGCCTGGCGATAAAGTGGAATTGCAGGGCGAGCTGGATAAAGCCTTTAATGATGCGCAGCTGGATGTTAAACAGGTGCGCAAAATTCAGGGCTGATGTTCGACGTTCAGCTGCTGCGTTAGCGTATCCAACAGATGCTGTAACGTCGGTGAGCGATCCCAGCGTCGCCAGGCCAGCGCAATATCGGTGGTCAGCGACGCTTCCTGACAGGGATGGTAGCTGATATTCGGCATGGCGACGCAGCTGAGCGAGTGCGGCACCAGCGCAAAGCCAAAGCCCGCTGAGACCATGCCGATTATCGACGAGAGCTGCGGCGCATGCGGGCCGGTTTGTGGCTGAAAGCCCGCCCGCACGCAGGCACTGATAATCGACTCATACAGGCTGGGCGCGATCTCGCGCGGAAACATCACCATCGGCGTATCGCTGAGCTGCGCTAATGAGATCTTCTTTTTTGCGCTGAGCGGATGAGCGTCATGCAGAACGATTTGCATCTTCTCGCTGGCGATCAGCTTCAGGTTAAACGCTTTGCTGGTTTCACAAGGCAGGCGGACAAAAGCGGCATCCAGTAAACCTTCCTGCAAATCCTGCATCAGCGACGACATACTCGCCTCGCGCGGCAACAGCGTGACCGAAGGAAACTGCTGCTGGAAGGTCTGAAGCAGACGAAAAATATCCTGATGAAAGGCGACGGAACTGGCAAAACCCAGCGACAATTTTCCTGTCACGCCACGCGCAATCCCTTTCGCTTTTTCCAGCGCATGCCCGGTTAAATCAAGAATCTGACAGGCATCCTGATAAAACGCTTCACCCGCTTCGGTTAACTCCACGCCGCGCGTCAGCCGCTTTAGCAGCGGCGTCCCAATTTCTCGCTCCAGGCGCAATATCTGCTGGCTTAACGGCGGCTGAGAAATACCCAGCATTTCCGCCGCGCGCGTAAAGTTACGCGTCTGTGCAACGGCGACGAAATAACGAAGATACCGTAGTTCCATATCTAAAACGTCTCAAAGTGAAGTGCTTTCTATATTGGATTCTCCCACTGAATCGCGCCAACATATAGTTAAACAGTGTTAACCTTTGGTGTGAAGGGGATAATCATGTCACATTCTGTAACTGATTGTTCGTGCGAGGAACAGCTTGCTGAAACCATCAGTACACTGCGCAATGAACAACCAGAAAGCGTAATCTATCAGACCTCGCTAATGAGCGCCTTGTTGAGCGGGGTTTATGAAGGTTCCCGAACCATTGCCGACCTGCTGAAAAAAGGGGATTTCGGTCTGGGTACCTTTAACCATCTCGATGGCGAAATGATCGCCTTTAACCGTCAGGTGTATCAGCTGCGTTCCGACGGCAGCGCCAATGCGGCTCAGCCTCACCAGCGTACACCCTTTGCTGTGATGACCTTTTTCCGTCCCCAGTATCAGCATCGTTTTGACGGCGTGGCCGATCGTGATGCGGTGCATGAGATCATTAATCAGCAAATCACTTCAGATAACCAGTTCTGCGCGTTGCGTATCGACGGCCGCTTCCAGCAGGTGCAGACGCGTACCGTACCCTGCCAGCATCGCCCTTATAAACCGATGATGGAGGCGATTGAACAGCAGCCGACCTTCCATTTTAACCAGCGCGCAGGGGTGCTGATTGGCTTCCGTACGCCGCAGTATATGCAGGGCATTAACGTCGCGGGCTACCACGAACACTTTATTACGGACGATCGTCAGGGCGGCGGGCACGTACTCGATTATAGCCTGGAGTCCGGCGTGCTGACCTTCGGCGCTATTAGCAAGCTGGTGGTCGATCTGCCGGAAGATCGTGACTTTTTACAGGCCAATCTTAACCCGGACGATCTCGACAGCGCCATTCGCGCCGTAGAAAGCTAAATCCCGCCACAGGAGAAAAAATGAAAAGCGATATGCAGAAAGAATGGGCGCACGGCGCCGATTTGATTGTCGCCCAGCTTGAGGCGCAAGGCGTGAAACAGGTGTTTGGTATCCCTGGCGCTAAAGTGGATAAAGTTTTCGATTCGCTGGTGGATTCCACCATTCAAACCATTCCGGTGCGCCACGAAGCCAACGCCGCGTTTATGGCCGCCGCGGTTGGACGTTTGACCGGCAAAGCGGGCGTGGCGCTGGTCACTTCCGGGCCCGGCTGCTCCAATCTGATTACCGGTATGGCCACGGCGACCTCAGAAGGCGATCCGGTGGTGGCGCTGGGCGGGGCGGTGAAACGTGCGGACAGCGCCAAGCTGGTTCATCAAAGCATGGATACCGTTGGGATGTTCCGTCCGATCACCAAATATGCTGTAGAAGTTGGCGCGCCGGATGCGCTGGGCGAAATCATCGCGAACGCCTTCCGCTATGCGGAACTGGGTCGCCCCGGCGGGGCGTTTATCAGTCTGCCGCAGGATATCGTTGACGGGCCGGTACGCGGCAACGTGTTGCCGCCTGCGAACGAACTGTTGCTCGGCTCCGCGCCGGACAGCGCCATTAGTCGCGTCGCTGACAAAATCGCTAGCGCGAAGAACCCGATCATCCTGCTGGGTCTGATGGCCAGCCAGCCGCACAATGCGCAGGCGTTGCACCGCCTGCTGGAGCGCAGTCATATTCCGGTTACCAGCACCTATCAGGCGGCCGGTGCCGTATCGCAGTCGCACTTTTCGCGTTTCGCCGGGCGTGTCGGCCTGTTTAATAATCAGGCGGGCGATCGTCTGCTGCGTCAGGCGGATCTGATTATCACTATCGGCTACAGCCCGGTGGAATATGAACCGGCAAAATGGAACAGCGGTCACGCTGAGCTGGTACATATTGATGTGCTACCGGCGGAAACCGACAACTGCTATCAGCCGGATGCCGAACTGATTGGTGATATCGCCGCCACGCTGGATAAACTCGCCGGACGTATTGGCTCGCCGTTGCACCTCAGCCCTGAGTCTGCGGAAATTCTTAAAGATCGCCAACATCAACGCGAACTGTTAACAATGCGTGGCCATCAACTGAACCAGTTTGCGCTGCATCCGCTGCGGATCGTGCGCGCCATGCAGGACATTATTAACAACGATGTAACGCTCACTGTTGATATGGGCAGTTTCCATATCTGGATTGCACGCTACCTTTATAGCTTCCGCGCTCGTCAAATCATGATCTCTAACGGACAGCAAACCATGGGCGTAGCGCTGCCGTGGGCCATCGGGGCCTGGCTGGTGGATCCGAGCCGCAAAGTGGTGTCGGTATCGGGCGACGGCGGCTTTATGCAGTCCAGCATGGAGCTGGAAACGGCGGTGCGCCTGAAGGCGAATGTGTTGCACATTATTTGGGTCGACAATGCTTACAACATGGTGGCGATTCAGGAAGAGCAGAAGTATCAGCGCCTTTCGGGCGTGAACTTTGGTCCAATCGATTTTAAAGCCTACGCGCAAGCTTTTGGTGCCGCTGGTTTCGCGGTGGAAAGCGCCGATCAGCTGGAGCCTATCCTGCGCCAGGCGATGGATGTAGAGGGGCCTGCGGTGGTTGCGGTGCCGGTGGATTATGCCGACAACCCCAAACTGATGGGGCAGCTGCATCTGAGCCAGATCCTGTAATAACGGTTTATCAACTCAGCAAGGAGCAGTTATGAAAAGCAAAGTTGCACTAGTGACCGGTTCCGGTCAGGGCATTGGTAAAGCTATCGCGCTGCGGCTGGCGAAGGATGGATTTGCTGTCGCGGTCGTGGATTACAACGCTGAAACCGCGCGTCAGGTCGCCGATGAGATTAATCAGCAGGGCGGTAAAGCGATTGCGCTGAAGACAGATGTCTCCGATCGCGATCAGGTATTCGCAGCGGTTGAGCAGACTCAGCAGCAGCTGGGCGGCTTTGACGTTATCGTGAATAACGCGGGCGTCGCGCCGACCACCTTGATTGAAGATATTACGCCGGAAATCGTCGATAAGGTGTACAACATCAACGTGAAAGGCGTGATTTGGGGCATTCAGGCCGCGGTTAAAGCCTTTAAAGCGCAGGGGCACGGCGGCAAAATCATCAATGCCTCTTCGCAGGCGGGCCACGTTGGTAACCCGGAACTGGCCGTTTACAGCTCCAGCAAGTTCGCCGTGCGCGGCTTAACCCAGACCGCCGCGCGCGACCTGGCGCCGCTGGGCATTACCGTTAACGCTTACTGTCCAGGCATTGTCAAAACGCCCATGTGGGATGAAATCGACCGTCAGGTCTCTGCCGCAGCGGGCCAGCCGTTAGGCTACGGCACCGCCGAGTTTGCTAAACGCATCACGCTGGGCCGTCTTTCTGAGCCGGAAGATGTGGCTAACTGCGTTGCTTTCCTGGCAGGCCCGGATTCAGACTACATGACCGGCCAGGCGCTGCTGATTGATGGCGGCATGGTCTTTAGTTAATCCCTTGCGACGGGCCGTCATCGGCCCGTTTCGTTGCCTAAATCAAATTTCCCCGCGCATCAGCGAAACGTTTCGATAGCGATCACAGTTTCGCGACCTTCCTGTTGTCATCCTCTCAGCTTTTTCTGACACTCCCGTCTGGCGAAACGTTTCGCTCAGGAGCGCATCATGAAAAAAGGCACCTTACTTAACGCTGAAATTTCCACGGTCGTGGCTCGTCTTGGGCACACCGACAGCCTGACGATTGGCGATGCCGGACTGCCGATTCCCGCCGGACCACAGCGTATCGATCTGGCGATAACGCACGGCATTCCGAGCTTTTTACAGGTGACGCAGGTCGTCACGCATGAAATGCAGGTAGAAAGCGCCATTATTGCCGAAGAGATCCGCACGCATAACGCCGCGCTGCACAGCGAGCTGATCGCGCTGCTGGACGTGCTGCAACAGCAACAGGGCAACCAGATCGCTATCGCCTATGTTCCTCATGAGCAATTTAAAACCTTAACGCAACGGAGCCAGGCGGTGATTCGCAGCGGGGAATGTACGCCCTACGCGAATATTATCCTGACCGCTGGCGTGACCTTCTGAGGCTGCTATGCAACCGCTACTGCAACTAAAAGGCATCGAAAAATCCTTTCCCGGCGTGAAAGCGTTGAATGGCGCGTCGCTTGCCGTTTACCCCGGCCGGGTCATGGCGCTGGTCGGCGAAAACGGCGCGGGCAAGTCCACCATGATGAAAGTGCTGACCGGCATCTATAAACGCGACGCCGGATCGTTGCAGTGGCTGGGCGAAGAGACCCACTTCAGCGGGCCAAAAGCGTCACAAGAGGCGGGCATCGGCATTATCCATCAGGAACTGAACCTGATTCCGCAGCTCTCCATTGCGGAGAATATTTTCCTCGGGCGCGAGTTCGTGAACGCTTTTGGCCGTATCGACTGGAAAAAGATGCATGCCGAAGCGGATGCGCTGCTTAAACGCCTTAACCTGCGTTTTACCAGCCATCGGCTGGTGGGCGATCTCTCCATTGGCGATCAGCAAATGGTGGAAATTGCCAAGGTGCTCAGCTTTGAATCAAAAGTGATCGTCATGGATGAGCCCACTGATGCGCTCACCGATACTGAAACGGTGTCGCTGTTCCGGGTGATTAATGAACTGAAAGCGCAGGGCTGCGGCATTGTCTATATCTCGCATCGCATGAAAGAAATTTTTGAAATTTGCGATGACGTCACGGTGTTCCGCGACGGCCAGTTTATCGCCGAGTGCAGCGTCGCTACGCTGACGGAAGCCTCGCTGATTGAAATGATGGTGGGGCGCAAGCTGGAAGATCAATATCCCCGTCTGGATAAAGCGCCGGGCGAGATCCGTTTGCAGGTCGAAAACCTCAGCGGGCCGGGCATTGAGGATGTCAGCTTTACGCTGCGCAAAGGCGAGATTCTGGGCATTTCCGGGCTGATGGGCGCGGGACGCACCGAACTGATGAAAATGCTGTACGGCGCGCTGCCGCGTAGCGCGGGCAAAGTGGTGCTGAACGGACGCGCAATCAATGTGCGTACACCGCAGGATGGCCTGGCGAACGGCATCGTTTATATCTCTGAAGATCGTAAGCGTGATGGCCTGGTGTTGGGAATGTCGGTAAAAGAGAACATGTCGCTGACCGCGCTGGGTTATTTCAGCAACGGCGGCGGCGGCCTGAAGCACAGCGCCGAGCAGCTGGCGGTAAGCGATTTTATTCGCCTGTTTAATATCAAAACGCCCGGCATGGATCAAACCATTGGCCTGCTTTCCGGCGGCAATCAGCAGAAAGTCGCTATTGCCCGAGGTCTGATGACGCGCCCTAACGTCCTGATTCTGGATGAGCCCACGCGTGGCGTGGATGTCGGCGCCAAAAAAGAGATTTATCAGCTGATCAACCAGTTTAAAGAAGAGGGGCTGAGCATCATTCTGGTCTCTTCTGAAATGCCGGAAGTGCTGGGAATGAGCGATCGCATTCTGGTTATGCATGAAGGCCGCCTGAGCGGCGAATTTTCCACCGAACAAGCCACGCAGGAAGTCCTGATGGCTGCCGCCGTAGGCAAGCAACACAGCGAGGAGTTAGCCCATTTATGAGTACCCAATCCTTACCCGCTCGCCGCCGCTGGTTCAGCAAGGCCTGGCTGCTGGAGCAGAAATCGCTGATTGCGCTGATTGTGCTGATCGCCGTGGTGGCCAGCCAGAGCCCGAACTTTTTTACCGTGAATAACCTGTTCAATATTCTGCAACAGACCTCGGTGAACGCCATTATGGCGGTAGGCATGACGCTGGTTATTCTCACCTCCGGCATCGACCTTTCCGTTGGCTCGCTGCTGGCGTTGACCGGCGCGGTCGCGGCCTCGATTGTTGGGCTGGAAGTGAATGCATTGCTGGCCGTTGCCGCCGCGTTGGGACTGGGGGCCGCGATTGGCGCGCTGACCGGCACCATTGTGGCGAAGGGGAAAGTGCAGGCCTTTATCGCCACGCTGGTAATGATGTTGCTGCTGCGCGGCGTCACCATGGTCTATACCGATGGCAGCCCGGTAAATACCGGCTTTAATGATAATGCCGATCTCTTTGGCTGGTTCGGGATTGGCCGTCCGCTGGGAATTCCGACGCCGGTCTGGCTGATGGCGGTGGTGTTCCTCGCCGCCTGGTACATGCTGCATCATACGCGCCTGGGCCGCTATATTTATGCGTTGGGCGGAAACGAAGCGGCAACCCGGTTATCAGGCATTAACGTCAACCGCGTTAAGATCATTGTTTATGCGCTGAGCGGGATGCTGGCGGCGCTGGCGGGCACCATCGAAGTGGCTCGTCTCTCTTCCGCGCAACCTACCGCAGGCACCGGCTATGAGCTGGACGCCATCGCCGCGGTAGTGCTGGGCGGAACCAGCCTGGCGGGCGGTAAAGGACGCATTATGGGCACGTTGATCGGCGCGCTGATCCTCGGCTTCCTGAATAATGGCCTCAACCTGTTGGGCGTCTCTTCCTACTATCAGATGATCGTCAAAGCGGTGGTGATTTTGCTGGCGGTGCTGGTGGATAACAAAAGCAGTAAATAGCGCTTACCTCTAAGGATATAAAGATGAAAATGACAAAACTGACGGCACTGGCGGTATTACTCGGTGCCACCCTCAGCGCCAACGCCCTGGCAAAAGATACCATCGCGCTGGTGGTTTCTACCCTGAATAACCCCTTCTTCGTGTCACTGAAAGAAGGCGCGCAGAAAGAAGCCGATAAGCTGGGATACAACCTGGTGGTGCTGGACTCGCAGAATAACCCGGCGAAAGAGCTGGCCAACGTACAGGATCTGACCGTACGCGGCACCAAATTGTTGCTGATCAACCCCACCGACTCGGATGCGGTAGGGAATGCGGTTAAAATGGCGAACCAGGCCAATATTCCGGTGATTACGCTGGACCGCGTTGCGGCGCAGGGCAAGGTGATCAGCCACGTGGCGTCAGATAACCGTTTCGGCGGCAAAATGGCCGGAGACTTTATCGCCAAAAAGCTGGGCGAAGGCGCCAAAATCATTGAGCTGCAGGGCATCGCCGGCACCTCCGCCGCACGTGAGCGTGGCGAAGGGTTTAAACAGGCTTCCGATGCGCATAAGTTTCAGATCCTGGGTAGCCAGCCTGCCGACTTCGATCGCACCAAAGGTTTGAACGTGATGCAGAACCTGCTGACGGCGCATCCGGATGTGCAGGCGGTATTCGCGCAGAATGATGAAATGGCGCTGGGTGCGCTACGCGCATTGCAAACTGCCGGCAAATCTGATGTGGTGGTGGTGGGCTTCGACGGCACCGCTGATGGGGTTAAAGCCGTAGAAGGCGGCAAACTGGCCGCGACCGTGGCGCAGATGCCGGAAAAAATTGGTCAGGTAGGCGTACAGATCGCGGATAAAGCGTTAAAAGGCGAGAAAGTACAGGCTATCAATCCGGTTGATCTGAAGCTGGTCACCAAATAACAAAGAAAAGCATGGCAACGCGCCACCGTTCAGGTGGCGCACTTTTCTGGATGAACCCCGAATGACGCAATCCGCTAAACTCGCTGTACTTGGCAGTATTAATGCCGATCATATTTTAAATCTGTCACAGTTCCCGCGGCCCGGTGAAACGGTGATCGGGAAACAGTATCAGGTGGCTTTTGGCGGTAAAGGCGCGAACCAGGCGGTTGCTGCCGGTCGCAGCGGCGCAGATATCGCATTTATCGCCTGCGTGGGCGCGGATGATATTGGCGAACGTATTCGCCAACAGCTAGCCGCTGACCGCATTGATACCTCTCCCGTTACGGTTATTGATGCCGCCACGACTGGCGTCGCGCTGATTTTCGTCAACGGCGAAGGTGAAAACAGCATTGCTATTCATGCCGGAGCAAACGCGGCGTTAACGCCAGAGGTTGTTGCGCAGCACCAGCAGGTGATCGCTGACGCCTCCGCCTTGCTGATGCAGCTGGAATCACCGCTGGAAAGCGTGCTGGCAGCGGCGAAGGTAGCCCGACAGCATCAGACACGCGTTATTTTGAATCCCGCACCGGCGGCGCCGTTGTCAGATGCGCTGTTGGGGCTGGTGGATATGATTACGCCTAACGAAACTGAAGCGGAAATGCTGACCGGCATTGCGATAAAAAGCGATGAGGATGCGGCGCGGGCCGCCGCCGTGCTGCATGAGAAAGGCATCGCGCAGGTGCTGATTACCCTCGGTAGCCGTGGCGTTTGGCTCAGTGAACAAGGAAAAGGACAGCGCATTCCTGGCTTCCGCGTGCAGGCGGTGGATACCATTGCCGCCGGGGATACGTTTAACGGCGCGTTGATTACCGCGCTGTTAGAACAGCAGCCGATGGCGCAGGCGGTGCGTTTTGCCCATGCCGCCGCGGCCATTGCCGTGACGCGTCCCGGCGCGCAACCGTCCGTGCCCTGGCGCGAAGAGATCGACCGCTTTTTACAGCAGCAGGGGTAAGCGGATTGGCTACCATGAAAGATGTCGCTCGTTTAGCGGGCGTCTCGACCTCCACGGTCTCGCACGTCATTAATAACAGCCGTTTTGTCAGTGAAGCGATTAAGGAAAAAATCGAGGCGGCGATTCATGAACTCAACTATGCGCCCTCTGCGTTAGCGCGCAGCCTGAAGATCAATCAAACCCATACCATTGGTATGTTGCTTACCGCCAGCAGTAACCCGTTTTATGCCGAAGTAGTGCGGGGCGTGGAAAACAGCTGCTACGAGCGCGGTTACAGTTTGGTGCTCTGCAATACCGAAGGCGATGAAGAGCGCATGAATCGCAGCCTGGAAACCTTGCTGCAAAAGCGCGTCGATGGTTTGCTGATCATGTGTACCGAAAGCCATCTCCCTTCTGCCGATATTCTGACGCGTTATCCAGGCATCCCTTCGGTGATGATGGACTGGGCGCCCTTCGACGGCGGCAGCGATATTATTCAGGACAATTCGCTGCTCGGCGGCGAGCTGGCGGCGAGCCATCTTATCGCGTGCGGTTATACGCGCATCGCCTGCATTGCCGGGCCGCTGGATAAAACCCCGGCGCGGCTGCGGCTGGAAGGATTTAAGCAGGCAATGGTCGCCGCCGGTCTGCCTTTACCTGCAGAATACATCGTTAATGGCGATTTTGAGTTTCAGGGCGGATATAACGGTATGATGGCGCTGCTGGCCTGTAAATCGCCGCCGCAGGCGGTATTTACCAGCAATGACGCGATGGCCGTGGGGGCTTATCACGCATTGTATCAGGCAGGGTTACGCGTTCCTGACGATATGGCGGTGATGGGATATGACGATATTGAACTGGCGCGCTATATGACGCCACCGCTCACCACCATTCATCAGCCAAAGGATGAACTGGGCGAACTGGCGATCGATACGTTAATTCATCGCCTCAAATCGCCCGGCGGCAGCCAGCAAAGGCTGGTGCTGACGCCGGAGCTGATCGAACGACAGTCAGTGGTGCAACGTTAAACTTTTTTACGGCGCTTTTCGCGATCGCTAATCAGGTGGCGTCCATCACCTGGTTTTAACAGCATAAATACCAGCGCCGACAGCACGGTGACCACGCCCATGGTCAGGAACGTAGAGTGGAATTGTTCAACCGTGGTACCGCCGAAGTTTTCATAGAAACGCAGTACCGCGGCGCTCACCGCCACGCCAAAACCGATCGCCAGCTGCTGGGTTACCGCCAACATGCTGTTGCCGCTGCTGGCATTCTCATCGGTCAGATCGGCCAACGTGATGGTATTCATGGCGGTAAACTGCGTGGACATCGCCATTCCCAGCAGAAACAGCGGCAGCAGCAGAACGTAAATTTGCTCGCCCGGTGACTGCAGCGCAAAGCTGGCAATAAACAGACCGATGATTATCGTAATCGCGACCAGCGTAGTGCGGTAGCCCAGCTTGCGCAGCACGCCGGTGACCGTGGATTTAGCCAGCATTGACCCAATCGCCGTCGGCGCCATCATACAGCCAGCAATAATCGCCGAATAACCAAACCCTACCTGCAGCATCAGCGGCATAAGGAAAGGAACGCAGCCGGTGCCAAGCCGGGAAGCCACGTTCCCCAGAATACCGATAGAAAAGGTGCGCGTCTTAAACATGGGCAGGCCAATCAGCGGCGTAGGATGACGGCGCGCATGTACTATATAAAGAAGCAGTAAGAGTATGCCCGCCAGCAGTACGGCGGTGGCGACCATACTGGCGACGATTTTCTCCCCGAACAGCTCTATTCCGCATGACAGTAGCACCAGACCAAATCCGAACAGCATAAAGCCCAACAGATCGAAGCGGCGACGCGGCGTGGTGAAGTCCGGCATATATTTGCGCGCGTAGACGATACCCAGAATGCCGATAGGAATGTTTATCAGGAAGATCCAATGCCACGAGGCGTAGGTCACCAGGATGCCGCCCAGCATGGGACCCACTACCGGGCCGACCAGCCCTGGCAGGGTAACAAAGTTCAATACCGGTAACAGCTCGCTGCGTGGATAGGCTCTTAACAGAGCAAGGCGCGCTACCGGCATCATCATCGCTCCGCCAATTCCCTGAATAATGCGTGAGACAACCAGCATCGTTAACGAGCCGGAAAGCGCGCAGATCAAAGAACCAAAGGTAAAGAGGAAAACGGCAACGATAAACACCTTACGCGTACCGTAGCGATCGGCCAGCCAGCCACTGACCGGGATTAACATTGCTACCGTCAGGGTATAGCTGATCACCGCAGACTGCATAGCAAGTGGAGAGCGCTGGAGGCTGTCGGCTATTGCCGGAAGGGCGGTGTTCAATATTGTTGCGTCGAGTGACTGCATGAAAAAAGCCATCGCAGCAATCCAGGGGAGGCCGGCCATACTGCGCGCAGATTTGATCATCAAGCATCCTTCTTCTTTATTGTTTACGCGGGGAAAAACAAAAATCAGCAGAGCAATAGAGAATAGCACCAGCCGGAGAACGACATGTGGACAAAAGCGGGTAATGCAAAACGGCTTTTAGGCTAAGATGTGTGCAATGGGCGGCTGCTATTTGCGCATTTGGCGAAAAAAGAAACGCTCAGTCATTTTTTTTAAATTAGCGCTTGCGAGGTTCTGAGAACTCCCTATAATGCGCCTCCACTGACACGGCAAAGCAGCTTAGGCAGCGTCGAGTCAGGCGGTTCAGCGAAGTCTGAATCGCCGGAGAAAAACTTCTGAAAAAGAGGTTGACTCTGAAAGAGAGTAGCGTAATATACGCCACCTCGCGACAACGGCAACAAACGCTGGTCGCACCGCTCTTTAACAATTTATCAGACAATCTGTGTGGGCACTCACGGACGGGATATCGCAAAAAATATTGCAGTATCAAGTCTCAGAGTG